>NZ_CP030850.1:2226538-2544615 GCF_003325355.1 Runella rosea
CAGGGTAATCTTTTTGAATTAAATTATATATTACTTCTATTTTAGATGGAATACCGATTTTTTCTAAAACCTCTATTGCATATTCAGTAACTTGTTTTACTGTATTTCTTTTAAATACTAATGTTTCGTAAAGATCTAAGTAAAGTTCAAACTCTTGATTAATTATTTTTTCTGAAATTGATAAAATTATTGGCAATATTATTTTTTTTTCTGTTTTTAAAAAGTTTGTTAAATAACTTAGAAAGTTAAAGCTATAAGTATCATTAATACGTTCATTTAATCTGCCATTAATGTCATCGACTAATGCATTAAAATCAAATTCTTTACTTATGTTTCTATTTACTAAATAAAAGTTCTTCCAATTATGGCGATTCCTATGTTTAATATATTTAGGCTCTAATACGTCTTCAATATTCCCAATAAGTTCAAAATTTTTAGAAATGTAGATAAAAATTATGAATAAGTTAAATTCATTTGAAAAGTTAGTTTTATTGAGTGTATTTATGCTATAGTTTAAATCTTCGTCAATTCTAATAAAGTCTTGATTTATGTCAATTCCGTATTTTTGGAGTAGATTTTCATCTATATTTTTGATAAATTGAAGTTTGTTAAACATTTCATCTAAACAATTTTTTCTTATTTGCCTAGCTCTTTCTTTTGTTATGTTTAAATCTTTACCAACTTGTGTTAAAGTTAGTTCTTGTTGATCTTTATATATTTTAACCGATTTCTGAAAAACAATATTTTGATGACTTTTAAATAAAGCATTATTTTTGATTAGGAAATCTACTAAATTAAAAATTGATAAATTTTCAAGTATTTCATTTGGTATTTCAGATATAAGAAATGTTTTATTTATGTAAAATTTGTTTTTTAGAGCAATTAATTTGCTTTCATTTTCAACTTTGCCTACTATTTCAATAAAAACCTTTATTGAATCAATAAATTGTTCAATTTCGTTTGTTGTTTTTGTTCCAACATTTTTAATATCTTTAATTGAAAATTGATCATTTGTTAATATATTATCACTTACATTTCTGATTTTTAGATTACCTTTTAGAAATGAAACTATTGCATTTTTGCTTCTATTTGAAAGATTATTTGAATTGCTTTCTATAAAACTATTAATTACTTCTCTTTGGCTTCTTGTTAGAGTGGATATTAATGCAACAAAAGGGTTTTCTCTTGTAGGAACGGTGAGTTTGGTAATGTTTTCTTTATCAATGTACTTTAAGCATAAATTTGTTAGTTCTTCATTGGATTTACTACCACAGTTCCTAAGATTTAAAAAGGTTTTGTTATTTTGATAATATTCTAAAAGTGATTTTAAATCCCTCAAGCTGTTGCTTTTACATACGTTATATGAACGTATACTTATATTTTCATAATCGATTATTTCTTCTATTGAGATTGTTTCTGTAAAAATATTTTCCTTTATAGGAAGAATGTTGATTGCATTTTCATTTTCAATGTATTTTATACATAACGTAATTAGTTCTTTGTTGGATTTATTACCACAGTTTCTAAGATTAATAAAGGTTTTATTTTTTTTGTAATAGTTTAATATTGATTTTAAGTCCTTTAAACCATTGTTTTTACATACAGTAAACGAACGTATACTTATGTTTTCATGGCTAAATATTTCATTTATTTGTATTTTGTGTTTACTCATATTTTTACTTGATATTTTCTGTGATAAAATATTATTATTTTAAATTTTATGAAGTTGCCTAGTCTTAACTTATACCAAAATTTAAATCAGAAATATATTATTTTGTTAATTTTTATATAGTTTTGTGTCGTTAATTCTACTTTTTTGTGTAAAATATATTCATATTTCTATTTTTTTAGAATTATAGAATTCTTTGTACTAAAATGTTACACATTTTAAATTTAACTTTCCAAATTATCTACGTAAAATATCCACTTTTTATTTTCTTAGAGCGTGTTGGGTAATTATGTTTGGTAACTGGCATAATACGTTGTAACATTACTTAAATGTTAACCAAAAGTAGCCAGACAACCAAGGCAAAACACTTTTATATATTTTGATTGGCTTCTGTAAACTATAGCCTTGTTCCTAACTGCTTAAATCTTTGGACTGGTTTGTAGCTCAAACTAGAACAAAAATGATAGACAATCTGATTAAAAATGTGCGATTGTTCTGCAGTGGTAGAAAATTAGTTACTATTTATAATTTTTACAATGTACCATTTGTTATTAAGTTTTGTCAAGTCAAAGTATTGGTCATAATATCCTGCTCCATTATATGTATCTGATGCATAGTATTTTGCATGCACAATGGCTTTTAGCCCATCATTACTAACTTCAGTTACTTCTGTAATTTCTACCTTATTTACACCTCCAAAAGCTTGGGATGAACAAAACCATGCCTTCCCTTTTTTCTCCCAAAATGGATTATAAGTTACTTGCCAAGCTCTTTCGCAATCTGCATTATTCAAGGCTAACAAGAATATCATGCTTATTTCTTCGGCAGTAGTATTATTAGATAGTGTGCCAGATGATACAGCAGTATCAACGGCAGACGTATCAAGTTCAGCAAAATTATTAGGTGGTGCATCAGATAATATAGCAGTAGTATCAACTAATATAGCAGTAGTATCAACAGCAACACTTATGTCATTGGCAACCAAAGTGGAGTCTGTTGTAGGAGGATAGACTATGTTTTCTTGTTTTTTTCCTAAACTTATTATGGCAAGCACAATGACAGTAAATGCAATTACAAATATAACTACTTTTACCCATTCATTATCTTGCGGAGCAGGTACAGGTTGTTGAGTTTTTATTATTATAGGTGGATTTTTTTGTTGAAAGTTAATCCATATTTCTGACTGATTTTTATTAATAAAAACAGTAGTGTATTGGTCTTCATACTTCAATCTAAGAGTTTTAGCAGTGTATTCATCTTTATCTAAGACACAAGGGGTGGTACCAATTTTTTGAAAAGCACTATTAAAAATGGTAGCCCCCGAAGGGTTAGAAAGTATTTTTATAAAATCAGTTTTAGGTTGCGTAGCTATGGGTTCGGTAAAGTCATTATTGCCTTGTTCTTGATTAGGGCTTTTAAACATTGTTATCTGCTCCACATTTTCTGGCAATGAATCGCAAAAAGCTCTCAGCTTTGACAAGTAAAATGATAGAGAAGGCTTATTAAGCCTGGAGAGACGTTGAACAAGCGCAGAATTATCAAAGTCTATAAAATCTTGACCAATAAATAATGTGTTTTGCAATGTATTGAAACCTCCTTGCATCACTTCTAACCATAGACTTTTATCGTATTTTAATGCTTCTATGGCACAAATAATCACCCAAAATGAAAACCTGTCTATTTTCTCATTATAGTCAAGATGTGAACGTTCGGGATGTTGGAATTCTGTTAATCCTCTCTCAAGGCTGTGTTTTCCCGAAAGTGGAGGGACATACATTCCATCATAATCTATTAATTTGACTACACTCTCACCTCCGTCATTCTTGCTAACGATAACATTTCCACATTGTAGGTCTCCATGTCCAACTTTATGCTTCTCCAAACTTTTGCTAACCTCAACAAGTTGTTTTTGCAGTTCGGTAAGTGCTTTATTATCATGAAGTTTATGTCCGATATAATCATTCAACAACTCTCCTTCTACCCAATCCATTTTAATAATTGGATAGCCCCTGTTTCCTACTTTGATTTCTGCCTCTAATAGTTCAAATTCTGTTTGCCAAGTGGTGTCAATTTTTCTCAGATAAGAAGAAACTTCTCGGTATCGTTCTATTTTATCATTTTCAGCACTTGTAAAACAACGTATCGCATATTTATTATCTAATTCGTCTTTTGCTTTGAAAACCACAGCAAAAGCCCCACTACCATACGAGTAAATCTTGATAGGTGTGATTCTTGAAGGTATGAAAGTTAAATTTGACAGCGTTTTTAACGAAGTACCTCCTTTACTTTGAATCACCTGATTATATTCAGAAACGCTCGGAAACATTAGTTTTTATGCTTTTTGGGTTTTACTGTTTCTTTTTTCAAACCGTTTTGGATAGTATCAATTTGGGTATCCTGTTGTATTTTATCTGTACTGGTCTTCTTTTCGGAGTTTTCGATTTTGTCTTTAAGTTTCTTAATCTCAGTAATTTTTTCTTCTACTTTCGCTTCATAATCCTGTACTTGACTTTCTAAGCGTTTAATTTTCTCTTCTTCTTTGTTTTGAAAATTATTGTATAGAAAAAATAGATTAAGGATAGTTATTAGCCCTACGCAAATTATCAAAAGTGTTTTTTGAAGTTTGGAATCTTTCCTGATTTCAGACAAATCCTGTCTTAGTCGAGTAATTTCTTGAAACAGTTGTTGCATATCATTACCTGTTAGTTCGTTATTGTAGTAGTTTAATTCTGAGGGAATAAACTCAAACTCTTTCTCTTTTGGGAAGCTAAAATCAGTAGGTGGGAATATTTCTTGAACAGCCTCAGAATGAATATCTTGAATTATAATTGCAGTTATATCATCTTCTTCGAGCCACCTTTGTTCCCACTGTTCTAAACAAAATGTGTGTAAATTTTCAAAATCGTTGATTTGCAGTAGAGTATTACAAGTACTGGGGTTTTTCAACATCAACCTACTGAGGGCATCACTGGCCAAAATTATGGTATCACCTTGTTGAAGATGAATGACATGCTGGACAAAAAAATCCTTATTTATTTCATTATCAGATAGTTTAGCGGTATTCAAAAAATGCTTTTTTTCGTCTAACTCATCTAAAGATGTAGAGGGAAATGATATGATTTTATCTGACCTTAGAATAAAAGTGTTTGAATCTCCACAGCTAATAATTGACAATGTATTATCATTCTTAATTATGGCACCAATGAACGTAGATGTTGCCCCTCTTTTTAGCTTGTCCCTTTCAAGTGAAGCAATGGCAGGGTTAGGACTAAACTCGTACTTTAGTTTTGAAAATTCTTCGGCACAGCTCTTAAAAAGCCCAATCAAAGCATCAGGTTCAAATGCTGGATTTTCAATAAATCTTTTTGTTATGAGGTCTGCCCATAGTTCTGGGTTAAAACTTTGGGTAGCACCATCAGCGATAGCATAGCATCTGGTTTCCTGTGAGTAAGCATACTTATCTTGTATATAATTGTACTTATAAGATGCTCTTTTGTGTAATTGAAGAATTTTTAGAGCCATTACACTGGGTTAGAACCGATATTTAAGAAATTGATTAAATCGGTAGCATTACCGTTGAAAATATATCCTCTTGCATTTGACTGAAGATTGTAACCTCTGTTCTGAGCAAGCCGAATCATATTTTCATTGAGAGGAGTAGCTGTTTCAAAAAGTAATTGAGCAAACTTATCATTATTGTCTCTCAATTCAGTCGGAAACAGAATTCTATCACCTATTCTTGATGAGATATGAATGTTTAAGATATTGACCGTACCATAATTGGTGGATAAGGCTTTTATTTGCTCTATTTCATTTCTTAGGAAATTAAAGCCATTACCTGCATCAGTAGCCTCCCCATCAGTGATATTGATAATTATAGGAGGATGACAATCTCTGTGATTACCCCATTGTATCCAGTCCGTACAAAGTCTCCTTGCATTTTCAAATGCTTTTGTCATTGGGGTTGCGCCATTGGAGTAAGGTTTTATCCATATAGGTTTGTCATTTTCGACAACTAGTGGATAATCAAAAATATTTTTAATAGACACTACCCATTTATTGGTCAAAGCCCCTTCCCATGCGGACTGTACCCCATTTTGTCCATCTTTTCCATATCCGATAATAGCTAACTCAAATCGGTTTTTTAATTCTCCACCACCACTAATACATCGAAGTCCAACTTCATATATTACATCATTGATAGCATTGGCGAGTTCAATTGCTTTGGTGTGAGAAGCGTTCCCAAATTTTTCATTCATCGAACCACTTTGGTCTATTAGATAGACTATTAAACAGGGGTTTGTACTACTTATAGTTAAATTACGAAGGTCAAACATGGCTCACTTTAATTAATTATATAAATCACCACTCTTATATTCTCCTGTATTGGTGTTATTGGATGGATTTTGTTGGCTGATGTTGCCTTGATTGTTATGTCCGCCACTATAGCCTCCTTGATACCCTCCATCTGTTGGATTTGGCTGTGAAGATGATGTATTGCTTGTTTGAATACTTTTGGGATTAGGGCCATATTGATTTGTCCCAGATTCGCCATCTTGAAAAATCAACCACAATCCATAAAATGGAATTAATTGCATCCAACCACTATTACCAATATCATGGCATCTTTTTGCTCCTTGTGCACAAAAAAACCAAAGCATTGGGATTATAAGAATGAGAAGTATTACCTCCGCTCCACCGCTCCCGCTATTAGATGGTGAAATTATCGCACTTAAAATGCCATATATTGTTGAATAGATAATTACACTCAATCCGTATTCTGTTCTTCGAATACGACCTTCAAAGGAAAATGGAGCATTGAACATAGTAGCAAATTAAAAAGTGTGAAACGTTGCAAGTACATTTATATACGCAACTTTATTGCGTATACACTTCCAAAAAGGGAAAATAAATACCATTTAATTTAAGGTTAAAGTGCCTTCGTGGTTTATATACTTAATAAAGGCAAACATTCATCTTTTTTATGTCAATTCCATAAAATAGTTATCAAACGGTACCTGAAGCGTTCTGAATGGGATACTATAACTCCAAATTTAGGGGTGGCTCTACAGAACATGACCGACGATTAAATCGTCAAAACTGCTTACTCAGCCTTCGAGTCAGGCCCTAACACGAAGTCACAGTAAGCTTCAACAGGGGCCGCACATACCATTAAGGGAAAAATACAGGGTTTTCTCATAAAAATGGCAAAGTACTTGTAAACCAAAGCTAACAAGAGCCTTTCTAGGATTTATTGTATATGAAACCTGAATTTTGTAACTTATCTAGCTATTTTAATGACAAACAAGTAATTTATGTATAATATTAAAACATTGATTTACAGGTATTTAATATTTGTGAGGAAGCCCTGCCTAATACCGAACCTTGAAGCAATGATAGAAATATAACAATAACCCAACCAAGACAACAAGTTAGTTGTAGTTAACTGCTGTTTTAGTTGGGCTTGTATGGGTGCTACGGCCTCTATACTAAGATTTTATTCTATCACTTGGAGTTCATAGACAGTCGGTTTCCCACTTGCCGCTTTGATGCTAAGTTTGCAGAAAACACCTTGCTTATTAGTTATCTTCAACTGTTTCTCAGCAATTTCCTCTAAACGATTCTTTAGCGTATTATCCGAACATTCAAACCGCTGTCTTAACTGTTGCAAAAGCTCCTTTTGAGAAAGTGAGGGACATAATAACCTACCTAATTCTTCAGCGACCTCTCCCCCCTCTGCTACTTGAGGTCGTTCAGAAGTGAGCTGTTGGAGCATTTCTTCGTGCGCTAATGCCAGCCCTCTGATAGTTTCATCGTATACCAAATGAATTGTAGATGGACGTTTTGCAGCTCGTAGTTTAAGAAATTTGAGCGCAAGTAAGTCAGACCCTTCTTGTTCAAAACCAATTTGCATAACAGTAGATGCTTTATTGGCTGCTTCCGTACCTGTATGTCCCCTTGCTTTTTCACTTCCTGGGTTTTGGTGAATGACCAGTAAGAAGGTAGCATCGTAATTATCACACAGGTTTCCCAAATAATCAAACAACTTCATGGACTCTTTGGGGTCATTGAAGTTTGCAACACAATCTGTAACCACATCAAGTAAAACAAACATTGTGTGGGCAGTTTGTTCTCTCACTTGCTCGATAAAAGACTTGACAGCCCCCAAACGTTTATGTCGTTCAATTTGCTTGATAGAGGTGAACCGAAAATCTTTGGGGGTTTCGTGGATTCCATAACACCCTTTTTCTTTTATAGATTGAATAGCTGCTGGCAGCTCTTCTTTGAGGTTTCGCTCTGTATCAATGTACACTACTGTAATCGCCTCGTCTGTTTTTTCAAAGTGCAAATAGTAGTGCAAACAATCGGTTTTGTTGGTTAACAGGTAACTGCAAAACAATTCTGCTAGCCTTGATTTGTGGCTACCGTATTTCCCTTGGATAATGTTGATAGTACCCCGTCTTATTATCGGTAAATTTCCTAAGCTTATCAAGGGAGGTGAAAACACGATTGGTTGTGTTGATAACTGCGCTACTTGATGTTCGGTAGCATTTAATCTGGTTAAAAGCTCGTCCAAAACTAATTGTTGTTTGGGAGTGGGTTCAGGGCAAGAAATCGCTTCTCCCAAAGCATTCAATAACAACTGCTCGTCCAATTTTAATTTAAACCAATCACTGATGTCCTTCCCTCCATTTTGGGTGAGCAATGAGGGCAGGATAAAATTTCGCAACCCGTACTGTTGAGCTTTCAATGATGACATTTTCAGACCTATTTCATCGGTATCAAGACAAAGAACCAAAAATCTGCACTTGGAACGAAGAAATTGGAGCATTTCGGGTTTTATGTGGGTACTTACGTTATCAATCCCAACTGCGTAAATTTGATGTTGATTTAGGTTTGCATTAGCTATGATGCAGTCTTTCAATCCCTCAACAATCAAAATTGTGTGGCTGGTGGCTGGAAGTTGAGCAATTCCGTAGATGTTTTGATAATCGAGTGGACGTTTACCAATATACTGATGCTTATACCTTCGGTTTTGTTCCAATGGGCGGTACATTTTATTATATCCCTCTGCCAACTTAAATGCAAAAATTGGATTGGATGCTGTCGCAATTATCTTGTTCCCTTTGCGTGTAGTGAAACT
This sequence comes from Runella rosea, assembly GCF_003325355.1. Taxonomy (GTDB): domain Bacteria; phylum Bacteroidota; class Bacteroidia; order Cytophagales; family Spirosomataceae; genus Runella; species Runella rosea. The sequence continues at coordinate 2,235,352 of NZ_CP030850.1, forward strand.
TTTTACTGAACTAATAGAGTAAGCAGCTAAGGTTTCGTTAATATCGCTTTTCATTTCTTCACCCTCAAACTGCTTCCAATAATCGAAGTTACCCCCATACTCGATTGTTTCGTTATCTTTTTCAAAACCAAGTTTTAAATCTTTATTGATGCGTTGGAGTGCCTCTGGAAAGCAGTCCTTCTGCAATTTCATTACAAAATCAATGGCATTCATTGGCTTCTCTTCTGCAAAATCCTTGTATAGATATTCGCCTGATTGCCCCTGAAACACATTGGCAGAGGGGTGCTCATCCTTTCTAAAAATAGCCTTAAAAGTCTTTTTAGGTTGTTCAAAATCAGTAATATAATGGCTAAAAATAGCAAGGCCACCGTTAGTAGCGGCCAAGATATTTTGTTTGGTGAGTTGCTTATTTTTGGGTAAAATGTGGTGCATACTGGTCTTTTGTTAATAAGTGGTGTAAATCTTCTATGAATTTCACTCCTGCCTGAGTAACTCTAATTAGTGGAACAGCCTTAAAGCATTCCCCTTTCCTATTTCTAATTTTATAGTTCTGGACGTCAAAATACTCCATAATTAAAAATTCACGAGCAGGTAATGACCCATTAATGATATTGTACCTCCGTAAAAAGCTAAACATCATTGCCCTATTTTTGAAACCTAATAGCTCCGCTGTTTCTTTCATCGAATATGAGTCTTTCAATAGCTCTTTAAGTTTAATTTTCATGTTTTTTTTGTCTTTTAAGATTAAAATTATTTACAGGGGGTTGGGGCCTACTTCAAGCCATTGCAGAAGGTCTTTCTTTGAAAAATACAACTTCTGGCTTCTTTTTTTGAATGGGATAAGCCTCATACTGGTGTATTTGTAAAGAGTAGCCTCTGAGATATTTAGAAAAACAGCAGCTTGAGCAGTGCCCATAAGCTCGGGAGAGGAATTTAGAGCATCATCTTTGTTCCGAATGTAAACATAAGCGTTGAACGCTTGGTTGACGGCTTGTACAATGAGCGATTCCAGCTCTGAAGGGGAGATTAATCTTATATTACTTGTCATTCTTTTGACGTTTTAAATTTAGGTCAAAAGTAGACTGCTTTGTTGGGAAGAATAGGATACTTACTTTTTACTTACTTTTTACTTGTCCTGTGTAACTCGTTGATTGTTAGCAAATTACCCTGCATTGTCTTTTTGTGGAAGGGTAATATTATTGAGTTTTGCTTTTAATTCACTATATGCTTTCTCTGTACTAGTACTTTCATTAATAATTTGGCTAATAAGTGTTTCAACATCAGATAGCTCCTTGTGATTATATGTCACATTAGCTTCTAAAAATTTAGCAAGTTCATAGTTTGAAGTTTTTTTGTTAATTATTCCTGCTGCTTTAAGGCCAAGAAATAGCATGGCAACTTGATTCTTTTGAAGCTTAAAGTCAATTTTTTTATTTTCATAGCCCGATAACTCATGCGAAGAGGTTTGCTGAACTGTAAACAAATATTTTGTTTTTAGCATATTTTCAATACCCTGAAGAGACTCCATCACAAAAGGATATTTTGTATTCAAAGGGGTTTCACTTAATAACCACTCCCTGCCTTCTAAAGAATAGCTTTTGAGTGTATAGGTACTTGCTTTTTGAATATAATATAATACCTGACTTAATAGAGACCTAGCTTCCTGCTGCTGTTTTTCAATTGGCAAGGTGGCTAACCAGTCATCCATCTCAATATATATAGGGGTAATTTTATCATTGAAAACTTGAGATATTAGAGGTTTCAAAGGAGGAAATGGATTAGATGAGTCATCTATTTCCTCATTATATCTATCTAATAAGTCGGCATATTGTAGCTCAATTTCATCTAAGACATGATTCTCGGGTAATTCGAATAAATCCCTATAAATATTTAAAAAATACCTCCTTTCTTCCATGTTTTTAATTTTCTTTAAATAGCGTTAACAGATTAGAGTACTTCTTTTTTACATCATCTTCAAAGCTATCAAGGTAATGTTCTGTGGTTTTGAGGCTGTTATGCCCCAAACTCTCAGAAATATACTCAATAGGAGCCCCACTGCGTTTAAGTACAGTCGAAAAGCTATGCCTTGCAGCATAAGTAGTTACAGGTTTACTTATACCTAATTTCTCCACTATACGCTTCATGTATTTATTGATCTGCTTTGTCAGATCTTTGACCAATGCTCTTTCCCTCTCAGGGGTAATGTTGGGATGCAAAATAGGGAAAATGTAATTATTCGGCAATTGGTCAGGAATACCCCATTTGGCAATAATCACTTTGGCATCTGCACCCAAATAAACAACAATGGGCTTTTGGTTGCTCTTTTTGGTATTTTCAGTTTTAGCCCTGTAAAACACCAATCTATCACCATCCAAGTTTGAGAATTTTAGCCTGCAAATATCCTTAATGTTGATACCATTACATAAGTAGGAGAACATCCAAAGGTCTTTTGCCTTGGCTTCCATACTGTCAGGAAGGGCTTCATACTCAAAAATCTTCTTTAACTCATTCATGGTGAGTGCTTTTTTGATATTCTGCCCAGCCGGTATCTGATATTTTGATTTTTTGAAGGGATATTTTTCTCTTCCAATCAGCCCTTTTTCAATTGCTTGGTTAAAAATGGTTCTTAAACTGCGTAAGTATATACCCACTGTTGTAGAAGATTTACCATTGGTCAGCATCCATCTTTCATAACTATTGAGAAAGTCTGGAGTTATATCCTCAAACCTAAGTTTCTTTTTGAAATTTTGAAGTGAATTCAGGGTACACTCATAGGAACTGGCTGTACCAACTCTGCCTTCTTCCCTTAATTTTTTGACATATAATTCAATGGTAGAATAAACATTGGCAGGATTTGCACCTTCCTCTTTTGGGAAAAATAGCTTTTCAAAGTCATCAAAGGAAAAGGGGCTTAGTTGGGTAAAGATACTTTGGGCTTTAGATACTGTGGCAGTGATATTGACTTTGACATCTTTTAGAAATGGGTCACGCAACTTGGAGGAGTCAAGTTTCTTGAAATCTGCTTCACTTAATGAGGGCAATGCTACATTGTAATACTTCCTTATTCTATTGAAGGTAACTCTCAATTTTAGGGGGTATGTGCCATCTTGCTTGGCTTTTCTGTTATCCAATACAACTTCTGCCGTAGGAGTATGTGCTTTCATAGTGTTAAAAACATAGCTAAAATTTGATACACAATTTGATACACAGAAATCACCTATAGCTCCAATTCCAGTTAGGAAGAGAGAATTAGCGATTTTTGTAAGTAGCTTATATAGAGAGAGTTGTGCATGTATGTTTAGCTCGGGCCCATAGCTCAGTTGGTTAGAGCATCTGACTCATAATCAGGGGGTCGTAGGATCGTGCCCTACTGGGCCCACATCACAAAAGCACTTAACAGCAATGTTAGGTGCTTTTGCTTTTTAAAGCCAAAATTGATGCTGTTTAAGCAAAACTATTATCGGATAAATCTTTGAAAATCAAATAAAAAGGTTACATTTATACAATAATGGGAATTAAGGTTCTGGAATTAACCCTACGGCAACGTAGATTAATGAAGCCATTTGTAACTCACTCATTGCCCCGCTTCAAATTACCTTTTCTCAATTTATGACTCCTCTACCGTTACGTCTTTTACTGGCTGATGACGATGCCGACGATCGTTTATTCTTTCGGGAAGCGCTGGACCAAATTCCCGTTGCCGTTGAGCTTACCACGGTCACAAACGGGCAACAGCTCATCGAGTGGCTGCAAGAACATCAAGGCGACCTCCCCCACCTGATTTTTTTAGACCTAAATATGCCCCGAAAAAACGGGCATGAATGCTTAACGGAAATCAAGCTAATGCCTCAATGGCAATCCCTACCCATCATTATCTTCTCGACTTCGATATACCCCGTGCAGGTAGACGAACTGTATCATAAAGGGGCACAATATTACATTCAGAAGCCAACCGATTTTAAGAAGCTGACGCGGGTGATTGAGCAGTTGCTTCTCATGTCGGAAGAACAAAGGCAGGTACAGCCCGCCAAAAAGGATTTTATTTTATGCAGAGAAAGATAATGAGCGTATGAAAGCTGATGAAAAAGTGTTGTCCACCAATTTGTTCCCTGTAGTGGGTATTGGCGCATCAGCAGGCGGATTGGAGGCCTTCCGAAAATTACTCAAAGCCATTCCCGAAAAATCAGGAATCGCCTACGTACTCGTGCAGCATTTAGCCCCCAATCACGAAAGCCTGCTGCCTGATTTACTACAAAAAGTAACAAGCATTCCCGTCGTAGAAATCTCCGACGACATTAAGGTGGAGCCTGACCATATTTATATTTTGCCCAGCAATAAGATGCTGGTGGCCAACGACGGAATATTGCAATTGAGTCCGCGCGTAACCCAAAAAAACGAGCTCAATCTCCCCATTGACATTTTTTTCACCTCTCTGGCTGAAGTCCACCAAAGCCACGCCATCGGCGTTGTGTTGTCGGGCACGGGCAGCGACGGCACGGGGGGGCTGAAGGCCATTAAAGACCACGGAGGCATCACGTTTGCGCAGGATGAAGCATCGGCCGCCTATGAGGGTATGCCCAAAAGCGCCGTACAGGCCGGGGTGGTTGATTTTATTCTACCGCCCGACGAAATCCCCCAAAAACTGTTGGACATCATTCGGATTCTTCGCTCAGACACCGCCCAAGACCCCAATGCCGAAGAAACTGAAAAGGAGGTGGTCAAACAAATCCTTACAGTACTGCGCATCCGGAAAGGAACTGATTTTACGTATTATAAACAAACGACCGTCCGCCGCCGAATCCTGCGCCGAATGGCCATTAACAAAAATGAAGATACCGCCGCCTATTTGGTTTTGTTAAAGGACAACAAACAGGAACAAGATGCTTTATACCAAGATTTATTGATTCCCGTCACCTCTTTTTTTCGAGACCCGCAGGTATTTGATTATTTATGCGAAACGGTTTTTCCGCTTATTTTGAAAAACAAAAGCGCGGGAGAACCCATTCGTATATGGGTAGCGGGTTGCAGCACCGGACAAGAAGCCTACTCAATGGCCATGTGTTTGGCCGAGTTTTTGGGCAATACAACCGAGCGCGTCCAGCTCTTTGCCAGCGATTTGAGTGACCCTGCCATTGCCAAAGCGCGTATTGGTACCTATTCCAAAAGTGAAGTGGAAAGTCTAACCGCCGAACGCTTGCAAAAATTTTTCCTCAAAAAAAACGGCAACTACCAAATCAATAAATCTGTGCGGGATATGTGCGTGTTTGCTACGCACAATTTTTTAAAGGATCCACCTTTCAGCAAAATGGATTTAATCAGCTGCCGCAATGTGATGATTTACCTCGAACCTTACCTTCAAAAAAAGGCATTTACTACATTTCATTATTCATTAAACCCCAAAGGATATTTATTGCTCGGCAAATTGGAAACGGTCGGCAATGTACCTGACCTTTTTTCAATCGCCGCCAAAGACGATAAGGTATTTACTCGCAAAGAAGGCCCTGGCCGGTTTATGCCAATGGCTGGCCAACGGAGCGAGTTGAATCTGAGTTTTGGTACTTCCAAAAACGAAAACATGCGCACCGATTTTCAAAAAATAGCCGACGATCTTATTCTCAGTCGGTATACGCCCGCCGGAGTGGTCATCAATGAAGACATGGACATTGTGCATTTTCGCGGCATTACTGGTCCCTATTTAGAACAGACATCTGGCAAACCTACCCATAATTTGTTACTTCTGGCCAAACACGGGCTGGCGTTTGAGCTGCGCAATTTGCTCTACAAAGCAAAAAAAGACAATGCTCGGGTAATCAAAGAAATTATCCCGTTTCGGGCAGATGGCAGCCTACGTACCATTTCTATCGAAATTTTACCCCTGCCAGGTACGCCTGAACCTCACTATTTGATTCTTTTTCACGAGACAAATGCCGTTGACCCGCTCCCTCCGACAGGCCGCCCCAAGAAAGCGACAAAATCAGCATTGGACGATAAAGACCTTCGCATTCGGCAATTTGAGCAGGAGCTCATCCAAACCCGCGAAGATATGCGCGCCATTACGCAAGACCAAGAGGCCTTGAGCGAAGAACTTCAAAGCGCCAACGAAGAATTATTGAGCGGCAACGAAGAGTTGCAAAGCCTCAACGAAGAATTGGAAACGGGTAAAGAAGAACTCCAAAGCACCAACGAAGAGCTGACGGTGGTCAACCGCGAACTGAGCAGCCTGAATGAGCAGATAACGAACGCCCGAGATTATGCCGAAGGTATCATTGCCACCATACGCGAGCCCCTGCTGGTGCTGGATAAAAACCTGCGGGTAAAAACCGCCAACCTTTCCTATTATAATGCCTTCAAGGTAAACACCGCCGACACCGAGGGTAAATTAATCTACGAAACAGGCCACAAAGACTGGGATATACCCGTCCTGAAAGAACTGCTTGAAAATATTCTTCCCGAAAAATCAACCTTTGATAACTTAGAGTTAACGCATACATTTTATAATATTGGCGAGCGGCGAATGCGGCTGAATGCCCGCGAAATAAAAGCGGGAAATTCGGAGAAATTAATCCTGCTCGCGATTGAAGATATTACCGAGCAAGCCCGCGCCGAAGAAGCACGGATAGAAATCCAAAAACGCTACCAATTCATCACCAATTCGATTCCACAAAAAGTATGGGCAACCGATGAAGAAGGCAATCTCAACTTTTTTAATGACGTTTGGCTCGACTATACCGGGCTTTCGGTGGATGAACTTAAAGAGTGGGGATGGAAAAAAATAATCCACCCCGACGAGTGGGAAGAATACAAAAGCAAGTGGCAGCACTCGCTTGCTACTGGTACTGAATTTGAACTCGAACACCGATTATTGAATAAGGAAGGAGAATACCGGTGGCATTTGAGCCGGGGACTGGCCTACAAAGCCGACAACGGAAAACCAGCAATGCTGTGGGTAGGGACGCACACCGAAATTCAACAGCATAACAAACTAAAAGAAGACCTAAAAAAAGCCGTAGCCGAACGAACATCAGAATTGAAGGAGGCAAATGCAAGCCTCGTGGAAAAAAACAAAAGCCTTCAGAAACTTATCAAGGAGCTTGAATCTTTTACCTATGTATCAAGCCATGACCTACAGGAACCACTGCGTAAAATACAACTACTAGCCCGGTATATCGACGACCACGAAAGCCAAAACTTAACCGCAGGCGGCAAAGATTATTTTAGACGCATCCTAAATTCTGCCGAGAGAATGCAACAACTAATCAACGATTTGCTGTTGTTCACCCGATTTAATACTGAAGCCCGTAACTTTGAAAGTACAAATCTTCGCTCCATTGTTGAGGAGGTAGTGGCCGAAATGAGCGAAACCATCCAAGAAAAACACGCTACCATTGACGTAGCCCATCTCGGTTCGGCTGCCGTCATCACGTTTCAGTTTCGTCAACTCATGCAAAATCTCATTGGCAATGCCCTTAAATTCTCAAATCCCAATCGCTCTCCCCACATACGGATAAAAAGCCGGGTTGTAAGCGGTGATAAATTGAAGAATGAAAAGCTTTTGCCCGAAAAAAAATATTGCCACATCACGGTCATCGACAATGGTATCGGCTTTGATCCCCAATACAGCGAACGAATATTTGAGGTCTTCCAACGCCTGCACGAACGTGAACAATACCAAGGTACGGGCATCGGGCTGGCAATTGTCAAAAAAATCGTTGAGAATCACAACGGAATCATCACGGCCACGGGCAGGCCAGGCAAAGGTGCCCAATTTAATATTTATATTCCAGCTTCCTAAAAAGCCATTCTTTTCGATTATGCTCCTTCTACGATGTTTCACTTTTTCGATTTAACGACCCCATCCCCTTGCAGTTTACGACTGCGGGGCGTTTTCTTGAGTTTTAGTGTCAAAAGAACGCTTTTCATCCTACGCGACGGAGCAACGACAAACCCCGATTTCATCACAATTGCCCCTTCTTTTACCTTGGAAATGTGCGTCTTATTGACCGAAACCCTTTTGTGTACCCTGGTAAGCGCCAAATGGGTCGTTATCCTTCCTAAATTGTGTGAGCTGAGAAGCCGCGTACCATCCATCAAGTAGATGTAGGTATAGTTAGAGGCAGAAGTGAGATACTCAACCTCTGGGGCCGAAATAAGTATATTATCAACAATCATATCAAGCAGGGTTTTGTGTGCTGTTATTATCACTAAACCCGTGCCAGCCCCTTATCAAAATATTGCACTCATCACTGCAAATAGTTTTTATGTCCGCCTGCAAAGAACAAACCCACTATGTATCAAGCTAATAGACATAAAAGAGTCCATCAAAAAAATCGAACAACGATTTGTGTTATTTAGTGTATTTACTGTGTAATACACTAAAGACTTCCGTCCATGGGGCGTTTTTTATTGACAACCAAGGGTGTATTTAAGGTTGTTTGGAGCACATCAACAACCGTCGACCCCGCAACAACGTAAAGATAAAGTCGATACATTGAAGGGTTTTCGGGAATTTTGACCTGTATTTTGGGGTCATTGCCGAGTTCTTTCATGGACAATGCCTGCTCAAACCGACCGATTTGAACCAATTTCCACTCAAACTGTACGTTTGCCGAGAGTGAATCGGCCAAGTACCATTGATATTCTTTGTGTACCAAGGCATGATACGTAAGCGTAGTAGCGGGAATGGTTGCCAATGCAGGTTTTAAGATTTTCACTATCGGCGGCGGTGCGGGGGCTTTGGTACCTTTCCAGAGATGTCGCAGCTGCATAAAGGACGTTTTTTGTCGTCGTCGAAAATCCTTTATTCCGTCAAAATTGACCAATCCACTATTAAATACGTCTTGCCAATTGGTAATAAATACCCCCGTTTTTTGGGGTTTAAACGCGGCATATTGAGCCACTGTTATACTCCTGAAAAAATACGGAACGCTTAGTTCTTCTAGCAAACTCAAATCAGCCACTGGAGATGCCTTCACTTTGATGCCGAATGCATCCACCTCGGGCATCAGTCGGTGCATTTGATGAACTGTTTTGGGTAAATCATCCGCTAACGTGACATCAATCGTAACTGATCGGGACGGGTCAATTTGCTTGATACTACGCACCAGATTTTTAACAAAAAACAGGTACGCATCTCGCTGAATAATCAAATCAGGTTTGAAATACCGAAACTGAAGTTCTTGAAAAACGGCGTTACCGATGTTCCAGCCAATGATATTTTTGTTGTCTTTGTACGAACTAACCACCGCAAGAATATCTATCCTGGCTTGTTCCAATTTATTTTTTTCTTCCACAAAATCGAGGTGGTCATCAATCCAAAAACTAAAATTCACCTTCATGCCTGTTTCCTCGGCGGCCCGGATGATATTTCGGTCGTAGATGCCCGGGCCGCTGTGTTTGATGGTGTTGATACCGAGGGTTTTCATTTCGTAAAAATCCTCCAACAATTCACCCATTCTGAGAGGATTCGGGCTCTTAACCCAATCTTGGGCTTTGGTATAATTGATGCCTCTAGTTCCTACAAAAAAAGCACTTTGGGTCGTTGTTAAAGCTATATTTTTGGGGGCCGTCCCATACGATGTCAGGAGTTTGGGTATAGGCTCAATCTCTGTTTTCTTAAATCTGTTTTGCGCCCTCACCAACCTGCCCGACTCATCGGTTAGGTCGTTGATACGTCGGAGCCGGCCAAATGGCCCTGCCGTTCTGCCAGAAATGACCACGGCTTTGATTTCAGAAAATGAAGTGCGGATTGATTTAGCCTCTTTGTCGGACAACGACTGGTTGTCGTTTTCTACCAACATCACGGGCATTCCTGATTGAAAAACGGGATGTTTATGAAAAGCCCAATATTGCTTTTTGATGGGTAAAGAACCACGGTCTTCGTTTAGGCTACTGACGGCCATCCAATCAACGTACTGACGGCCCGGAAAATAGGGGTCGATGGATTCGGGCGTACCTGGATTCCACACCCAAATCACCCGGTACAATCCCTGATTGCGAAAAAAATCATGCATGTATTTCCAGGCGGCCTTAAACACCTCGGGAGTGTTGGGCGCGGGATTCGGCAGTTTGCCAACTTCGGGGGCAAAGCGGATAAAAACAGGGCGATTCAGCGCTTTAAACTGACGGCAGAACTGCAAAAGATACGCATCCTCCTTTCCGTTTGTGATTAGCTCAAAAACGCTGGCGTAGTCAGAAAGGCGCGAAGGAAGTACCCACGTAATCATGGGCAAAGAGCCGTTACGGTATACAGAATCTAAAGTACGGGTAGGCAAATAGCCATTGGCCCACCGAACATGAAAAGCAAGGATGTCAAAATGGGTTTTATTCTCCCCGCTCAAGGGGAAAGCCGTGCCCATGGTATTGACCGACCGGGCGTCGATTCCCGTCAAAAAAAAGTTTACCCGATGGTCTTTGTAAATCGTCGGAGGCAGTCCTTTCTGTCGGAACTGAACCATGTAAATAATAGGACAGGTCAAAAGGATTGATAACAATAAAGGTGTACGTCTGACAACGGTGTAAATACGACGCCTGATAATCCAGAAATGCCCCTTTGCTTCCCGAAGAAACAGCAACCCGATGTTCAGCCGTTTATACCGAACGGCCAAGATTCGAAACTGGGGCTGTCTGCTTATCAAAACGGTAAAACCCATAAACATGGCATTCAGCCCCGCAAATACCGACATACTCAGGTTGTAGGGGTTCCAGTCGGTATACAATCCATAACAAATAGAAAATAGGGACAAGAACAAAATGACGAGATTAGGGATATTTAAAGGCCAGTTATTTGCCTCTTTTCCATCTTTGGGTGTGGGTACGTAAGGGACTTTTACCCCAAACAGGGTATACAAAAAACCCAGAATAAATACCCACCAAGTGCCAATCATTAAAAGCCCGCCTATTACATGAAAACCCCGCTCGGTATCTTCCATCACCCACCATTGTACAAATTGCCTGATAAGAACGACTACGGTTAGGAAAGGTAAGGCGATTAGACCAAAGTCCGTAATGTCCATCTTCATCGGACTAGTATGAAAGCATAGCGAGAGAATGGGAATCAAAAAATTGAGGAAGAATATAATCCCCGAAAGATAATGAAGCGGAATCAGCGCATAATGAATCTTCTGGCGCAGGGTGAATTGCGTAAACAACTTGGGATAGACAGTGACCAACAAATCAAACACCCCCCGCGACCATTTCAGTTGTTGTTTATAATACGCCGACAAGGTAGAAGGCACCAGCCCTCGGGCCAGCACAGCAGGCACATAGACTGATTTCCAACCCTTTGCATGGAGCCGCATGGCAGTGTGCATATCCTCGGCAAGGCCAGCGGCGTGGCCTCCGATGGATTCCAGCGCCGCACGCCGGAAGGTACAGTTAGCCCCAATGGCCATTACGGTTCCGTAGTGGTTCATGGTCATCATCATCGGGCCATAAAACTGGTAGGTCTGCTGCGCGGCACCCTTGGCGATTAAGCTCTCCTCGCTGTTTTTATAGGCCTGCACAATCTGGACAAACCCAATGGCAGGATCATTAAAATGCGACACAATCGGGTCCAGAAAATCGGCAGAAGGTACATGGTCGGGGTCCAAAACAACGCAAAGCTCCCCCGATGATTGGCGCAAGGCATTATTGATATTACCCGCCTTGGCATTCTTTTTCTCAAGTCGAGTAACGTGATGTACCCCCAACTGTGCACAAAGACGCTTGAGGTACGGGTCGTCTGCTTCGTCGCACAGGTAAGTAGTGTGCGGATAGGTTATGGCAACAATAGCCCGCAGGGTTTCCTCAATCATTTCATAAGGCTCCCCCGCACAAAAGGTGGTAAAAATATCGACAGTATAGGTTTTATTGACGGGCGGCTCTTTCGGAATTGTGATACTAAAATAGTGGTACCATTCGTAAAGAATGGTGAGACAGGTAAAAAAGAAAGCCGTCATCAACATCACGTACAGCGCACCATTTCCCCGAACGCCCCCCCCCAACAGCTTAGTCATAAAAAATACCATCGACACTAACCCTAAAAGAATCATGAGCCTCAGGGTGAGCAATTCGCGTTTGGTGGGTGGTTTTATCAATAACCGATTTTTCATGGCGGACCAACGACGTAAAAAGGAATATTACAGGTAGCAAAATTTCCCCGATTGTTATAAATGGTGGCAAAAATCCGGTAGGGGCCTTCCTCTTCGGGAGCCGTAAAAGCAACTTTGAGCTCCGTCGAGTTTTTGTTTAGTTGGGGCAACGGCGTGAGTTTTTTTGTATTGGCCTGATTGTTTATTCGCAGCCAATCTTCTTTGAACAACTGCCACTTTATTGTTTTAATACTTCCGCCCAATGAATCCACAAATATCTCCGCCGTAGACGGGGCATTGGCCGTAAGCAAAATATTATCTTTGGCCTTCTTTGAATTAAGCAACATGGTTTTGACCGTGGGAAATTCGTGTTTATAAGTTTTCCCCGTCCACTGGAATTTCATTCTACCCACGGTTTCGGAGTGGGCACCCCCTTCATCAAAAAGGCTAAACCATGTATGCGTTCCTTCTTGTTTATGCCCCCAATAAAACAAACATGAACCTAAAAAACGAGAATCTTCGACAGGCATATACTGCTGGTAGCGAGTCAGGCATCGCGCAGCTTTTTCGGTAGAAGTAGGTTCTAGATACGCTCCCCAAGCGGTTTGTTTGGTTCCTTCCCATGGGCCGTCGATCCCCCACTCCGACAGTAGAAAAGGGCCATTCCAAAACCATTTCATCCAATCCAAATCATCACGGAGCGTGTTTATTCGGTTATAAATATTGAATGAGATGATGTCGATATTGCATCGAACCACCAGATTCAGAATCGATTTTTTATCAAAATTAAGGAGAACAGTCGTAATCGGATGGTCTGGATCATCCCGATGAATCATATCGACCAATCCGTTAAATACCTTGTAAAAGTTGTTGTAAGAGGGATTGTACGGAAAACTGACCTCATTCCCGATTGACCACATCAGCAGGGCTGGGTGCTGCTTAAATCGGTTCACCACGGCGCTATAGTCTTTGTGCATTTGGGCCGCCCGCACTGGATTATTGAAAAAAGAAGTTTCGTGATAATCTGGAAGGTATAACCCCACAATCACGCTGAGGTTATTTGCCAGCGCACTATCCAGAATCACGGCCAAGTTGGTGGTATCCCAAGTCCGCAGGGTATTACCGCCCGATTCTCTCAGAACCGAGCAATACGAATATCCCGAAGCACCATTGATAAAAAAAGGCTTTCCGTCTTTGAGTAAGGCATACTTACCGTTTTTCTTTTCAACGTACACTTTTCGGCGACTCTTACCATTTTCGGCTTCTTTACACCCATTCAGTACAGAAATAATTAGCGCAAAAAAACCAAGTTTGAAAATAAAAAAGTAGTTTCTTTTTGGGAAAACCATTTGAAATATATCATAACGTTGAGTAAGTACATACGAACTTTAAAAAGCACTAAAGACAAACGATACTCTAAAAGAAAAATATCCTATAAAATTATTTACAGGCACAAGATATACCATTTTGAAGATTAATCACAGAAAAAGTTATCAAGCGGTCAATAACCAAATACCTCATTACAAGCATAACATTTACCTCACAGAGCGGAAAATTACAATAAATATATACCAAAAAGACAATTCATCTTTACTCCCCCGTCAACATCATTCCTTTGATGGTTTCTTTGTCTTCCCAGACGCAGAAAGCCAAGCGCGGATTGACCATCACCACGCGCGGATACCGCCCTGCTCCCAAATTTAGGGGTTGTGTTTGCGCAGATTGACTGATCCAAACTTGCCCCTTGTCGTGCCAAACGATAAAAGTGTGTTGCGCACTCGTGGCAATAGAAGCATTGCGGCCTTGGCCCAAGGGCTGTTCTGGACCTCCGATTTTTGACGTAAAAAGCTGATTTTCACGTCGCCAAACGGACGTAAATCCCCCTTTCTCATCTACGCTCATGCCACCGCCATCCATCGGGCAGGCGTTGAGTTTCCAAGTTCCTTCTCCCATTTTCACCGCAGGCAAGAAAGTTTTTCCAGCATCCTCCGATTCGGTCACGTACATATCTCTTGCGCCACTGATCCAGTTTCGAAACATAACATACACGCGCTGGTCGCGCATAAGAATGGACGGCTGACAACACTCACAAACCGTAGCGTCGGGGGAGCGATAGATGAGTTTATTTTTACCCCAAGTCAAGCCGCCGTCGCTGGAGGAGGCCCCAAAAATCTTGTTTTGTTTGTCGTCTCTCAAATCAAGCCAAATCACCCAAAAAAAACCTTTTCCATCACTTGCCAGCGCATTAAAACCTTCTTTGGCAATTTCGGGTACGTCATTGACCATGAGGTGATTTTGCCATTTACCAGTGGTACGATTGCGCACGTAAGCGTAGATGTTCCCCGCTTTGTCGATGGTAGTAATGACCGTAGATTGGCGCGAAGATGCAATCTGTGGACCCCTCGATACGCCCAAATGCAACCCCTGAAGGCTGTCGACTAGCTCAGGCGTTGAAAAAGACCGGCCTTTGTCATTTGAAAAAGAATAATAAAAAGCGTTTCCTTTTCCAAACACCATCTCAATGGATCCATTCTCTCCCACGCACACAGCGGGCTGAATGCCTTTTGTGGAAAATAAAGCCTGTTGCGCGCGAGCCAACGACACAGTAACGATAAAAAGAAGGACTATTTTTTTGAACATGGAGTTTGTTATTTAAGACACATCAAAAGCTCGTTGATACGAACCTATATCAACGAGCTTTTTTAATAAATCACTACCAAATACGCACGCGTAAGCTATCTGGACGGTACAGTTTATTGGTTGGTTTTACGTTGAACGCTTCATAAAATTCGGGCATATTCGCCAACGGACCGTTCACCCTAAACAACTCCGGCGAGTGCGGGTCCATGGTGATGCGCATCCGCATGGTTTCGTCGCGGGTTTTGATACGCCATACCTGCGCAAACCCCAAGAAGAAGCGCTGTTGTGGTGTAAAACCGTCGATTTTTTCGCCGCTTTTGGCCTGTTTCGTTTTCATAAACGCCTCATAAGCAATCGAAAGCCCGCCGATGTCGGCAAGGTTTTCGCCCAAGGTCAGTTCGCCATTTACGCTCATGTTGTCGAGCACTTTATAGCCGCTGTACTGCTTCACCACCACCATCGCTTTGCGCTTAAATTTATCGCCGTCGGCGGGTTTCCACCAGTTTTTCAGCATTCCCATGTAGTTATATTGGCGTCCTTGATCGTCAAATCCGTGCGTCATTTCGTGGCCAATTACAGCACCAATGGCACCGTAGTTGATGGCATCGTCGGCGGCATTGTCAAAAAATGGGAACTGAAGAATTCCTGCTGGAAACACGATTTCGTTGAATGTAGGGTTGTAATACGCGTTGACGGTGGGGGCCGTCATGCCCCATTCGGTTTTGTCAACGGGTTTGCCGACTTTCGCCAAGTCGCGCTTCCCCTCGTAAATGGCAATTGCCCGTTTGTTGGCAAAATAGTTGTCGCTAACAATTTCCACTTCGGCATAATCTTTCCATTTGTCGGGATAACCAATTTTCTTGATGAACGCATCCAATTTTTTTACCGCCTCGGTTTTGGTCGAATCCGACATCCAGTCGAGGCGTTTGATGCGGTCGCGGTACACATCCTGCAAGTTGTTCACCAGCTCATTCATGCGCGTTTTGGCGTCGGCGGTAAAGTATTTTTGCGTAAACAATTGCCCCAGCAAATCCCCTAATCCACCGTCGACGGCATTGGTAATTTGTTTCCAACGGGCATTCGGCACCTGCTGTCCGTTGAGGGTTTTGCCGTAAAACTCAAATTGCGCATCCCGAAACGCTTTGGTCAGCGAAGAAGCCGCTCCCGACAAAACCGATAGTTTCATGCGGTCTTTCAAAACCTCCAACGACTGCGTTTTCAACAATCCGCTCAGGGCCTTGTAATAATCGGGTTGGCCGACGATGAGGGTATCCGTTTGGGCACCCATCGTTTTCACAAATCGCGCCCAGTCAATACCAGGTGTCAAGGCGGAGAGGTCTTTGATGGCAAACTTGTTATAGTTTAGTTCGGGATTTCTCAACTCCACCGGACTGCGGTGCGACTTAGCGATTTGGGTTTCGAGCGCCAATATCGTTTCGGCTTTTTTCTTCGCAGTCGTCGAGTCTACGCCCGAAAGGGTAAACAGCTTCGCGATGTATTTTTTATAGGCGTCTCGTACTTTTTTGGTTTCGGCATCGGTGCGAAAATAATAGTCTTTTTCGGGCAACGAGAGCGCCGTTTGGACGAGTTGTAAGGCATTGTAGCCCGGATTTTTTTCGTCAGCGTCCACATAATACCCCACCCATACGCCCCCCGGCGATTCCAATTTGGCCGTATAATCCATGATTTCTTGCGGCGTTTTGAGTCGGTCAATCTCAGCCAAATAAGCCTTAATTGGCTCAATTCCCTTCTTTTCGATGGTAACGGTGTCCATTCCAGATCGGTAATAATCACTTACTTTTTGTTCCAAACTCCCCTTTGGATGCGTTGTTTTGAGGCTTTCCTCCAAAATACCGTGAAGTTTGTTGAGGTTTTCTTCATAGAGGGTGTAGAAAGAGCCCCAGCCAGTTTGGTCGGCGGGAATTTTGGTGTTTTTCATCCAGTTGCCCGAGGCATAACTAAAAAAATCATCGGCTGGATTTACGGTGGTATCCATGCCTGCTGTGTCAAAAAATGTGGTTCGGGTCGATTCTTTTTTGTCGGTTTTGCAGGCCGCCAAAATGGCACCGAAAAGCGCAAGATAAACGAGTGATGGAATGGATTTCATGAAAGGCTGAGTTGTTTTTGTGAACGAAAAAATACTTGTAGCAAAACTATTTACAAGAGGATTATCAATGAAGTATTTACTTATTCTCCTTTCCTAATGCACCTAATTAAGCCCTGTTTTAGTATTCCTTATGTTTTTTTGCAATGGTTTTTGCACAATGGCGCATAGCCCGCCATTCACCAGAGTTTTTTTACAACTGATGTTTAAAATCGCTCAATTCACCGCCAGTAGAATTGATTTCTGGGCCGATCTCAGATTGTTTTGTGCTCGAAAATCAGTCATAATCATTTCCATTAACAACCATCACAATCATGAAAACAACGCTTGCTGGGATGCTGTGTATGTTAGCAGCCACCGCTTTTAACGTACCGTCGAAAGAACCCATTCTTACTACTCCTACCGAAAACCCTCCCTCCAAAAACACGGCTCAAATTTCGCTCGATAATACCGAAGCGCTCATCAAAAAAGGGGAATATCTTGTCACCATTGCAGGTTGTGGAGATTGTCATACGCCCAAAATCATGGGTAAGCAAGGCCCCGAACCCGACCCAAACCACTGGCTGGGCGGGCATCCCGCCTCCATGAAACTTCCTAAAGTAAACAAAGGAGAATTGTCATCGTGGGTTTTGTTCAACATGACCAATACCGCCGCCGTAGGGCCTTGGGGGGTGTCTTTTTCGGGCAACATCAGCTCTGACGAATCAGGCATCGGCAAATGGACAGAAGAGCAGTTTTTTACGGCCATGCGCGAAGGCAAATACAAGGGCCTTAAAACCGCACGCCCTTTGCTCCCACCTATGCCTTGGCCTAATTATATTCAAATGTCCGACCAAGATTTACGCGCCATTTTTGCGTATTTAAAAAGCACGAAGCCCGTCAAAAACGTAGTCCCTGAGCCGATTACACCTGATAAGTTGTAGTCTTTAATGAGCGTAAACCCAATAAGGCCAAAACAGAGGTGTTTTGGCCTTATTGTTTGATATCCGTTTGGTATGAGTATGTTGGCTGGGTTTCACTACTTTTGGGCACATCAACCATACTCCTGAACCGCTATGTTTTTAACTTCAAAAACCATTTGTTCGGCCCGCGCCGTAGTCACTTTAGGAATAGCCTCGGTAGTATTGACGTTTATGTCAAGCTGTTCATCCTCCAACAAAGATACCATGTCTTCTACTGCAAATTCTTTCGGCACCGACCTCGAATTCTTAAAAAAACACCAACAAACCATCGTTCTCACCGCTCCCGACGACGACTCTGCGCAAGTAGCCGTGGTCGGGGCGTTGCAGGGGCGCGTGATGACCTCCACCGCCAACGGCACTTCGGGCAACAGCTACGGCTGGCTCAATTATAAACTCCTCGAATCGGGCAAATTCACACCGCACATGAGCGCCTTTGGCGGTGAAGACCGCTTCTGGATTGGTCCCGAGGGCGGGCAGTTCTCCATTTATTTTCAGCAAGGCAAACAATTCGTGTTCGACGATTGGCAAGTACCCGCCGTCATTGATTCCGAGCCGTTCGAGGTGGTTTCTTCCGACAAATCAAAAGCAGTTTTTCGTAAAACGGCTTCATTGACCAATTATTCAGGCACCAAATTCGACCTACAAATAGACCGCAGCGTGGAGGCCCTCAGCAAAATAGCCATCGAAACGGCCATCAATTTCCCGCTCAAAGATGTAAAAACGGTAGCCTACGAAACCGTCAATACCATCACCAATCAAGGGGCGGACTGGAACAAAGAAACGGGGCTGCTTTCCATTTGGATTTTGGGGATGTTTAATCCTACACCTAAAACCACCGTGGTGGTACCGTTTGTGGGAGGCGCTGACCACAAAAGCAAAATCAACGACAGCTATTTTGGCAAAGTCCCCGCCGAGCGCCTTATCGTCGAAGACAGCGTGCTGTACTTCAAAGCCGACGGAAAACACCGCAGCAAGATCGGTCTGCCGCCAACTATTGCCAAGCCTGTGATGGGTAGTTATGATTCCGAGAAAGGCGTTTTGACGATTGTTACCTACGATTTAGACCCCACCGGCGACTACGTCAACTCGATGTGGGAAATCCAGAAAGAGCCCTTCAAAGGTGATGCCGCCAATTCTTACAATGACGGCCCCGTAGAAGACGGTACGCAAATGGGTCCGTTTTATGAACTGGAATCCTCCTCCCCCGCCAAAGCCCTCAAAAAAGGCGAAACCCTCACCCACCGCAGCCGCACCTATCACTTTGAAGGCGACAAAATGGCGCTGAATGCCGTG
This sequence comes from Runella rosea, assembly GCF_003325355.1. Lineage (GTDB taxonomy): Bacteria > Bacteroidota > Bacteroidia > Cytophagales > Spirosomataceae > Runella > Runella rosea. The sequence continues at coordinate 2,254,419 of NZ_CP030850.1, forward strand.
GCAAGGAGAATGCTAGGCGTGAGTTTGGAGGAAATTGTGAAGCATTGATATTGTTTTTGTGACACAGGGAACCACAGAGTGAAGCACAGAGAAAAACTCCGTGTTACAGTAAAAAAATAAAGCCAAAATGAAAAAACTCCTTTTCCTCCTCTGCATCGCCACGCAAGCCCTCGCTCAAAGCCCTTGGAAACCGCAAAAGTGGCCTGTTTTAAAACATTATGACCAACAACACCTCACCCGCATTGCCATGCCCATCGGCGGCATCGGCACGGGAACCGTGTCGCTGGGAGGACGCGGGCAGTTGCAGGATTGGGAAATCATGAACCGTCCGGGAAAAGGATTCAGTACGACCCTACCGGGCAATATGGCTCCGTTCTTTGCCATTTATGTCAAAAAACCAACCGAAAACGCCCAAGCCAAAGCCCTCATAGGCCCGATCGAAACGCATGAGTACCAACACATGGAAGGTCGTCCCGTGGACCATCACGGTTTGCCGCGATTTGCCAAAGCGAGTTTTGACGCCGCGTATCCGTTTGGACAAGTGAATTTGTCGGACGAAAAAATGCCCGTTACGGTTCAGATCAAAGCCTTCAATCCTCTCATTCCCGGCGATGCCGAGCGCAGCGGGATTCCGATGGCGGCCCTGACCTACGAAGTCACCAACACGTCCAACCAACCGCTGACGGTTTCGGTGGCGGGGTCGATGCGTAATTTTGTGGGGAAAGACGGCTCCAAAGGCTCCAAATCGTGGAAAGGCGAGTTCAACCCATCGGGGGCGAAGCAGAATAAAAATCAATTTCGGCAAGGAAAAGCAGGACAGGGCATTTTCATGTATTCCGACGGCGTGGACAAAGCCGACCCCGCTTGGGGAACGATTGCCCTAAGTACCAACGCCGGCGGCGACGTCAGCTACCGCACGTCGTCCGTGCCCAACGCGTGGGAAAATGCGTTGTTGGATTTTTGGGATGATTTTACGGACGACGGCAAATTGACCGAAAAAAACACCGTCGCCGACGAAGACCCGATGGCGTCGTTGGCCGTGAAGAAAACGATTCAACCCAAACAAACCGAGTCGTTTACGTTTTTTATCACGTGGCATTTTCCCAACCGTTTTGCGTGGTCGAAAGAGCGCGTGGGCAACTACTACACCACTCGCTACGCTGACGCGTGGGAAGTAGCCGAAAAGGCCGTGCCGCAATTGCCCCAACTCGAAAATGAGACGTTGCTCTTTGTCAACAACTTCCTGAAAAGCGATTATCCCGAAGCCGTCAAAGAAGCGGCGCTCTTCAATCTCAGCACGTTGCGCTCCCAAACCGTGTTCCGCACCGAAGACGGGCGAATGTTTGGCTGGGAGGGCGTCATGGACAACGAAGGCTCCTGCGCGGGTTCGTGTACGCACGTTTGGAACTACGAGCAGGCCACAGCCTTTTTGTTCGGTGATCTGGCCCAAACCATGCGCGACGTAGAGTTTAACTACGCCCTCGACAGCACCTCGGGCATCATGCAGTTTCGGGTGGGCCTACCGCTCAACAAAGGTGCGGGCAACGGCATGGCCGCCGCCGACGGGCAAATGGGCACCATCATGAAGTTTTACCGCGATTGGCAACTATCGGGCAATACCGCTTTTCTGCAAAAAAACTGGCCGAAAATCAAACGTGCGCTGGCGTTCGCGTGGGTGCCCGACGGCTGGGACGGCAACCTCGACGGTGTGATGGACGGGGCGCAGCACAACACCATGGACGTAGAATATTTCGGGCCCAATCCGCAGATGCAGATCTGGTATTTGGGCGCGTTGAAAGCTGCCGAAAAAATGGCCGAAGCCATGCACGATGCCGCTTTTGCGCAGCAATGCAAAACCCTTTTTCAAAGCGGCAGTACGTGGGCCGACCAACAGTTGTTCAACGGTGAATATTACGAGCAACAGGTGATCTCGCCCGTAGGACGCAAGTTTGCCAAGGGCACGATGTCGGGCTGGAACAGCATTCAGGGCGATTTTCCGCCGTTTCAGTTGGCCAAAGGCTGTTTGGTGGACCAATTGGTGGGGCAATTCATGGCGCACGTGTGCGGCTTGGGCTATTTGGTGAAACCGCAAAACGTACAGACCTCGCTGAAATCCATCCTGAAATACAACTACCGCGCCACGCTGACGGAGCATTTCAACAACATGCGCTCCTACGCCCTGGCCGACGAGCCCGCGTTGCTCATGGCAAGCTGGCCCAAAGGCCGCCCCACGGTGCCGTTCCCGTATTTTGCCGAAGTGATGACGGGTTTTGAATACACCGCCGCCATCGGAATGCTTTACGAAAACATGACCGAAGACGGCCTCAAATGCATCCAAAACATCCGTTACCGCTACGACGGTGCCAAGCGCAGCCCCTTCGACGAGGCCGAATGCGGCCACCACTACGCCCGCGCCATGATCAGCTGGGCTTCTACGTTGGCGTTGAGCGGCTTCCAATACTCAGGCGTAGAAAAAACCCTTCATTTCAACGACCAACCCGGCACCTTTTTCTGGTCCAACGGCTACGCGTGGGGAACCTGCACGAAGCAAAAACAAGGCGCCCAACTCAAAACCACCCTCACCGTTTTGCACGGACAATTACCCGTTCAAACCGTACAGATTGGCAATAAAAAAGTGCATGAATTGGCCGGGAATACGGTTTTGAAGGTTGGGGAGAAGGTGGAGTTTTTGCGGTAGAGGGCAATGTGTTTTGGCCTAAATCAATCAAGTAAAAGAGTGAATTTTTCACCGCATATTCGGGTTTGTCCTATATTTAAGAAATACTTCTCATTGCAAAGGAGTAATACTTAAAAGCCACAAACAACAACAATTAAGAAACAATAGCTACTTTTGACGCTATGGATGAAATTTAATCAGAAACCAATGTGTTACACACCCCTTAGAAGTTTCGGAATAACATTAATCCCTTTGTAACTTTGTAATAAAAGGAAACTGAAATAATTGACAGTGCATCTTTGGCAACACACACCCTGTTGTTCGTTGTCTTCCTTAGGATGACTGCGAACGCCACATAAGCAGAGTGTTTGCAACACGGCAAATACTTTAAAAGTCACTTTGAAGCCTATCTAATCATCATTTTTCGCCCCGCCCTAAGATAATCATCGCTCAGTAGCGATTGCAAACTCTTACGGCCAAAGCCTGTAACAAAAAGAAGATATCTGAATTGCCGTTCCAAAACTTGATTACCTTGCAAAAGGGCCGTAATAGCATTCGTATCTAAGAGAAACCTAGTCCCACTCATTTCTAATCTTTTTTTGCCAAGCTAATCCATCGCCCCGCCAAGACAATTTACTGGCAAGATCTGAAAAATCATAGGTCTTGGATTCTTCAATCACAACCGTCACTTCTACCTCTTTTTCAGGGGAGAAGGCAGGATGCTTGATGCTAAGCACTCCTTTTTTATCAATTTTTCCTTTCAGTGTGATGACAGTCATGGTCAATCATTTAGTAAGCCTAACAAAGATACACGTTTTGGTATTACGTTGTTCTTCATCAAAAAGAAGAGCTCCCCTTCCGTTGCTCGTTGTCTTCAGCAGGATGACAGCGAACTTAGATTCTAACAGCCGCGCGGCCAATGTTGCTAACAAAAGGGTTCATTTTCTTCCCATGCAATTTTAGGTATTTTCTCATCAAAAATTTCTTTTGAGGGCTGTGAGTCATAAGACCGACAGCGGCAAAGAATCTCACAACAAGAAAGAATAATAGAGTAATTGATAGGAAGTAGGCAACACAAACCCTGTTTGGTCAGTTACCCATAAAATCATAAATCACTCACTACAATGCGAATCTTTTTTACGGGGGGCTCGGGAAAAGCAGGAAAACATGTCATTCCGTACCTGCTCGACCAAGGCCATAAAGTACTGAATGTGGACCTGACGCCACTGAATTATCCGGGGGTAGATAATCTGACAGCCGATATTACGGATTCAGGACAAATGTTCAATGCCATGACGTCCTATACCGGGTTTGAGGAATTGGAACCAGGCACCGGCGTACCTAAATTTGATGCGGTTGTTCATTTTGCAGCCGTACCCCGCATCTTACTCAAACCTGATAATGAAACGTTTCGAGTCAACACCGTGGGCACTTATAATGTGATTGAAGCGGCGGTTAAATTGGGCATCAAGAAGATCATCATTGCATCGTCGGAGACCACCTACGGTATCTGTTTTTCGGATGGACAAACTAACCCGAGTGTGTTGCCGTTGGAAGAAGATTACGACGTTGACCCCATGGACAGTTACGGATTATCGAAGGTGGTCAATGAAAAAACGGCCCGCACCTTTCAGCGACGGTCAGGATTTGATATTTATGCCCTTCGTATCGGTAATGTGATTGAACCACACGAATACGCCGAACTGTTTCCGCATTATTTTAAACACCCCGAAGTACGCCGCCGAAATGCATTCTGTTATATCGACGCCCGTGATTTGGGACAAATCGTGGACTTGTGTCTGCAAAAAGACGGCCTCGGCTATCAGGTTTTCAATGCAGGAAATGACCACAACGGGGCTGTTATCCCGAGCAAAGAACTGGCGAAGAGGTTCTTTCCCAATGTGCCCATTACGCGCGAATTGGAGGAGCATGAAGCCTTGTTTTCAAACCGCAAAATCCGTGAAGTGCTGGGATTTCAAGAACAACATAACTGGCGAAAATACGTAAAAGGAGAGTGAGTTCAAGGGCCCGCGGTCATAAGGCCGACAGCAGCAAAAATTATAAAAACAATGAAAACACACGATGAACGTTTCGCGGAAATGACCTTCGCTTCGGTGTATCCGCACTACCTAAAAAAAGTGGAGAAGAAGGGCAGAACCAAAGAAGAATTACATCAAGTCATTGAATGGCTGACGGGGTTCGACAACCAACAACTGCAAGCTCAAATTGACAATAAAGTAACTTTTGAAATCTTCTTTCAGAATGCCGAATTAAACCAAGATGCCCATCTCATTACGGGGCTGATATGCGGTTATCGGGTTGAGGAAATAGAAAATTCTTTGACCCAAAAAGTCAGGTATTTGGATAAGTTGGTAGATGAGTTGGCGAAGGGGAAAAGGTTAGGGAAAATCCTGCGAAATTCATAGCATATTTATGCCGTTGTTGGTGTTCTTTTCACCAACAACTCCTCCTTCAATTTTTAAACCCTTGCGTAAATACTTTCCACTCCACCAAGGCCAGTGTACCCACACCCACGGAGTCCAACAGTAAGTACCCTCTCCCCCACCACGAGGCTTTATCAAAAAAATACCAAAGCAATCCAAGGCAGAAAATTGCATAAGCTCCATTGCCATAAATCAAGACCCTTACCCACCTCACCGATTGGGCTTTTCTCAAAACCAAATGAAAAGCATAAACCGCATAGCATAAAGCAATGACGGCACAAGAAGTCAATAAACTGTTAGGAAGTTGAAGATAAGGTTGCACAAGGTCTTTCAATACAAGTACCGCGCCCCCTACACTCAAGCCCGCAAAGGCATCAATCCAAAGTAGCTTTTTTAGTTTTATCATAAAGTTCATGCTCCCCTTATTTTTCTCAAATATATTGATATCCTGCTATCGTATTTCCTGAATAAGTAATAAAAATCAACGGCATTGGACGTTCATTGGCTGGACGGTCGATGCAAGTAGATATTTACGGACAGTCCTTAAAATTTCTCTCTTCCCCAAAAAATTGGTTTCTTTGTAAAGAACCTCAAAAACGAGGTGCATTTTCATCCAACAAACCGACTTACCCCCTTTTTATGAAGAAACTGTTACTCCTAACTCTCTTTTCTTATTCGCTTTTTGCCCAAAACCCCATCGAGACCTTCACCAAAGACATGGAAAAGAAGGACGGTTTTATGCCCTACTATTGGGACGCTAAAAAGGGAAAAATCTATTTGGAAATCAACCGATTTGATACCGAATTGCTGTATTATCCAACCTTAGCCCAGGGTATCGGCTCCAACGACATCGGCCTCGACCGCGGGCGATTGGGGCAGGAACACGTCATTAAATTTCAACGTACTGGCAATAAAGTCTTGATGGTGGAGCCCAATTACGGCTACCGCGCCCTCAGCAACGACCCGCTCGAACGCCGTGCCGTGGAAGAATCCTTTGCGCAGTCGGTACATTGGGGATTTGAAATCGCCGCCGAAAACGCGGGGACGGTGCTTGTCGAATTGACGCCTTTTCTGTTGCAAGATGCCGTGGGAGCCATTCAGGACATTTCACGTACTCGACAAGGCACCTTCAAATTGGACGCTTCGCGCTCGGCTTTGTATTTGCCTAATACCAAAAACTTTCCCCAAAACACGGAATTTGAAGTAACCATTACGCTCACTGGAGATGCTCCCGGGGCTTACCTCCGTGCCGTAGCCCCAACGGCCACGACGGTGAGTATGCGCCAGCACCATTCCTTTGTTGAATTGCCCGACAACAACTACCAACCTCGCGGTTTCGACCCGCGCATGGGATATATTTTCACCTCTTTTTACGATTATGCCTCTCCCGTGAGTGAGCCGATTACGAAACGTTACATTGTGCGTCATCGTTTGAAGAAAAAAGACCCCAACGCCGCCATCAGCGAACCCGTAAAACCCATTATTTACTACATCGACCCGGGCGCACCCGAGCCTATCCGCTCGGCCTTGGTCGAAGGGGCCAAATGGTGGAATCAGGCGTTTGAGGCGGCAGGCTACAAAGATGCGTTTCAGGTCAAACTCCTTCCCGCCGATGCCGACCCGATGGATGTACGGTACAATCTGGTGCAGTGGGTACACCGCTCTACGCGAGGTTGGTCGTACGGTGGTAGCATCATCGACCCACGTACGGGCGAGATTTTGAAAGGCAAAGTCACGCTGGGCTCATTACGTGTTCGTCAAGATTACCTCATCGCGCAGGGGTTGGTGGGCGATTATAAAACCGATTCCACCAACACCGAAGACATGATGGGCATGTCGCTCGACCGTCTGAAACAACTGTCGGCGCACGAAATCGGGCACACATTGGGACTACCCCACAACTACGTGGCGAGCGTGCACGACCGCGCGTCGGTAATGGACTATCCGCACATGCAGGTTGAATTAAAAAACGGCAAAGTAGATTTGTCCAACGCGTACGACAAAAAAATTGGAGATTACGATAAGTGGTCCATCATTTGGGGCTATCAGGATTTCCCAAAAGGCACCGATGAAAAAAAGGCGTTGAATGCAATTGTGGACCAAATGTACGGCAAAGGCTTGTATTTCCTCACCGATCAGGACGCGCGCCCCGAAGGCAGCGCCCACCCGCAAACGCACCTCTGGGACAACGGTGTGAATGCCACCGCTGAGTTAAAACGAATTTCGGAAATTCGTAAACTGACCTTGGCCAACTTTGACGAGCGCAAACTCCGCACGGGCACACCGATGAGCTCGTTGGAAGAAGTTTTTGTGCCGATGTACATGTTTCATCGCTTTCAGGTGGAAGCCACCGCCAAAGCCATCGCTGGGGTGAATTACCGTTTTTCGGTAAAAGGCGAAAAAGAACTCACGACCACGCCTGTCAATGGTAAAGAGCAACGTGACGCATTGGTGGCGCTGCTGCAAACCCTCCAAGCCGATTTTCTGAAAGTACCCGAAATGGTTTTGAAGCTTACACCACCGCGCGCTTTTGGCTACGATGCCAATCCCCGCGAGACCTTTAAACGCCGTACAGGGCTAGTATTCGACCCACTGGGGCCACCTGAGGCTTCGGCAGGTCTTACACTGCGTATGTTGCTCAATCCTGAGCGTTTGAGTCGATTGGTAATTCAATCGTCCTTTCATCCTTCGTTGCTGAGCTTGGAAGAAACCCTCGACCAACTCATTAATGCTACGTGGAAGTCAAACACTTCACGGGCAGGATACGAGGGGGAAATCGCGCGATTAGTGGAAAAAATGACACTCGAAAAACTGCTGGAGTTGTCGAACAACAAAGAAGTGACTCCTCAAGTGAGAGCCGTAGTAATGCTAAAATTGAAAGATCTAGGCTATTGGCTTCAAAATAGAATGACAGCCGATACCAAACAAAAAGCCCATTATTTATTTGCGTCGCATCAAATTGAAACGGCAAAGTCAAACCCTTCTGACCTCAACACAACCACGCCAATGACTCCTCCCGACGGCCAGCCTATTGAATCAGGTTATGATTGGTTAGCGCCAGCCTGCGATTGGGAACTGCCTGCGTTTTCGAAGGGAAAATAACCGAAGTAGAGACGGAGAACCTCTTCCATCTCTACCTGATTAATCAAAAAAGATGCTGGAGATGATGACCAGTAAAAAGAAGACCACAATCACGATTAAATAATAAAACAAATCAATGAAAGGGTAATCTTGACGATTCAGTTTATCTAACCATTTAGAGAACATATCTTTACCGCGTATTTTAATATTCAATGTAGAATATCAAGCTAGCAAAGGACGAAAAACGGCCTTTAGCTACTGACTTTTTCGTACTAATTTTCAGCAAATCTAATGCAAATTTTCGTAAATACGTCCCTCAACGAATCGCTTCGCCAAGCATTGAAACAACAGTTGCCCACGGGGCATTCAGTATTTTTCAAGAATGAATGGTCAGAAACCGAGCAAGCGGCGGCTTTTCAACAATCACAGGTGATTTTGGGAAACCCACCCGTCGCTTGGTTGACAACTGCGCCGCCTTTACTCAAATACTGGCAGTTGGATTCGGCGGGTTTTGACGGCTACAAAAACCTGAATTTGTCCAACGTGGCCATTTGCAACCTGGCCGATTATTTCTCCATTCCCTGTGCCGAAACGATAGTGGCGGGTATTCTGGCTTTTTATCGTGGCGTAGATGAACTCACCTTGCTCAAAGCCGAAAAACGTTGGGTTGGCGCACCGATTCGCTTTCGACTCAATTTACTCACGGGCAAACGTGTGGTGATTTTGGGAGCGGGCAGCATCGGACAAGCCGTCAAAAAAATGCTTTCGGGCTTTGATTGCTCCGTTCAAATGGTTGCGCGCTCTCACCCGAGTGCGACGATTCATTCGCCCGAAGAATTGATGACGGTATTGCCCCAAACTGATTTGGTTATCAACTGTCTTCCCGGCACTGCTAAAGGTTTTTTCACGGCCCAAATGATTGATACTTTGCCAACTACGGCGGTTTTTGCCAACGTAGGACGCGGAACCACGGTAGACGAGCCGGCACTGATTGCCGCTTTGCTGGAAAAACGACTAGCTGGCGCGGTCTTGGACGTGACCGAAGTTGAACCTTTACCAACGGACAACCCGCTTTGGGATATGTCTAATGTGATTCTTACCCAACACACGGGCGGCGGGCAGGCAAGTGAAGATGAAGGAAAAATTGCTTTTTTCGTCAAAAACTTTCAACGCTTTTTAAATGGACAACCTCTTGAAAATCAGATTGATTTAACCCGTGGCTACTAACTCAACCATTATCTGTATTGACATGAAAATCTTCGCATTATTTTTGATTGCCACCTGTTTGTTTACAGGTATTACTGGTTTTTCCCAACAAAATGCCGACGAAAAAGCAATTTTAAAAATTCTCCAAAAGCAAGAAGCCGACTGGAACGCTGGCGATGTAAATTCATTTATGGAAGGCTATTGGAAATCGGACTCCCTCGCGTTTATCGGCGCAAAAGGCCCCACTTACGGTTGGAAAAATACCCTTGAAAATTACAAAGTACGCTACCCCGACCGCGCCACGATGGGCACCCTGAAATTCACGATTTTACGGTTGAATGCGCTGGACAAAAACGCCTATTTTGTTATCGGCAAATGGCACCTTACGCGCCCAGAGAAAGGAGATATTGGAGGACATTACACCCTTGTTTTTAGGAAAATAGGTAGAAAATGGCTCATTGTCAGCGACCATACATCTTAAATCAATCCTCATATTCCACCGCTTTCAGGAGCATTTTTTTCTCAAACTCCCGCAATTCATACCAAATTTTGCGACTTCCTCCCGTTGGGCGCGCGTTGGTATCGCCAGCTCGGTAAATGGGAAACTCGCGCACTAATTGCCCATTTTCAATTTTAAATGAATCATGACCCATATAACCTTCGGCCAACATCGGCAAAAGCGGCTCGGTACGAATAGCATCAAACGAAGTAGGGAGAAATTCGAAGGCGTAGATTTTGCCAAATGAGCCACTTCCGTACGTACTGGAATAAACGTAAATCTCGGGAGAACCGTTGCGATTCAAATCAGCCGCTTCGGCATTGACCACCCATCCGTCCGTTTTTTGTCGGATTAGAATCAACTGCTTGTCGTCGCGGCTTACTTTAATGACCAATTCCCTGACGGCCCCAGATTCAGTGGTGCTGATGTCGAATTGATGCTTTTGAAAAGCAATGGTTTTCTTAAAACTGTCGAAAGCAGGAATATCGGTTTCTTTTTGGTTAAAACGTGAAAATCCCACCAGTGCGAAAATCGCAACCAATAGTACTGAAATTGAGGCTATTTGTGACTTTTTATGCACTAAACCCGATGATTTGCAGAGCTTAAAGAAAGTTGGATATTAACCATTTTTAATTAATACTGAACTACTATCAAAAAAGCGGCCAAAAAGCCGCTTTTTTGATTTTATTTATGCTTTGGTTAAACTTTCTCCAGTTCCACTCCTTTATCTCTCACCAGACGAAACTCTCGAAAACGCCGGATGGTCGACATCATAAAACCGATGACCAAGACAATGGTTCCAATCCATAACACATTGATAAGTGGTTTTTCCACAGCTTTCATCACAATGTAGTCACGTTGTTTGGAATTGACGGCAAAACTGAATGTGCCTGTTTTAGGGTCAATCTCCATAAACTGAACTCGTAAACCCAAATCTTCGTTTACTTCGGGCTTGCGCATCACCATACGGTCCTGATTAATGGCAAAAGTTGGCGTAATGAAGTATTCACGCTCTTTATCTAATATCTTAATTTGTGCTTTTACGGCCACGTCGTTGGGCGTAAGCGCTATTCCTTCCACCTTATCCGTACGGCCTACGCTTTCGAGTACGGCCACAAAATCGTTGACAAAAAATGTGTCCTGCATCGCCACCCGGAAGTTTTCGGTAGGCGACCACTCTTCCGCTTTCTTGGGGTCACTTCCTACTGTTACGTACGAATACAGGTCTTTATTAAGCTCACGTTTAATATCGGGCGATGTCACCAATCCCATTTTTTCGTTGAACTGCACCCGTGGATACAATGTTGCAATACGACCGTTAGGCTCGCGGTATTCAACTTCATAATGCGCGTTTTCGGCGTAGACTGCCACCGTGTCGCCTTTTTTGTGGTACGTTTTTTCGCCGATTGTAATGTCACGCAGACAAACCGCGTGGAAATCACCTTCAATCACGTCTACCCAAGTGTTGGGAACGAACTCAGGCACGTCACGGATTTCGATGCGAGGACCACGGTAAGTCAACAGATAATCCCCCATACGCGTCGGCTGTCCGAGCCACAAGAGGACGTTTTCTTTATTTTCTTTGTTATCCTCCTTCGTAAAATAATCATCTTTTGAAATCAGTAAGCCCGACGCATTCAGCGACACCACTTTTTGATAACCCGATGACCACAAAATTCCAATCAACATCAGCGCCACCCCAATGTGGGTAATAGACCCACCCGATACCCGATAACTACCGCGTAAAACACCGATAATGATGGTAATGTTAGAGACCAACGCAAATACCGCCGCTGTCAATAAAGCGATATAAGGTAGTTTATTGATACCACCGAATGTAATCAGTAAGGCGCTGATAAACAGTGAAATCCACACAGGTGTCAGCAAGTCCTGCATTTTTCCTTTCTGCACTCGCTTCCACCAAAAATACTGGCCAATGCCAGACAGGATAGTAATGACAGCAAAAAACCAAAGCTGAAATTTGGTATAATATGAGATAGCATCCGTGGGAGGAGCCAATTTAGAAACTCCGCCAAAAGCCTGTACAATGCTGTTCCAAACGGGAATAGAAGTAGGAATAATGACCTGAAAACTCGCCAAACACAGCACCGTAGCCCCCATAAAAAGCCAGAATTCACGCGAATAGGTTGATACTTCGTCTTTGTCAGAAGGCATAAGTTTCCACACCCGAACGGTCAATATCGTTGCCACGATAATAAAGGCAAACAGATAAAGTAGCAACTGCCCCGAAAGACCCAAATCGGTAAACGAGTGAACGGAGGCATTGCCCAAAATCCCGCTGCGCGTGAGGAAAGTAGAATAAAGAATCAGAATAAACTGCGCAATAATCAGAATGACCGAAGTCTTGAGTGCGGTAGCGTTTTTCTTGGCAATAATCATGGTGTGCAAGGCCGCAATCACGATGAGCCAAGGCACGTATACAGCATTCTCAACGGGGTCCCAGCTCCAATAGCTATTGAAGCTCAAAGTTTCGTAGGCCCAATAACCGCCCATCAAAATACCGACCCCGAGAATCACGCCTGTCAGCAACGTCCAAGGCAAAGCAGGCCGCAACCATTCTACTACTTGCTTGCGCCAAAGGCCCGCCATCAAATACGCAAAAGGCACCAATGTAAGGGCAAAGCCTAAAAACAAAGTAGGTGGGTGAATCACCATCCAATAGTTTTGCAACAACGGGTTGAGACCGTTTCCATCTTTGGGCACAAAATCAGGATTGAGTTGTAAAAACGGTGCACCGGGATTTGCTTCAGCAATGGTCAAAAAAGGCGTACTTCCTATTTTAAAATCCAATCCTGGGATGATAACACCCAGAATCATAGACGTTAAAAAAGCCTGTACCAACGCATAAACCGTCATCATGGGCGCTTCCCAAAGCTTATTGGTCCGAATCAAAATCACGCCCAAAACCGCTTGCCAAAACATCCAGAGCATAAAGCTTCCTTCCTGTCCTTCCCAAAAGCAAGACAGCATATAGTACCACGGAAGCGCCCTAGATGAGTGGCTCCACGCATAGTGGTATTCAAAATGATGGCCGTAAATAATAACATACAGCGTAGCACACACACCGATAACGGCGGCAGCATGAATATAAAAAGCAGTTCTGGCGAAGCGTTTCCACGTTTCTACCTGTAGATTGTCAGTCGATAAAAGAGTGGCTCGTAAATACGCATACGTAGCGACCAACGACGTTACGAAGGAAAAAATTACGAGAAGGTGTCCTAAATTTCCGAGAGTCATGAGTTGGGTTGTTGGACAAAAAAAGCCAGTCGGTATGTCTCATCCGCTGCCATTTTTTGGCTATGAATTATATTTTCTCCGCCGTAGCTTCCTTAAAATCAGGTGCTTCATTGGTGTATTTTGAAGGACATTTCATCAAAATCTTGTTACATTCAAAATAGTCTTTCTGCATCCGACCTATCACCACGACCTGCTCCGATTTATCAAAATCTTGCGGTTTAGGACTCAGATAAACGACTTTTTTGACAATTTTGTTGGTATCGACCAGCATAAATTCAAAGCGATTGGCATCCATGACGGGGTCATATTTCATGCCCACGATTTGCCCGTTGGTGTCTTTGGTCAACTTACCCACCACGTGCACCTCTGAGGTTTCTCCTTCCTTGGCCAGCTCTTCAGCTTCCGTAAAGTTTGAGTATGTACTTGCACTGCCGTAGGTTGACACGATGATTCCGATGGCAATGGCAATGACGATTAATCCGAAAATGTGTATTTTTTTCATTGTTGTACTGATTTTTGATTCTTTACTACCAAAGGCGTGTTACGCCATACTCTTCAAAAAGTTTTTCTTTTGTAATAATCGTTAACTTTTCACTTAGCGCCTGGGCTATCAGCGTGCGGTCGAATGGGTCGCGGTGGTGAAAAGGAAGCTGAGAAAGTTGGATTATGTTATCAAAACGAATTGGCAAAATATTAATTCTGTTATTCACAACCCAATTTTCCAAATCCACAAATGACATATCCAATTTTAATTTACCCAAACTAATTTTTATGCCGATTTCCCAAAAAGAGGCTACACTGACAAAACATACGGTATCTATATCTTCGATAACTGATTTCGTAGCTTCTGGCAACTTTGGATTGCCTTCGGTAAACCAAATAAGGGAATGAGTATCAAGCAAGTATTTCACGGATACATATATTCTTTAAAGTCTTCCAATGGCTCGTCGAAATCATCAGACATCGTTATTTTCCCTTTAAATACCCCAAATTGGCGTTTTTTAGGAATTGCATCATGAGGCTGTTCACTCATCCATGAATCTACTAAATCCTCTATTTTAGCCAATTGTTCTGGAGGCAATTTTTCGAGCTTTGCAACTAAATCTAAGATGCTCATTTCTTCAATTGTTTTTCAAGCTTCGACACTTTCCTGTCAATGTTCACTAAAAACGCAATAATTCCAGCAAAAATCACCGAAATTACCGCTACAACGACCCAAATCTTGCCGTCGGCCCGCATTTGGTCGGCCATTGCTACTTCCTCAACAACAGATTGTTGGGCAAAGAGGTTTACATTAGTTACCAGCGTAAAAAGAAAAAAATAAAATATAGTTCTCATCGGTTTATCAAGTTGTGAATGGTTAATCATTTGAGGTCAACGCCCGTACCCGAATGCGCAGCGTAGCAATCCAGGTTCCGAGCAACATCCAACCAATAATGATGGGATAAAATACCCGTCGCATTTGGTTGTCCATATCGTATTCGCCAAAAGCTGGATTGCCGCCGTTGCCCGGGTGGAGTGAATCGGTCATACGGGGTAGGATGTAAATCAGCGGAATAAAAACCGCAAAGGCAAAAATGTTGTATACGGCCGAAATTCGGGCTTTTTTCTGCTCGTCTTCCAGCGAGCTTCTCAGCACGGTATATGCAAAATACATCAACATACTGATGGCTACACTGTTGAGTTTGGGGTCGTTGGGCCACCAATCTCCCCAAGTTACGCGTGCCCAAAGCGAGCCAGTAGCACAACCGAGTGCACCAAAAAGCAATGCGACGTTGGTAAATTCTACCGCCTTGATATCGTCGGCCAAATTGTTGGAACGCAGGTAACGAATGGAATAAATCGCCGAGGTAAGCAAAAATAGCGTCGTAGCAAACCACAGTGAGACGTGAAAGTATACGTTTCGAATACTTTCGTTCAAAATATTGCGACGAGGTACCTCGCCCATCAATCCAAAATAAAATCCGTACGTCAACAAAACAACGGCCAGTACTTTCCACCAGTTATTTTTCATAGTTTATGCTCAACGATAAGCGATGTTTACAAACATTCGCTCTTTTTGTTTCAATGTATAAAACGTTTTAAAACAGTTGTAATGACTAACTTTTCCACAAATACGGAAACAAAATTAATGACAAACTGATTACAATCGCATCCAATGCCAACAATACCACGATTTCTTCGCCGCTGACACTCCGATCCAGGCCATCGAGGGCATTTTTGGCTAATTTCATGACCATCAACAGCAACGGAATAATAGCTGGAAAACTCAGAATGGACATCAACGCGGCATTGTTTTCGGCCTTCGACGCAATGCCCGCTACCATCGTAAGCGTAGAGGCAAACCCAATACCTGCCAATACAATGGTAAGCAGATACATCGGTATATCTCCTACCGGATTTCCCATTACAAACGCATAAAATCCAAAACCCGCCAACGATAAAACAATCATCAACCCAGAATTGTACAGGATTTTGGAGAGAATAATGCCCCGTGGGCTCGCCAGCGTGTAGTAATAGAGCAATCGGCCCGCGCGCTCCTGCGTAAAGCTTTTGGAAATGGCACTCACCGCTGTAAACAGGACAATAATCCAGAAAAGGGTATTCCACGTAAGCGGATTGAGCTGATTGGATTTGAGCCTAAAGCTCAAATAACAAACAAAAACGGTACTTACAATGTACAGCAACATGCCGTTGAGGGCATAGCGTTGCCGCCATTCCAGCGTAATTTCTTTTCCAATCAGGGTGCGAAGTTCTTGCATTGGTGTTAGTTACAACGTCACCATCATAGTGATAGGTCGTTGACGCGTCAAAATTACGACACAAACCAACGCGTTGTACTGAGGGAAGTCATTAGTTTTTAATTTTTATCAGGCAAGTACCCGATTCGTACGCTTCCACCAAAGTAAATATCCCAATGAGACCACCGCCAAAACCGCCGAAATGAAAAACGCAAAGGGCATTTTATGCACATCTCCTTGGTACCACCAGCCTGACCACCAAGCCCCTACGCCAATACCCGCTTCCAACGCTATGTACATTGTAGCAAGGGCACGACCTCTATAATCTGGATGGCTCAAATCAATGGCCCAAGCCGTAAGCGTTGGCGTATTCAATCCCCACGAAAAGCCAAACAGAATTGCGGCGGCCCAAAAGCCCAACGGCGATTGGGTCAAACCTAAAATGGTCATGCCAATCGCTAAAATCACAGTAGAGATAATCAAGACTGGCACACGCCCGTGAATGTCGGACGACTTGCTCGCAAATACCCGGATCAATAAAGACGCCACCGTGTAGACGGTAAAAAACAGTCCTTTGTTGCCTATGCCCAAGGTTTTGCTCATATCGGGCACGAGAGTTAAAATAACCCCCGACGAAAACGAGACACAAAACATCACAATAAATACGCTCAATACCCTAGGCTCAAAAATATCGCGACGCGAAATTTTAAACAGCTTCAAACTAAACGGTTGTTTGTCAACAAGCGTCTCTTTCATATTGAGCAATATCAGAATTGAAATCAGCGCAAACGCCGACGCTACGTAAAACATAGGATTGATGCCAAACCACAACGTTAGATAACTACCGATGGATGGCCCGATTGACATCCCCGTGGCCGTAAAAATCCCCAGCATCCCAGC
Source organism: Runella rosea (assembly GCF_003325355.1). Classification (GTDB taxonomy): domain Bacteria; phylum Bacteroidota; class Bacteroidia; order Cytophagales; family Spirosomataceae; genus Runella; species Runella rosea. The sequence continues at coordinate 2,271,225 of NZ_CP030850.1, forward strand.
TGCTTCGCCCCGGCGGTTTTCAGGAATAATATCGGCCACATAGGCCGCCGTCGCTGTAGGTTTGGTTCCCGTTGAAAAACCGTGTAAAAACCGCAACAACAGAAAACCCCATACTACATGCACAAAGGGATAAAACAAACTACACACGCAACACACCAGCGACCCGAAGGCCATCACTGGTACCCGCCCGACAGTGTCGGTGAGTTTGCCGCTGAAAGGCCTCGACAAGCCAGCAGTGAGCGTAAAAAGAGCAATGATAAGACCGATGTGTTCCTTGCCGCCCATGGCAGTCAGGTAATCGGGCAATTCAGGAATCATCATCTGAAAACTTGCCGAAAACAGAAAGTTACTGATGCAAAGAAGCCAAAACTGAAGATTGTACATAACGAAAATAACGGTGGAGAATAAAAAAATAAAGGACTAAAAGACGCTTTTGGGGTATCTTTTAGTCCTTTTTCATGCTTTATTAATGATTGTTTATCTTATTTCGAAAACAGTTTCCGACAAATCTTCCGTGTTGACGTAAAGGTCTGACAGCGGCAGTTCCATCCCGATAGTTTCTAAAAAGAGTGATGATTCCAATGATTTTCCTTCAAAGACCAATGACCAGATTCCCTCGTTGCTTTTTCGCCACAATTCTGCCCAAACCCGACGAGAATCAATCAAAAGATATTCTCTAAACGTGGGAATATCACGGAAAAGTTCAAATTTTTCGCCTCTGCCGTAACTGTCGGGAGAAAAATACAAAAACTTTATACATAAGAAAATTTGGTATATAGAAATCTCATGTATATTTGCGCAATGCAACAACAAACCTACCTCAAAGGCTGCCTAAGCGCCATCGTGCTGCAATTATTGCAGGATAACAAGCGCATGTACGGCTACGAAATTACGCAACGGGTACGCGAAATCACGGCGGGTGAACTCCAACTCACCGAAGGAGCGCTCTACCCTACCCTGCATAAACTGGAAGCCGAAGGCGTATTGACCACCGAAAATGCATTGGTGGAAGGCCGTAACCGAAAATATTATAAACTCACCGAAAACGGCCACCAACAGGCCCAAAGCGCTGTGTCTGAGCTGGCAGATTTTGTTTCTAATCTCCAAAAAATCTTACACCTAAAACCTTCAATCGGATGAAGTTAACGGCCCAACAACTTGACCTAATCAGTAAGGAAATCATTGAAGGCGGTATCAAGTACCAAGACCTGTACGAAGAATTATTGGACCATTATATTTTGGCTATTGAAGAGCGTATGGGTCAAGGGCAGACGTTTGGGGAAGCGTTTGGCGAGGTACACACTGACTTTGTAAATTACAAGTTATCCTTAGGTTCTTTTTACTATTATGATGCCCGAAAATTCACAACGGTTCAAAAAGCCAATTATGGATTAGCAAGGCTTCAATCCGAATACCAAGAAAGCCTCAACAAAGAAATTTCCCAAAGGCATTGGCAAATCATGAAAGGCTACTTCCGCTGGCCCACGTTTGTAACTACGATTTTGGTGGGATTACTTACGTTTCAATTTGCCTATTTGGTGCCGCGTACATCTTTTGTATGGGTCATTTCAGCATGTGTTTTCTTTCCCATCTTAGTAGTACTGCCTCAAGTGGCCAAGCAAATTTGGGGATATGGATTTGGGAAGCAAAAGTTCGTTAACTCGCTTAAATACAACGCTATATATACACGACTTGGGCTATTGTTTGCCTTAGTAAGTGTCACTCTAAACTTGCCGCGTGCTTTCTTTGATTACAACATATTCAAGGATGGCCCACTCTTCATTGTGGCCTCTTTACTTTGCTTCTACATCGCCTATTCCCTCAGTTTTTACCAACTCTACCGCGAGCGGTTTAAGGTTAAAATGGCGTAACTTCAAAAATAAAATAACCACAGAGTAAGGGAGGAACACAGAGAGGAAGTCAATCCTCTGTGGTTCTCTGTTTCTCTGTGGTTGAAAAATAGCGTAAAATAAAATAACCACAGAGTAAGGGAGGAACACAGAGAGGAAGTCAATCCTCTGTGGTTCTCTGTTTCTCTGTGGTTGACAAAAAGACCTAAATCAACTCCAAAATCCGCTGTTCCGATACGGCGTAGCCGATTTTGGCTTTCAACTCGCTGATATGTACCCGCTCCTGCTCCATGCTGTCACGATGACGGATGGTAACGGTATCATCTTCCAGAGTCTGATAATCGACCGCAATACAGAACGGCGTACCGATAAGATCTTGGCGAGTATAACGCTTGCCGATGGCATCGCGCTCTTCGTAAAACACGCGGAACTCGCTCCGAAGCGCTTTGACAATTTCTTCCGCTTTTTCGGGCAGACCGTCTTTTTTCACCAACGGGAAAATCGCCGCTTTGAAAGGTGCCAACGCAGGGTGCAGTTTTAATACTGTGCGCTCTTTTTGAGAGTCGCCTTCGCCCACAGTTTCTTTGGTAAAGGCATTGCAGAATACGGCCAAAAACAGACGATCTGCCCCTACCGACGTTTCGACCACGTACGGAATGTAGTTGCCGAAAGGCTTGCCGTTTTCGTCGAGGTCGTTGTCAAAGTATTGTTGTTTCTTTTTAGAGAGTTCCTGGTGATTTTTCAAGTCAAAATCGGTGCGTGAGTGAATCCCTTCAATCTCGCGAAAACCAAACGGAAACTGATACTCAATATCCACGGCGGCGTTGGCGTAGTGGGCGAGTTTTTCGTGAATGTGGAATTTCAATTTTTCGGCAGGAAGTCCCACGGCTTGGTGAAATTTCAAACGCGTATCGCGCCATTTTTCATACCATTCCATTTCGGTACCAGGACGTACAAAAAACTGCATTTCCATTTGTTCAAACTCCCGCATCCGAAACGTAAACTGCCGCGCAACGATCTCATTCCGAAAGGCTTTTCCGATCTGGGCGATGCCAAACGGAATCTTCATCCGACCTGATTTCTGTACGTTCAGGAAGTTCACAAAAATTCCCTGCGCCGTTTCGGGACGCAGATAAATCAAATTTGAATCCTCGGCCACCGAACCCACCTGCGTGCTGAACATCAGGTTGAACTGACGCACTTCGGTCCAGTTGGTAGTACCCGAAATCGGGCATTTGATTCCTTCCGCAATGATGAGTTCACGAACGGCTTCGAGGTCGTTATCGCCCAACAAACGGCCCATTTCGTTCAATAGCGCCTGCGCTTTTTCGGGTTGTCCGTCGGCCGCGTATTGCTCCGCTTTGCCTTCTAATAATTGGTCAGCACGGTAGCGTTTTTTGGAATCTTTGTTGTCAATCATCGGGTCGTTGAAGCCATCCACGTGCCCGGAGGCTTTCCACGTAAGCGGGTGCATGAAAATCGCCGCGTCGATGCCCACAATCGGTCCGCCACTGCGGTTGTCGTTGAGCTGCGTCATGGCTTTCCACCAGATATTTTTGAGGTTATTTTTCAGTTCTACGCCGTTCTGACCGTAGTCATAAACCGCCTGTAGACCGTCGTAAATCTCGGAAGAAGGAAATACAAATCCGTATTCTTTGGCGTGCGCCACAATGTCCTGTAAAGAAGTAGCCGGTGCTTGACTCATGGGTACGTTATTCGTTTGTTATCTATTGTTCAAGATGATATAAGCGCGCAAAATTAGGGAATTTGTGACGTAATGATGCAATGTAAGTCAAAAAGCCGCTAGACAAGCTTCTAATTCTCTATGTTAAAACGCCTTCTCTACTTAATTCGCGATGAATTTGGCCTTTCACGCAGTCAGGCACGGGGATTTTTGGTGGTTGCGGTCGTGATGATTTTGTGCTGGTTTGGGCCATTGACCTACGACCGTTTTGTTTCAGAAGAGTCTACGATTATACCCGAAGCCGATAGCCGAAAAGCCGATAGTTTACTGGCGATTTTAGAAAAGATACAACCCGAAAAGCCCTATTATACAAAGTCAAATCGGGTTGATTATTCACAAAAAGACCGTGACGAAAATCCAGAACGGCCGCTGTCGTTGTTTTATTTTGACCCTAATACGGCTTCAGATGCTCAGTTTCAGGAGCTGGGCATGCCGAAATTTATTGCCGAAAGAATTGTAAAGTACCGCACCAAAGGCGGGCAATTTCGCAAGAAAGAAGATTTACAGAAAATTTACGGCTTGGCTCCTGCATTGTACGAACGTCTCGAACCCTACATCAACATCCCCGAAAAGAAACCGTTTGCCGCAACTACAAACCCACCCGTTCCTGAGCCAGCCTTTACCCCTGCGGCTCCTAAACCTGCGTTTACAAAACCTGCCTTGACGACTTTTGACATTAATACCGCCGATACGAGTCAGTTGATTCGTTTGAAAGGGATTGGGAGCAAACTCGCCGCCAGGATTGTTAAATTTCGGGATGGATTGGGTGGCTTTGCATCTACAACGCAGTACGCTGAAGTTTTCGGGCTGGATTCACTGGCGCTGAGCGAGTTAAATCGATTTGCACAAGTACGCACTTCTGTACAGAAAATCAGCATCAACACCGTTTCGCCAGAAGAGTTGGACCGGCATCCCTATCTTTCCAGACGTCAATCTGAAATCATCGTGCGATACCGTGAGCAGCATGGTGCCTACAAAACACCTCAGGATTTATTGAATATCAAGATTTTGGACGAGAAGCTTGTTAATAAGATAGCGCCTTATTTGGCGTTTTGACAAAAAAATCACGCAAAGTCGCGAAGCAGCACCGTTTTTCTCGGTGGCTCCGCATCTCTGCGTGAGTATATTTTCAGGAGTTAATTCCTAGAACTGCCGGTGATTTGACTCTTCGTAGAGGCGCTCTTCGGGCAAGTTTCTGAAGTAATCGTACGTAATTCTTAAACCTTCTTCGCGGGACACTTTCGGCTCCCAACCCAACACCTTTCTTGCCAACGTAATATCTGGCTGACGTTGTTTTGGATCATCTTGCGGAAGCGGCTTGTAGATCACTTTCTGCGAAGTTCCCGTCAATTTGATGATTTCTTCGGCAAACTGCCCAATGGTAATCTCGGCAGGGTTACCTACATTGACCGGCATGGGGTGGTCGCTCAACAACAAACGATAAATCCCTTCCACTAAGTCATCTACGTAGCAAAAAGAGCGCGTTTGCGAACCATCACCGAAAACCGTTAAATCTTCGCCACGCAAAGCCTGACCGATGAACGCAGGCAATACCCGTCCGTCGTTTAGGCGCATACGAGGGCCGTAGGTGTTAAAAATCCGCACGATACGCGTTTCTACGCCGTGATGACGGTGGTAGGCCATCGTTATCGCTTCCTGAAAACGCTTGGCTTCATCGTAGCAACCGCGCAATCCGACGGGATTAACGTGTCCCCAATATTCTTCATTTTGGGGGTGAACCAGCGGGTCTCCGTATACTTCTGAAGTAGAGGCTACCAAGATACGGGCCCCCTTCGCTTTGGCCAGACCAAGGCAATTGTGCGTACCCAACGAGCCTACTTTGAGGGTTTGAATCGGAATTTTTAAATAATCAATCGGGCTTGCCGGAGAGGCAAAATTGAGAATGTAATCCAAATCACCATCAATCACAATGTGCTTAGAAACATCATGATGAATGAATTCAAAATGAGGATTTGAACGCAAATGCTCGATATTACGCAAATCGCCCGTGACGAGATTATCCATCCCGATGACATAATAGCCTTCCTTAATAAAGCGGTCGGAAAGGTGTGACCCCAGAAATCCTGCTGCGCCAGTGATTAAAACTCTTTTCATGTATTGTTATGCTTTTACTGTTTCTCTACCAATGGAATAATACGTAAATCCAAGTTCTTTCATTTGGTCGAGTTCATACACGTTTCGACCGTCAAAAATTACTTTACTCTTCATCAGCAACGCCATTTTCTCAAATTCTGGCGTACGGAACTGCGGCCATTCTGTAAATATCATCAACGCGTCGGCCTCGTCCAAGGCAGCGTAGGGCGTGTGTGCATACGTGATTTTGTTACCCAAAACGTAGTTGCGCACATTTTCCATTCCTTCGGGGTCGTACGCAATCACTTTGGCGCCCTGTTCGAGCAATATGCTGATGTTTTCCAGAGCTGGTGCTTCACGAATATCGTCGGTATAAGGCTTAAATGACAATCCCCATACGGCAATGGTTTTGCCAGTCAAATCCCCGTCAAAATGTTTTTTTACCAGCGGAATCATTTTGGTTTTTTGCGCCTCGTTGACTTCCATTACTGATTTCAACACTTTGAACTCATAATTATATTCCTCCGACGTTTTGGCCAAGGCTTGTACATCTTTCGGGAAGCAGCTTCCACCGTACCCGATGCCCGCAAACAGGAAGCGCTTTCCGATGCGGCTATCCGTTCCAATTCCTTTACGAACATTGTCTACATCGGCACCAGCCAACTCACAAAGGTTCGCAATTTCGTTCATAAACGTAATCTTCATCGCCAAAAAAGAATTGGCCGCGTATTTGGTCATTTCTGCCGAGCGCTCGTCCATAAAAATAACGGGGTTTCCCTGACGAACCAGCGGTGCGTACAGTTTTTCCATTACTTTTTTAGCTCTTTCCGAACGCGTTCCTACCACCACACGGTCGGGCTTCATGAAATCCTCCACTGCTACTCCTTCCCTCAAGAACTCAGGGTTGGAAACCACATCAAACTCTACTTTTGCATTTTTGGCAACGGCAGCACTCACTTTTTCTGCGGTGCCAACGGGTACGGTGCTTTTATCAACGATAACAGCATATTCTTCCATGATTTGTCCCAAATCGTCGGCTACCTTCAGAATATATTTCAAATCGGCCGAGCCATCTTCACCGGGAGGCGTAGGCAATGCCAGAAAAATCACCTGCGCATCTTTGATTCCTTCGGCCAAATTGGTTGTAAACTTCAACCGACCTTCTGCCACGTTGCGATGGAAAAGTACATCCAACCCAGGTTCATAAATCGGAATGATTCCGTTGTTCAGCTTTTCAACTTTTTTAATATCAATATCAACACAAGTCACTTGAATCCCTGTTTCGGAAAAACAAGTTCCCGTTACAAGTCCTACGTATCCGGTTCCTACTACTGCTATTTTCATAAATCGCTGTTTGTTGGTTATTATTTTATTCCGCTTTGGAATTCTATAAATTTAAGAAATCTGAAAATTGTATTTTTTTTAGCTTATAAAATCGCCTCAAAATTAGAAGAATTTTGGCAATCCCTCTAAATCAAACGCATATTTGTCTATGCATCATTGATTTTACGGCAAACACCCAATTTTTTCAAGAAATAATATTACCTAAAAATTCGTTGTTAAGACAAATTTTCTTTACCTTTTTACTCGTTGCTCCCAAATACCTTTGAACTGTTAGTCAATCAAACCCAAATCCAAAATAGCGCCTGCTAACCAAATGAGCATCGGTTGTTGACATAATCATTGAGTAAGCATACATTAGAGAAACGGAATCAACAACTATACCTTTCACTTGTTACGACTATGATGGCAGAAATTGCAGAAAACCAAGAATTGATTGCACAGTCAGTCCGCGATTTTGCAGCGCGTCTGATTCAACCTTACGTTAGAGCTTGGGACGAAAGTCAGTATTTCCCCGTCGAAATTTTTCATCAGCTTGGAGCATTGGGCGTGATGGGCATATTGGTTCCTGAGTCTTACGGTGGCGCGGGATTGGGCTACCGCGAATACGTAACCGCCATTGTTGAATTGAGCAAAGTAGACCCTTCCATCGGCCTTTCGATGGCCGCTCATAACTCACTGTGTACCAACCACATTTTAATGTTTGGCAATGAAACCCAAAAGCAAAATTACCTACCCAAACTTGCGTCGGGCGAATGGATTGGCGCATGGGGCTTGACCGAACCCAACACGGGCTCCGATGCTGGAAATATGCGAACCGTTGCCGTCAAAGACGGAGAATATTGGGTATTGAATGGCGCGAAGAACTTCATTACCCACGGCAAAAGCGGCAATGTAGCCGTCGTGATTGCGCGGACAGGCGCGCCAGGCGATAAACGAGGTGCCACGGCTTTTATCATCGAACGAAATACGCCAGGATTTTCGGCGGGGAAAAAAGAAGACAAACTCGGGATGAGGGCTTCCGAAACGGCAGAACTTATTTTTCAGGATTGTCGGATTCACGAAAGTCAGGTGTTGGGGGAAGTGGGAGAAGGATTTATTCAATCACTAAAAATATTGGATGGTGGCCGCATTTCCATTGCCGCTTTGAGTTTAGGAACCGCCATCGGTGCTTATGAAGCAGCTTTAGCGTATTCCAAAGAACGCCATCAGTTTGGAAAAGCGATTTCGCAGTTTCAGGCCATTGCGTTTAAATTGGCCGATATGTTCACCGAAATTGAAGCCGCTAAATTACTGGTTTACGACGCCGCCGATCGCAAAGACCGGGGCGAAACCGTTACGCTACCAAGTGCAACGGCCAAATATTACGCTTCTGAGGTATCAGTACGGGTAGCCAACGAAGCAGTGCAAATTTTCGGCGGATACGGTTTTACGAAGGATTATCCCGTAGAAAAATTTTACCGCGACTGCAAACTGTGCACCATCGGCGAGGGAACGAGCGAAATTCAGAAACTGGTTATTTCAAGAGAAATTTTGAAATAACCTCCGTAGGGGCAGGCCTTGCGTCTGCCCAAAAGCGCCCGATATGTCTGCCCGAAAGTGCAAACACCTCTGCAGGGCAACGGACCTAAGTAAAATTCCAATCTTTACAAAAAAGGGCGGCACAAAAAAAGGGCGGCACAAAAAAAGGGCGGCACAAAAAAAGGGCGGAGGTAAACCCCGCCCCTACGATTTGTATTTAAACCTTACTCAGGTTTTCCGTCATCAGCGATGTTTGGCTCAAGGGTATCAATGAGCGCATTTTCATCTTCGTTGACTTTGGCCCGGATTTTAGCTTCCAGTTCTTCTGTCAATTCAGGATTGTCTTTCAGCAATTGTTTTACAGCATCACGGCCTTGCGACAAGCGGTTGCCGTCGTAGCTGAACCATGAACCTGATTTTTTAACAATCTCCAACTCCACCGCCAAGTCGATGATTTCACCCACTTTGGAGATACCTTCTCCGTACATAATGTCAAACTCAATCACTTTAAACGGCGGTGCCAATTTATTTTTCACCACTTTCACTTTGGTACGGTTACCCGTGATATTGTCGGCGCTTTCTTTGATTTGACCGATACGACGAATATCCAAACGAACCGACGCGTAATATTTCAGGGCGTTACCACCCGTGGTGGTTTCGGGACTACCAAACATAACGCCGATTTTATCGCGCAACTGGTTGATAAAAATACAGCAGCAGTTGGTGCGGTTGATTACCCCCGTCAATTTACGCAAAGCTTGCGACATCAAACGGGCTTGTAAACCCATCTTGCTGTCGCCCATTTCACCTTCGATTTCTGCCTTTGGTACAAGGGCCGCCACGGAGTCAATCACGATAATGTCAATGGCACCCGAAGAAATTAAATGTTCGGCGATTTCGAGCGCCTGCTCTCCGTTATCGGGCTGTGAAATCAATAAATTTTGGGTATCAATCCCTAATTTTTGGGCATAACTGCGGTCAAAAGCGTGCTCGGCATCAATAAAGGCGGCCAATCCGCCTGCTTTCTGCGCTTCGGCAATGCAGTGCATGGCAAGGGTCGTCTTTCCTGATGACTCAGGACCATAGATTTCCACGACCCGGCCGCGTGGCAATCCGCCAATTCCTAACGCTAAGTCCAACCCAACGGAACCCGTTGAAATGACCTCTACGTCCATTACTTTTTTGTCACTCAGACGCATGACTGTGCCTTTTCCGTAGGCTTTATCTAGCTTCTCAAGTGTTGTTTGCAAGGCTTTAAATTTCTGTTCTTTGTTGTCTGCCATTGGATTAAATTGTTGCTTTACAGCTAATTATAAATGTTAAAATTATCGAAATTTTGCTGCCTTGAGCAGCCACCTTTATAGAAGTAAAATTACGGCTTTTCTGTGACATTACAAACTCTTTTTTTGAACAAAATCCACCCGTTTCTGTCTTTATTGGAACAATAAAAATAAGGGCAAAATTTCTGTACATCAACGGTACTATTGGACGGCAATTGCGGTCAACGTCACGACTATTCTTGGAAAATTTGGGTTATTTAACGTACCTTTGCGGCTGGAAACACAAGCAAGTTCTTTTCCTTGCTGCTTATTTGCACAAATTTCAAGACTGAATGTTAAGTCGAAGACACCTGCGCGTAAAGGTGCTGCAATCCCTTTACGCTCTGCAAGCTGCCCGCGAGGCAGACTATCTATTGGCGGTAGATTTCATCACGGAATCTTTCAAGCCAGACCTCAATTCCATGACACCCCAAGACCCCTTGAAGTTGGAAGGAATGAGAAAAATGACCACTCTGTTGCTGGAGGAAAATTACCGCAAGGGCGAAATACCCCACGAAGATGATACCCCACCCACGGCTTTGGTCACGGCCAAAAATGCCCTCCGGTATTACCAAGATTTGTTCAAAAAAGACAAGCAACGCATTGCTCGGCAACTGACCCCCGAAGTGGAGGCCATCTACAACACGTACCTGCTCCTTTTACAGCTTTTCATTGAATTTGGCTCGCTCTCTCAGGGCGAACGCGAACGCCAGTACGATGATCCTGATAACAAACCGCTCTCAAAAATTGCGGGTTTTGATACCAACCGAGTCGTTGTTGCGCTGAGCGAAAGCAAAACCTTGGAAAACGAGTTTATTCGTCGCGGAATCACGTGGGGACAAGAAACCACTGGACTTGTACGTACTCTATTCAGGGATGTTTTTCGGAATGACGATGCCTATCGGGCCTATTGTGAAACCAAAGAGCACACTCCCGAAGAAGACCTGCAACTCATTTTGAATGCACTCAAAGATGTGGTTCTGAAAAATGAGGATGTCGTAAGCTTTTTTGAACTCAAAGACCTGTACTGGAGCGAAAACGGCGACCTTGCCCGTAAAATGGCTAACAAAACATTCAAATCAACCATCGAAGACAGCGGGCTTCAACTTACTCCTTTGACGGATGATTGGGAAGAGGATCGCTTTTTTATGGAAGAATTGTTTGAGCAAACCACCACCAGAAACGACGAAATCGAACAAATCATTGCCGAGCCACTCAAAAACTGGGATTTGGACCGTTTGGCCCCGATGGATTATTTAATCCTGAAAATGAGCGTTTCAGAGATGATGTCTTTCCCGGGAATCCCCGTCAAGGTGACAATAAACGAAGCAATTGAAATGGCCAAAGAATATAGTACGCCAAAAAGTGGTAAATTTGTCAATGGAATCTTAGATACCCTTTCAAAAACGCTGATTAAAGAAGGCAAAATCCGAAAAAGCGGAAGGGGATTGTTGGATAATAAATAAATCCGAGCTGACTGTAGGTATTTACTGCCCGCACAATCACTGAAAACAATAAACATTTAAAACAACATGAGCAATTCATCAAAAGTATTGATCGCATTTTTGGCAGGCGTAGCTACAGGCGCTGCCGTTGGCGTTTTGTACGCCCCCGAAAAAGGTGAAATCACGCGTGACAAACTGTCGTATCGTCTTTCAAAATACCGTGAGCAATTACAGGGTCTTATCTCTGATTTGCTAGAAGGTAAAGATTTACCCGAAAGTCTCGCAAAAGCAGAAGGGCAGAAAGTAGTCACCGATGCACGCGAAAAAGCCGAACGGCTCTTGGAAGATGTAGATCGCTTGATGGCACAAATCAAAGGACAAACTGCTTAATTTCAGTCCAACATGCGATACCTATTTTTAGCTTTAGTAAGTACGGTTCTTTTTTCCTGCGGAAGCAATCAGGATAAAAACGCTACGAGCAACTTGGATGATAAACTTCCAAAGTTTGAATTTGCGGAAGACATCAAAAATGTTGACTTCGGTTCTATCAAAGAAGGCGCTCAAGTAGAACACACGTTCAAATTCAAGAATGCGGGCGATTTCCCGCTCATTATCAACAACGTGAGCGCTTCTTGCGGCTGTACCATCCCTGAGTGGCCCCGCCAGCCCATCGGCCCCGGCGATGAAGGTGCCATTTTGGTTCGTTTCAATAGTAAAGGCAAACAGGGACAACAATTTAAAACCGTCACGATTTATGCCAATACCAATCCCGCAACGACGGATATTCAGTTCAAAGCCGACGTTGAAGCCGCTAAAGATTCAGTGACCACCAGTTCGCTTTAAAAATCTAAAGACTAACCTTTTATTCAACCATAATCATAAACTCATGCTCAACAGCATTTTTTTACAGGCCGGCGGCCAATCTTCCATGATTTACCAACTCCTTCTTTGGGCGGGTATCATTGGTGTATTTTACTTTTTCATGATTCGCCCTCAGCAAAAGAAGCAGAAAGACCAAAAGAAATTTTTGGAAGAACTAAAAAAAGGAGACGAAGTAATAACAATCGGCGGTCTGCACGGTACGGTAGTCTCCGTATACGAAACCACCGTTACGCTTGAAGTAGATGGTAGCAAAGGCACAAAAATGAAATTCGAGAAATCATCCGTTTCGCGTTTGGCAGGTACAAGTGCATCCTAATTGACATCAAGTGGCGCAGATCCCCCTTTCTTCCCAACCTTCTCGTAGCCGCATCATCCTGTTTAGTTTGGTGGCGGCTACGATTATTTGGCTTTTCAACGAGCTCAACAAAGACGGATATACTCTTCGGGTACAGTACCCCATTAATTTGACCTACAACGATTCGCTTTATATTCCCATTACTCCCCTTCCAAGAAGCGTCAGCGCTACGCTCACTGGAAACGGCTGGATGTTGCTGCGAAAATCACTTTCTTTTACAGTTTCGCCCGTTCAGTATCCCATTCTCAACCCGCTTGCCACCCAAACCCTCAATCCTTCGGCATTGACCGCCATCATGCACGAACAAGTGAAAGATGTGCGAATTAGCAACGTAATGCTGGATATAAGCCGCTTGGATTTTGAAGAACGAATGATCAAAACTACGGTGCTGAAAGTAGACAGTGCTGGACTGCAACTCTCTCCGCGATTTGTGGTATCAAGTTTCATCAATCTCCGCCCAACAACAGTTACGTTTGACGGCCCAACTTCGTTGGTAAGCGATATTTCAGATACTATTTTGGTACGTGTACCTGCGCAAAAAATAAGGGGTAATTACGATGAAGAGCTGCCCATTCGGTATCCCCAGTCTCCCCTCTTGAAAGCAAGCACTGACCGTGTGTTTGTGAGTTTTGAAGTAGCAGAGTTATTTGGTAACATCCCCCCAACTTCTCCCCCAGCAATGGAAGAAAAACCGTCACCAACACCAAAACCCAATTCTGGCGGCAAAAAACCTAAGAAGAAATAGGCTTATTTCAAACGGAAGATTGCCTACCTCCGATTTTTAAAATCGTAAATCAACCCTCCATTGAAAATGCTCCAAATCGGTATCACAGGCGGCATAGGCTCGGGCAAGAGCATCGTTTGTCGGATTTTTTCTACCTTGGGAGTCCCTGTCTACTCCGCCGACGACCGCGCCAAATGGTTGCTTAATCACGACCCTAGTCTCAAAAGCGCCGTTACTGCATTATTGGGCAGCGAGGCCTATTTACCAAACGGCAGTTACAACCGCGCTTGGGTGGCGAGTCAAGTGTTTCAGAATCCTCCGCTGTTACAAAAACTAAACGCTATCGTACATCCACGGGTGGGTGAAGATACGCAAGTATGGGTCGAGCAAAACAGCAAAGCTCCTTATGTAATCAAAGAAGCAGCCATAATGGCCAAAGCGGGCCAAAACAACATGCTCGCTCAAGTGATTGTGGTTCATGCCCCCGCCGACCTGCGCGTAGCCCGCGTATTGCAACGTGACCCTCAACGCTCCGAAAAAGAAGTCCGCGACATCATCGCCCGTCAAATTTCCGACGAAGAGCGCCACAAAATCGCCGATTTTATCATCTACAATGACGAAAGCCAACTGCTGATTCCGCAGGTGTGGGGCCTTCATCAGTTGTTCAAAAAATAATTTTCTGTCAACGTTTTTCAACGTTCATCCATCTCAAACGCGACCGTTTTTACCCGCTTGCTGACTGTCCCGTCGGGCATTGTTTCTTCCAAAATCATGGACTGCGCCGCTGGCAGTTCAAATACTTCCTGCATGTTACGAATGGCGGCAGCGGGCACATTTGCCGCTTCCAATTTCTGAAGCAATGAGGAGGCATCAACAACCGAAATTTTCTCGGCCAGTAATGCATTCAATGCCGCTCGGTTTTTGACACGTTCAACATTTGAACTAAATGAGAGCTGCGTTAAAATTTCCGATAAGTCCAGTACTTGACACAAATTTTTGAACTGCTTTTCTGTACCAACAGCTAATAAAATGGCTTTCCCATCGCTACAAGTGTACATATCGCCGTAAGGAGCAATATTAGGATGTTGCGTACCCATTCGTTGAGGAATATGGCTGGCCATGAGCCAATTGGTCGCCTGATTGACCAACGACGCCACTGCCGATTCAAACAAAGAAGTCGAAACATAAGCCCCTTTTCCCGTTTGGGTACGACGTAGCAAGGCCAACAAAATCCCCTCTTTAAGCTGGTGCGCGGCCAACACGTCAATCAGCGCAACAGGCATTTTGACGGGGGGGCCGTCTGCTTCGCCATTCATGTACAGAAAACCCGCTTCGGCTTGCAGTACCACGTCAAATGCGGGCCGTTCGCTGTAGTCATCAAAGGCATTGAGCTGCGCAAAAATCAAGGCTGGATTGATTTGGGAAAGCGTTGGGTAATCTACCCCCAATTTTTCGGCTACTTTTGTTCGATAATTACTAATCACAATATCAGCATTCTGAAGCAATGCATACGCTTGCTCGCGGTCTTCAGACTCTTCTAAATCAAGCAGATACGTCTTTTTATTCCAGTTGACACTTGCGTAGTAGGCCGAATACGGCGACGACGAATCTTCGGTGGGTAGTTTCCAAAAACGAGTCATGTCACCACCCGTTTTTTTATTCTCAATTTTTATCACTTCTGCGCCCAATTCGGCAAAAAACATTCCCACGGCAGGCCCCGCCAAAACGCTGGCCAATTCGACTACTTTGAGTCGGTTTTTGAAAAATTGTTCGGTCATACATTCGGCTTATTTGTCCCAAATTTGCCAACTATTCTTTGATTTTCAGTAATGATTCGGTTACTTTACCAACTCTTACTCATCATTAAAATCAGATTGAGATTATGAATGAAGGATATAACCCCGAGGAAATCAAATTATTAAAGGAAGAGTGCCAAGAAGCAGGCACCAACTTCATTCATTGCGACGATGAAGATGTTAGCACCTCCGAAAATGGCGAATTGGCCCACGTACAGTTTGTAGGTAGTTATAAAGGTCAGGAAGTTATTTATGATGCCATCATTTATACGTTGCGCCTGCACCACAGCAGTTTGGTGTACGAAAAAGCGGTAGAACAAGCCCAAAAAGTATATCCTGATTACCTGCCATTGGACGAACGCGCTCCCGGCTATAAAATCAGTCCAGCCGTAGAAGAAGAAGCCGAAGAACTCATCACCGAACTTATCGAATCCATTGAGGAAGAAGAAGAAGTAAAGGTCAAAGAACATTTGGAAATCGAGCCAGAATTTGAATATGGCGTAGGCCTAGACGCTTGTCTCAACATTGAGGCCGTTACGGACGAAGTGATTACGAAATTCATCGAAGACTTTAACAACGGTCGCTTGAAATTGGATACAACGCTGTATTCTTTCACCAGCGACGAAGAAGACGAAGATTAGTCTTTTTCAAAAGCACAAAATTGTAGGGGCGGAGATAAACTTCCGCCCTTTTTTTATCCCCTCACGCTATAGGGGGCAGACACGATAAGGACAGACGCGAGAAGGGCAGACGCCAGAAGGGCAGACGCCAGAAGGGCAGACGCCAGAAGGGCAGACGCGAGAAGGGCCCCTACAGTTTTTGTTTCGCAAAGGCCAGATAAACGCCCAAACCCAACATCATAGCCCCCGTCACCTTGTTTTGGATGCGCGAAAAATGAGGTAGTTGGTTTAGATACCTTCCTGCCTTCCCAAAAAATACCGCCACGGCCGCGTTTACCAGTGTTCCTGAAACGTTAAACCAAATACCCAACACCAACACCTGCCACTTAAAATCTTCGGAATGAACGTCGGCAAATTGGGGCAAAAAAGCCAGAAAAAACAACGCCACTTTGGGGTTAAGCACGTTGGTATAAACCCCCTGCCAAAATATTTTTTTTAAAGGGATGGATTCCAAAGATGTTTGGGTTGACAAGGTATTTTTGCTCAATAAAGACGTCATACCTAAATAGCACAAATACCCCACTCCCAGAAATTTGACGATATTGAACGCCACCGCCGACTCGGCAATCAGCACCGAAAGCCCCAAAACCGCCGCAAATGTATGTACCAAACAACCACCTGCAATACCCAAAGCCGATACAATACCTGCTTGGGTTCCTTGAGTGGTACTGCGCGTGGCCACGTAAATCATGTCGGAGCCGGGCGTGAGGTTAAGCATTAAGGTCGCAAAAGCGAAAAGTAAAAACTCGTTTGGGTTCATACAAAAAGCGTTTTGGTTTACTGTTTTGGTAACGCAAAACGCCTAGTGATAATTCGGGATATTCTTCCCTAAAATAATGTCTCTTTTGCCAATCCAAACTCCTTTTTCATTTTTGGTCAATTTGATAATACCCGACCCACCTCGGTTCTGGGCGTTTGCGCGGTCTTTTTGGGTCAATAGTGGATCACCTTCAAATTGATATTCATCAATCCAATATTCATTCTTGGCGGCTTCTTTGATGATGGGATGCACGTGGGCCGCAAATTTTTGACCTGGATACGCCGCCGGACGAATGGTACTGAACTGATACCTTCCTTGTACATCGGTTTTTATCCAGCCCCGCAAATGCCCATGCCGACGGGCATGGACCTGCGTGGCGGCGGGGGTGTATTCGCCCTTTACGTCGGTATGATACACGTACAAAATCACCTCCGTCGCGGGGGTTTTGCCATCAGCTTGGTAAATCTTACCGCTGATTTCCATGCGCTCCCCCGCTTCTTTGGCATCGGCGATGGTGGTTTGCCAAGATAGTGTTTTCGGCATTCCTTCAAACATCATTTCGCAATCTTCACAGCTGTCGCCCACTTTTTGGGCTTGAGAAAGCACACCTACAAAAAGCAAAATTGAGAAAATAAGAAGGTTTTTCATGGCCGTATCGTGTTGGTTTTCTGATACAAACCAAAAAAAATGGCTGAACATGAGCTAATTTATTAGGTGAGAGGTCAAAATTCCTTGACATGCTACTTTATACGCAATTAGTTTTAGTGAATTTTGAAGCAGGATTGCCTGAGGATAGAAAATACGAAATGCACCTATTTAAATTAGTATGGGGAGTTTTTGAGTCAAAAAGCACTGGAGGGAGGTTCAGACAGTCTTATAATAGGATTTATGTTGAGCGAGATTGACACAGTTATTACCTTGGACTGAACAGATAATTAAGCCCAATTTGAGCTTGGCCTACATTTTGACCTTTAATCGAAAGTATTCCCACTAAATATTTCTTAGCCCCAAATTGAAAACTATAACCCACATCAGCACGAAGACGCCTGAATAAATGGATAGTCAGACCTGGATTCACAAATGCGATTCCAATGGGTTTGTTTTCTCCGCCTAAGCGTTTTCCCACTTGATAGGATGCTTCAATAAAAGGAGAAATCCGAGTAGAAAGAAACTGATACCGAGCAAAAGGGCCAAAAGTAATTTCGTTGAAATAATAATGAGGCCCAAATCCCATCCACTCTTTAGACCATGCTGCTCCTAATCCAATAATTAAGTTATTAGCTATAGAGTACCCTGTGTGGAATTGAAGCCCATTACGCCTTTTTAATATATTCCCTCGGCTATATCCTTCCTTGAGACCAATTTGCCAAGTTTTCGCAGTACTCTTGTTTTGTGAAGGACTGAAAATTGTTTGTTGGGCAAAACCCCCTTGTGGTTTTATACTCACAAGTAGACCAACAAAACAAAGGTAAAGGATGGATTTCATGGAGAGAAAGAGTTGTTTCTTTACAACGAAGAATTTTTAAATTGAAGTATAAAATGACTTACTTTCTGTGCCTGTTGAAAATAAGTCTGTGTATTTCCGAATTTTCATGCATTAATTAACCTTAAGGTATTCCCCTGCCCGGTAAGGGATAGTTGTCTCGCAAAACGGGCGTTTTGTGAGACAAACGCCCATACAGGTAAATGACCTGATTTAGTTGCAAAAAGCGTCTTATAATGTTGTCTAATTAATCAATGCCTCATGCTGCTATTTGGGCTTGACTTACTGAGACATGAATGAAGAACCCCAAATAGAGGCTCTTCATTCATCATTCGGCGCATTGGGTGGGTTGGCTCAGGCCTGTCGCAGTGAGATTTAATTCTCCCCCCCCTTCTTATCATCGTTATTGATACTCTTTTTCTGGCGTTGAGGCGCGTTTGTCATTTTACCGAATTCATACGAAAAACTGACTCTCCAGCCGCGATTAAAGAATTTACTGCCACCTTCCTGTACAAAAGTGGGGGAAGAGAACGACATTTTTTGTTCAATAAAAGGAGCGAAGAAGTTGTCCAACCCGGCACTGATCGAGCCTTTTTTCTTCAATACTTCTTTCTGTAAAGCGATGTTGTAATAGGCATAGCCACTCATTTTTCCCTGCAACATCACGCGCGGAGAATTGAAAAATCCGAAAAACTGCGCTTTGAAACCTTTACCGAAATCGTAGGTTGAATTCAGGTTGACCCGGTACATCCAGTTGGCATTGCTTGCCTGCAAAGCGGGGCTGTTCAACACGTTATAATACAGATTGAATGAACCGTTGGTTGAAAATTTCTTCTTGATTTTGGCCGTTCCGCTCAAAGTAAGTCCGTAAGAACTATTTTGGGCAATATTTTGAAAGGTGATGTTGGCATTACCTTCACTGTCAACGGTGCGAATCCGCTCTAAGGCGTTGTTGGTTTGGCGCATAAAAAACACCGCATTGACCGACGACTCTTTGATGTATACGTTGTAGCTGGCTTCGGCGCTGTGGGTGAGTTCAGGTTTCAGGTAAGGGTTGCCCGAATACGTCATTTTCGGTTCGCTGGCGTTGACATACGGATTCAAAAACCACAACATCGGTCGCTGAATACGCTGCGAATAGCTGAGTTTCAATTTTTGGTTTTTGGGCAGATTTCTTGACAAACTGATGTTGGGAATGATATTGCCATAATTATTGGAAAACGGCACGGTTCCCGACAAAAAAGCGGCTTGAATAAACGTGTGCTCGTACCGCGCCCCGGCGTTGATTCCCCATTTGTTTTTGGAGGTACGCGAATAGGCAATATAGGTAGAAGCTACCTGCTGATTATAGTCAAAGACATTGGCCAAAGCGGGTACATCCGTAAAATTGGAAGAGCCATCGAGGGCGGTGGCTACGCGATAATCACTTTTTACGTTTCGTAAAATAGCTTTTGTCCCCATTTCCAAGGTACTGACGCTATCCAACGGATTGGTAAAATCAATTTGTACCGTTCCTTCGTAGTTTCGACTAGCGTTGGGGCTTTTTTCGCGGTAATACACGGCATTTTCGGCATTCAATTGGTCGAGATTATAATAACTATCTTCGGCTTCTTTGGAAAACATCGTCAACACGTTAAACTCTTTTTTCGGTTTTTTGAACGTCTTGTTATAATCTACATTCAGCGTGCCGCCGTCCCAGTCGTAGATGCGATACAACTTTCGGGTAAAGAGCGTCTTTTCGCTGCTGCTCGTAAAATTGTTGATGTAATCGAAGTTCATGGCGTTTTTGCCATCGTAAAAATTGAGTCCAGCACTCAGGCGATTGAGGGAGTCAATGTCCCACTCGGCCGAAATGGTCCCATTCATGTTCTCACCGCCGCCTCTGAAATACGTATTTTGGAGCAACTCCGTTTTGTAATTTTCAACGGTGGTTACCCGTTTCGTGTAATTTTCTCCCAAATTTCGCCATTTGTTGAAACCACCCCGCGCCGAAATCCCAATGTTTTTTTTGCGGTAATTGAGCGAGCCATTGTAGTTGTCATTCCATCGGCCAATGGAGGTATTCGCCTTTCCGTTGATGCCTTGTAGGTTGTTCCGCTTGGTGATGATATTGATGATTCCTGCGGTTCCTTCTGCGTCATATTTGGCAGAAGGTGAAGTGATGACTTCAATTTGCTTGATGTCATCGGCGGGGATAAGTTTGAGCACATCGGCTATGCTCTTGGCCATCAAGTTGGAAGGCTTGTTGTTAATCAAGACCTTAATGTTTGAACTGCCCCGCAGCTCCACATTCCCATCCAAATCTACCGCGATGGACGGGATTTTTCGTAAAACATCCCCTGCATTTCCGCCTTTAATGGTGATGTCTTTTTCGGCATTATACACCAAGCGGTCGGGTCGGTCTTCAAACAATGCTTTCTGTTCCACCACCTTGACTTCGTTGAGTTGTTGGGCCGTCTGAGCAAACGGAACAACCCCTAAATCCAAGTCATTGTTGTTTGTTACGGCCACGTTCAGTAGGGTTCTATCCTTGTACCCCACAAACGTAATCTTCACTTGATAGACCCCTTCTGGTACTTTTGAAAACGTAAATTTCCCTGTTACATCAGACGTTGTACCTTCCACAACTTTGGTGTCTTTCATCAGGGCAACGGTAGCAAACTCAACGGGTTTGCGGGCGGTAGAATCGAGGACAAAGCCAGTGATTTTTGATTTTTGGGCAAAAGAAGCCCCCATCAGCCCCATGCCAAGGGCTAGTAAGAATAGCTGTTTCATTGTTTAGAGTAGTTGGCTGTGAATGGGTTGGTATGGTTGTATTTAGTAGTTCTGAGAAATGGCTTTAGGGTGGATACTCTACTTTCTAAAATTAGTTACAGCAAAGAGTCGGATTTTTTTGAAGTGTTGCATGAATCCTAAAATAAAATTTAGAGCGCTTTCTTTTTCCCATCTTTATCGGTCATGGTAATGCTAGTCCCTTTCTTTTGGGCCAAGGCATGAATTCCGGGTTCGGTGGCATCATTTAAAAGCACCAAGCCTGAGCCATCTTCGCTTGCCCCCATTTTTAAGCGGATGGTGCCTTTGGCATCCTTCATTCTCAAAACCACTTCCCCATCGTCGTAGGATTGAATAGAAACGCGGGCTACGCCTTTTTTATCCACCAATTCAAACGCTCGAACCGTGATTTTTTCGTACACTTCATGGCGCGGCTTGGCGGCAAGAAAAAACAGCAGACCGGCATTGAGCAGGCACATAAACAGCATAAATCGTTGTGTTTTCATGGGAAAAAAGGTTAAAATATAATCAGTCAGTTTTTGCTTTTCTTTCAACACGGTTGAGCGTATAACTAAACAGCTCATTTCCGACCAACAGGCTTTTATTTTTATCCAGAAAAAAAAGGACATTGTCATCGCCTTTTAGTAGGTAAAAAGTTTCGTCAGGATTGTCGGATTCCAGTTGGTAAACCACCGCATTAGGGTCGTTTTTTGTGCCTTGTACGATTGCCCAATTTCCTTTACGACGATTGGCTCGATAAAAACTCCCGTCCAATTCATACGTCGTAGGGCGCCGCGTTTGAGGGTCTTGAAGCAGCGTGAGCGACCACTTGGTCTTAAAACATTCGGCCGATACCGACGCCTTTAGAAGGGTAGCCAATTCCCGACACGGGCACCTCCCCTCAAAAATTCCCAACACACCAGCTCCCGTCGCAAAAGCCCGCGTTGAAGTGATTGATGAAGGTACATTTTGGGCACCAGCCTCCGTCGACACCATTCCTAAAAGGAAAAGAAAAAGCAGCTTTTTCATCGTATGTTTTTTATTTTATTGAAGGTATAGCTTTGACCTGAATTGCCAATCATCAAACTTTTATCACTGTACAGCAGGTGGATAATGTTGTCATCAAGTTTCACAAACGACACCGATTTTTCGGGCTGGTCTGGATTTAATTGATACACTACCGCTTCCGAATTTGCCTTCGAACCTTTTACAATGGTCCATTTTCCTTCTATTTCCACTTTGGTTCCGCCCCCCACAAAACCAGAAGTGTTTGGTTGCCCTATTCCATAGACACAGCTTATATTGAAGGTGGTGGGGGCCTCCGTTGCAGAATCCTGATGGAGCGTGATTGTCCATTTAGTAAATTCACATTCTGCCGTCAAAGGCATATTCAGCAACGGCCTGATTACGTTACCGCACGGGCTACTTCCTACAAAAAAGCCAAAGGTTGACGATGTTTGTGAATAGCCCTTAAAAAACATCGACAAAGATGTTACGAATAAAAAAAATGCTTTCTTCATTAGGATCATTTTTAAGACTTTACCACACGAACAACATTCAATAGATTGGTTTCCAGTATCCAAAGATTACCTTTTTTGTCAACAACCCCACCCGTAGGCATCCAACTGAAAGGGCTTTTATACACCACAAACACCCGACCGTCACGCGTTATTTTTTTAACCATTTTTTTAGAGGTAACGGCTACGTAAATGTTACCCGCAGGGTCATCCCACACCCCAAAAATGCTGTTGTTCGGTTTTCGTTCCGGGTCTTCGCCCGTGATTTCGTCTAAATCCAGCGCCACCACTAGGGCTTTTTCTCTCGCTATTTTGCACAAATCGTTGTCGTCTACGTAATAAAAAGTACCGTCTTTGCTACAAAACTGACTGCGAACATCTTTGGTAGGCACCGTGGCAAGCCATTCAATTTTTTGGTTGGGCGACATTTTCATCCAATCGCTGCCATTTTTGCTGCTCACCAGCCAATACATACAGCCTGCCGTATCACGCACAAAGCTATAATTTCGCAAAAAACCTTCAGCAGCAGGGCGTACTTTGCTAAATCTCCCCCGCGCATCGTATTTCCAGACATAATGGCCCCATTTATTTGTTGTTTCTCCTTCGTACCAAAGATGTTCGCCGTAAAGATTATCTTGGGCATCCATGTAGAGTTCGTGGGTATGCACATTGGGAACAACTACTGTTTTCGAGTTTCCGTCGGGCGAAACTTTCCAGACGCGCTCGGTATCGGTGTAAAAAATTTCACCCTTTGAGTTTTGAACTATACCAATACCTGGATGGGCAAACGTAGTCAGCGCTGCCAATAGACACATCCATATAAGTTGCTGTTTCATATCTTTATCCTGCTGTGTTTGACAATTCAAATCAACAAAAAGTGAGCATATCAATGAAAATAGTTTGGTAACAGGTTGAAAATTCTTGATGTCACGACTTTTTATCGTTTGACGTAACTTTTTTGTTTCTGAACACCCAAATTTCCTAACTTTCACCATGGAAAAATTCTTCAGATACCGCCTCGACCATGTTCTCTTCTGGATAGCTACCATTTCTTTCCATGCGTACAATCGGAGTTATATCATCTATAAATTGAGCATTGGTGATTTTGTGGGGGAGTTATTGGTCCGGAACATTCTTTTGGCGGCGGTTATTTACGGTAATTTATGGGTATTGATTCCGCGTTTTTTTAACACCAAACGATACGGCTTGTATTTTCTGGCTCTTTCAGGAACCGTTTTGCTGTACGTAGTACTTAAAAATCTTCATGATATGTACCTCTACGGGTATGTTTTGGGGGATATAGAACGGCGGTCGCTGCTCACTAATGCATTTTACAACGTATCCATTGCCGTTTTTTACGCCATTTTCAGCATGGCAATATGGCTGAGTCGAGAATGGTTTTATCAGCGAGAAATAGTCCAAAAAATCAAAAATGAGCAATTAGCCACCGAATTACAGTACCTAAAATCACAGATAAATCCGCACATTGTATTCAATACGCTCAACCTGATTTACGGTTCTATCCACAAAACAAACCCCGAAGCGCGACAACTCGTCTTACAATTTTCAGATTTATTGCGTTATCAATTGTATGAATGTAACGTAGAAAAAGTGTCTATTGAAAAAGAAATAGACTACCTAAACAATTACGTCATTTTGCAACGATTACGAAAAAACGACGCCCTGAACGTACATTTTATCCCAAATGAAAACCTCGCCAACATAACAGTAGCTCCTCTACTTTTTTCTCCTTTTGTAGAAAATGCGTTTAAGTACGTCAGCAATCACGAAAACAAACCCAATTATATTGACATTCAAATTTTTAGAAATGAAAACCTGTTGATTTTCAAGTGTGAAAATTCCAAAAATCAGCACCCTTCAAACCCAATTTATGGCTCTGGAGGTATCGGGATTGCCAACGTAAAGCGCCGTCTCGAATTACTCTATCCTCAGCACCACATACTGAAGATTGCTGAGGAGAGCGATGTGTTCAGAATTGAATTAAGCCTTGTGTTATAAACTCCGAAAACCACCCTATGAAAATCAACTGTCTTATTGTGGATGACGAACCTATAGCCCGCAAAATCTTGCAGGAATATATCGAAGAATTCGACTGGTTGCAGCTTGTTGGTCAGGCGGAAAGTCCCTTAAATGCCATTAATCTAATGGCCCAGCATTCGGTGGATTTACTATTCTTAGACATCGAAATGCCTCAAATGAGTGGGTTCGCATTACTCAAAAAGCTTATTTATCCGCCAGCGGTTATTATCACTACGGCTTATCCAAATTATGCAGTCGAAGGATTTGAATTGGACGTGTTAGATTATTTATTGAAACCGATTTCGATTGACCGTTTTCTGAAGTCCGCCTTAAAAGCTAAGGCGCTCTATGCGCAAAAAAACAAAACTCCGTCGCCAACGATTGACTACTTTTTTGTAAAATGCGACGGCAACATTGAACGCATTGAACTACGTGACCTACTGTATGTCAAGGCATTAGAAAACTACATTATCATTCAGACCACCCAACGAAAATACATCACGTACCTGACGATGAAAGGCTTGGAGGAGTACTTGCCTACCGAACAATTTGTCAAGATTCATAAATCGTACCTTGTTCCAATTGCTAAAATTGACCGTATCGAAGGGAATGAGGTACACATAGGAATTGAAAAACTTCCGCTCAGTCGCACCCTAAGAACCGATGTATTGCAGCGTATTGATGAGAAGTTAGTAAAACGCTAAACAACTTATCTGCATATTAATCATATGCATTCTCCACATTTTTCTTTTCCCCTCATAAAGTCGCTCAAACTTTTGCTTCTGCCCACCACTCGTTTCCTAAATAGCGTTTAAAATCTCTTCCTTATACAAGATTCCCCCTCCTTTGGTGGATTAACCAGATTAAACTCAATTACAACTTTGGGGAAAATTCTTTTTTTGAAAGCAATTAAAAAATATACCTTTGAGACAAATTAACGCAATTTTGCTTAAATTTAGGCGTATTCTAAATTTTCATTATAAAATAAGCAAAACAATCCTTTAAAATATGGATTTGTCTCAGCAATACAGTAGTAAAAATAGGGAATTATATCCCATTTGATATTCAAACAGGTTAATAACCCGATTATTTTAAATGTTTTTGTAGGTATTTAGATGATTGAATTAATAAAAAACAGATAACCAAAAATAATCCTATTAAGTCGGTTTGTTTACTGAATGGAGCGTTAAAAATGCCCTTTATAATTCAAAACATCCCTAAAACAGTATCCGCAAGCGAGTCAGAATGAAAAAAAATTACTACTCAACGATCATGAAGAAAATGGTAATTTTTCATTTAACCTCTAACTGCTGCCAATTAGAATGAGCACTTTACCCTCTGAAGAATTTACGAATAACGATGGAGAGACTCCAACGTTAGAAATTAGGATTTTAAAGAAAGATGCGGAAACTGTCTTTCATCTTCTCTTACAAAGAGAAATTTCGTTTAGTTGTTTTCAAGATAAAAAAGACGCCGACAATATTTTTTCATCTTCTCAAAAATCCCTTCCTACGCCTGTTAAAAAGGTAAATTTGAGCATTATTGAACAGTTGTCAAGCCTTCATAAGGAGGTCACGAGTCATATCACTAACAAAATCCCGTCGGTCCAAGAAGCCTCTGAAAGACTTGGCCTAAGCCCTTCCAAGTTTAAGACAATTTTTAAGAAAATCTACCAAGAACCTTATTACCAATACTTTAAGACGCAAAAACTAAAGCAGGCAAAAGTTTTGATTGAAAATGAGGAGTATTCGGTCAAAGAAGTTTCGGAGTTGTTGGGGTACTCTGAGCCCATTAAATTCATCATGGTGTTTAAAAAAAGGTACAAAATCACTCCTGGAAAACTGAAAACCAAATACCCTACCGAGTTTCATGCGGCCAAGAAACCGCAAATTTGATTTTCAGTCAGCCGTTGGAGTACTTTCCCTTTCCCAGAATGCTACAATGGGATATTTCCGTGTTTTTTCTTGGGAAGGGTCGCCACTTTGTTTTCAAGCATTTTAAACGCTCGCATTAGTTTTTCTCGGGTCTGCTCGGGGTAAATGACTTCATCAATGTATCCCCGGTGGGCCGCACGGTACGGGTTAGCAAACTTTGTGGTATATTCCTGTACTTTTTCCTGCAATTTGGCCGCTGGGTCTTCTGCTTCAGCAATCTCTTTTTTGAAGATAATCTCGGCCGCTCCACTTGCCCCCATCACGGCGATTTCGGCAGTAGGCCAAGCGTAGTTCATGTCTGCCCCGATGTGTTTTGAGTTCATTACGTCATAAGCTCCACCGTAGGCTTTGCGAGTAATGACCGTTATGCGCGGCACCGTTGCTTCGCAGAAAGCGTACAGCAACTTGGCGCCGTTGGTGATGATGGCGTTCCATTCCTGATCGGTACCAGGCAAAAAGCCAGGTACGTCTTCCAACACCAACAGGGGAATGTTGAAACTATCACAAAAACGCACAAATCGCGCGCCTTTGGTGCTGGAGTCAATGTCTAAAACCCCCGCCAAAACAGCAGGCTGATTGGCCACAATTCCAATGCTACGACCACCCAAACGGGCAAAGCCCACCACGATATTTTCGGCAAAATATTTATGCACTTCCCAAAAACTGCCCGCGTCCACAATTTCATCAATCACCTCGCGCATGTCGTACGGTTGATTGGGATTTTCGGGAATCAGCGTGTTTAGTTTAACTCGTTTTTCGTCCCCGCCCACGTACGGAAGCATGGGCACATCTTCTTCACAATTTTGGGGAATATAACTCAAGAGTCGGCGAATATCAGCAATACACTCTACCTCGTTGGCACTCACAAAGTGTGTCACTCCCGATTTGGTGGCATGGGTCATGGCTCCACCAAGTTCTTCCGAAGTTACGTCTTCGTGCGTCACGGTCTTGACCACGTTGGGCCCCGTCACAAACATATAGGAGGTGTTTTCGACCATCATGATAAAATCAGTGATAGCTGGTGAATACACCGCGCCACCCGCACATGGCCCCATAATGGCCGAAATCTGCGGAATAACGCCCGATGCCAACGTATTTCGGTAAAAAATATCGGCATAGCCTGCCAACGACAACACACCTTCCTGAATTCGAGCTCCACCTGAGTCATTGAGACCAATGACTGGCGCGCCGTTTTTCATGGCTAAATCCATGATTTTACAGATTTTTTCGGCGTGGGTTTCAGACAAGGAGCCCCCAAAAACCGTAAAATCCTGCGCAAATACGTACACTAATCTTCCATCGATGGTTCCGTAACCAGTGATGACCCCGTCTCCCAAATAATATTCTTTATCTAAGCCAAAGTCTTTGCAACGGTGCATAACAAACTTGCCGATTTCTTCAAACGACCCCGCATCCATCAACAACTCAACTCGTTCGCGAGCGTGCAGCTTGCCTTTTTTGTGTTGTTGCTCAATGCGTTTTGCCCCACCACCGAGCAATGCTTCTTCGTTTTTAGTATCAAGGATTTGATTCCGGTTCACAGGTTGATTCGTCATAGCGGTTGGTTAGCTCGATTCAGAATGGTTTATAAAAGTCCGTCACAAATTTAAGCGAGTTTATAGCTTAATCTAATGAGTTATGCGCCGAACATTTGCTAAAAAACTATAGAGAACCCGATTATTTGCGGTCAATACCCGACAGGATGCGCCGAATTTCGTTGGCTCGTTGCATAAAATCAACGCTGGCCTTAATGTCGCGATCGTCAATGAATGTTTTGTATTGTTGCAAAAACTCAATATAATCCCCCAACGCCCGCGAAAGATTTTCGCGGTTTTGGTCAAAAATGGGTGCCCACATCGCGGGCGAACTTTTGGCCAAACGCACCGTCGAACTGAAACCCGTACTCGCCATGTCGAAGATATTTTGCTCATCTCGTTCTTTTTCCAACACTGTATATCCCAAAGCAAACGACGTTACGTGACTCAAATGTGATACATACGCCAAATGCAAATCATGCTCCGCTGGTGTCATGTAATGAATTTTCATGCCAATATCTTTGAAAAGCGCCTCGACCAACGCTACGCTATCGGCATCGCTTTTTTCACAGTCGCACAAAATGACGTTTTTTTCGGGCAACAGCTCCCGAAACGCCGCCGAAGGCCCTGAGTTTTCGGTTCCAGCCATTGGGTGAGCAGCCACAAAGCGACGGCGTTTTGGGTGTGCATCGGCCACTTCACAGATAAGCTGCTTGGTTGAGCCCAAATCTACTACCGTGGCGGTATCAGAAATCAAATCCAATACTGTCGGCAACAACTCAACAATGTAATTGACGGGCACGGCAAGCACTACTAAATCAGATTTAGGAATAGCCATTTCCATCGGAAGAACCTCATCTACAATGCCTTTGGCTACCGCCAAACGACCATGAACGTCGGAAGCATCCACCCCGACAAAATGCATTTTTGGGTATTTATCCCGTAAAGAAAGCGCATACGAGCCGCCAAGGAGGCCGATGCCGATAATTGTGGTAACCATTTTTTGAATAAATTAAAGAATCAGGAAGTATCTCGCTCCTGTTGGGATGCAAAAGTAGAAAGTTCCGGTTTTTAATCCGGCTTTTTGTTTCGTTAATTTGTCTCCCTCAAAAACGAATGATGTCTGATGGCCGATTCCTTATCAATGTTGGATAATTTATACATGCGCCGTGCATTGGAGTTGGCGGCGCTTGGACGCGGCAGCGTTAGTCCCAATCCGATGGTGGGTTGTGTGATTGTACACAACGGCCGAATCATCGGTGAAGGTTGGCACCAACGCTACGGCGATTGGCACGCCGAGGTCAACGCCGTCAATGACGCGCTGTCTCGAAACGCAGCTCCTCTCCT
The DNA here is from genome assembly GCF_003325355.1 of Runella rosea. GTDB lineage: Bacteria > Bacteroidota > Bacteroidia > Cytophagales > Spirosomataceae > Runella > Runella rosea. Next base: position 2,300,364 of record NZ_CP030850.1, read on the forward strand.
ACCAGAATCCACGATATACGTAACCCTTGAACCCTGTTCACATTTTGGCAAAACGCCGCCTTGCGCCGATTTATTGATAGAAAAGCAAGTAAAACGCGTAGTAGTTTGCAACGACGACCCCAATCCGCTCGTGGCAGGGAAAGGAATTCAGAAATTACGAGACGCAGGAATTGAAGTTACAACAGGCGTATTAATAGAAGAAGGCCGCAAACTCAACGCCCGTTTTTTTACATTCTTTGAAAAAAAACGCCCTTACGTCATTCTCAAATGGGCCGAAACCGCCGATGGATTCATCGCCGACGAAGATAAACAACCGCTATCCATCAGTTGCCGACAATCGCGCACGTTGAGCCACCAATGGCGCACCCAAGAAGATGCCATTCTGGTAGGAACCAACACCGCCCTCAACGACAATCCTCAACTCAATGCCCGACTGTGGGCGGGGCACAATCCCGTCCGAATCGTGCTTGACCGCACCTTACGACTTCCTCGTGCGCTTCATTTGTTTGATAATTCACAAAAAACGATTTGTTACAACGCCTTCACCAACGAAGAAGCAGGCGCAACGACATTTGTACGAATCAATTTTGACGAAATGTTCCTCGATCATTTTTTTGAAGATCTCCACCACCGCAAAATTCAATCTCTACTGGTGGAAGGGGGATCCCAATTACTGCAAGCATTTCTGAATGATGGCCGTTTTGACGAAATCCGTATTGTAAAAAGCCCTAATCCAATCGGCAAAGGCACCTCGTCGCCTCTCTTACCCCCAGGCGTTAGGTTCATGGCACAAGAAAATATTGGGGTCGACTGGCTGGGCTATTATGAGAAAGAGCATTAGAAAGGCACTCCGCCAATTTCATACAACTAAAAAAAGCCGATGTTATCATCGGCTTTTTTTAGTATATAAGACATTTTAAGTCCAGAACTTCTATTGTTCAGCCACCAATTCGTTGGTTTCGGGTACGAGCAATTGAGCAACTTCGCGTTTTTGATTTGCATTGTTCAACGCCGCTTTTACAAAATGGACAAACAGAGGATGAGGAGCCATCACCGTGCTTTTAAGCTCAGGGTGGTATTGCACGCCGATAAAATAGGGGTGTTTAGGCAATTCAATCACTTCCACTAAGTCATTCTCAGGATTGATTCCCGACAACACCATGCCCGCTTTTTCGAAGTCTTTGCGGAACTGATTGTTGAACTCATAGCGGTGGCGGTGACGCTCGCTGATGTTTGATTTTCCGTAAATTTTATGCGCCAACGTGAGCGGTTGCAATTTACAGGCGTATGCCCCTAAGCGCATTGTCCCTCCTTTGTTGGTGATGCTTTTTTGCTCTTCCATCATCCCAATAACGGCATGATCGGTTTCGCTGTCCATTTCGGTAGAATGCGCATCGGCCCAGCCCAACACATTACGGGCGTATTCGATGACCGCCATTTGCATTCCCAAACAAATTCCGAAGAACGGAATATTATTTTCGCGTACGTACTGCACCGCCGCGATTTTGCCCTCAATACCGCGCTCGCCAAAGCCTGGCGCTACGAGTACTCCGTCCAAGGCTGCCATTTTTTCGGCCGCATTATCTGGCGTAAGATGCTCAGAGTGGATCCATTCTATTTCCACTTTACATTCATTGACCGCTCCCGCATGAATGAATGACTCGGTGATGGATTTGTAAGCATCATGTAATTCCACGTATTTTCCAACCAAGCCGATGCGAATAGTACTTTTGGGGTTCTTGAGACGATCGACAAATACCTGCCACGCATCCAAATCCACGTCTTTGTCGTCGTAGATGTCTAGCATGTAAAGCACACGTTGGTCGAGTCGCTCTTTTTTCATCAAAAGTGGAACATCGTAAATCGTGGAAGCGTCCATAGCTTCAATCACCGATGCAGGTTGAACATTACAGAACAACGCGATTTTTTTACGCATTTCGGCAGGGAGAGGGTGCTCCGTACGGCACACCAGTATGTCGGGCTGAATACCAGATTCTTGCAACATCCTGACGGAGTGCTGCGTGGGTTTGGTTTTCAACTCTCCAGCTGAACTCAAATACGGAATCAACGTCAGGTGAATCACAAGCGCGTCGTTGACGCCCAATTCAAACTTCAGCTGACGTACCGCTTCCAAAAACGGAAGCGACTCAATATCGCCCACACATCCACCGATTTCGGTAATGACTACGTCGTACTCGCCAGTTTCTCCGAGCAAAAGCATTCGGTTTTTGATTTCGTCGGTGATGTGAGGTACTACTTGAACGGTTTTTCCCAAAAAGTCGCCGCGACGCTCCCGCATGATAACATCATAATAAATGCGCCCAGTAGTGACGTTATTGGCCTGAGAAGTACGTACATTCAGATAGCGTTCGTAGTGCCCTAAATCGAGGTCAGTTTCGGCACCGTCGTCGGTGACGTAGCACTCGCCGTGTTCGTAAGGATTGAGTGTGCCCGGATCAACGTTGATGTACGGATCGAATTTTTGAATAGTGACCGACAATCCCCGTGATTGAAGGAGTTTTGCGAGGGAAGAGCCAATGATGCCCTTTCCCAAAGATGACGTTACGCCGCCCGTAACGAAGATATATTTTGCGGTTTTTTGCCCGTTAGCAGCCATGATTAGCAGTGAGTTTTTGACTGGTTACGGGATACAAAGGTACTAAAATTTGGCACTGAGGCACTATCATATTTTACAAAGTACCTCTATTTTCAACGTAATACACTGACTATCAATATTAAAAAAAATATTAAAAAGTTGAAAATAGTTTGTCGGTCACAATTTGGTTCAACTTTCTTACTTTTACTTTTCAAATCCCCGTCCCCTATGAGTGCTGTTCTTCGTTTGTTACTACGTCTGTTTCTTTTCGCGATTTTTACCGTGGGAATCATTTCGGTTTGGGAAGGTATGAAGACAGGAAAATGGTTTTCACTAGGGGCCGCTGGTGAGACCGAAACCACCCACGCCATGGTGCTAGAAGAGGTCCAAGCGATGGGAAAGTTGGAGCTAGTTCGGTACAATTTTAAGGACATTGTAGAACATGAACAAAAACTCCAATGGTTTCCCAATCCCAAAGCCATTTTGATTGTGCAAGGCGAAGCCATCGGCTGTATTGATTTAACAAAAATTACTACCTCCGACATCACGAGTGCGTCTGACACCGTGGTGGTGCATTTGCCTGAACCGGAGTTGTGTAACTATAAAATCGACCATACAAAATCAAAAGTCTACAACACCGAATATGCCTTTACGGAAGAGGCAAAATTGGTACAGGAAGCTTACCAACAGGCCGAAAAACAAATCCAAAAATCAGCGCTGGATTTGGGCATTTTGGAGCAAACAAAACAGAATGCCAATCTGATTTTGAAACCCGTTTTAGAGAGAATATCGGGCAAAAAAGTGGTGCTGCGCTATCGCCTAAAAGCGACCATCCCCAACCCAAGGTAGGGGCCTAAAATGAACCAACAAAACCTATGATAAAATGAAGAATACGCTTACCCTTAAAGTTGTCCTCTGCGTGGTCGGGGGGCTTCTACTCCCTTTATTGCCGCAGGCGCAGCAATCAATTTCTATCACCTCTCCTAATCGCTTCGTTGCGCTGACCGCCACCGTAGCCACAAACGGCAATGTACAGTACCGCGTCAGCTACAAAAACAATACTTTTATCGAGCCATCTTTGCTGGGTTTTTCATTGAGCAGGCCCAAAATTACCCTTTCTCAATTCTCGATTGTATCGGTTGATTCTTCCACAACCGACGAAACTTGGCAGCCCGTATGGGGCGAAGTAAGCCGCATACGAAATCATTATAAAGCCCTAAGCCTACTCCTGAAGGATAAATCAGGCGTGTTGGTCAAGGTGCATTTTCGGGTGTTTAACGAGGGGGTAGGCTTTCGGTACGAATTTCCCAAACAGGAAAATTTGACGCATTTTGTGGTTGCCGACGAATTGACGCAGTTTAATTTGGCGGGCGACTACAAAGCGTTCTGGATTCCAGGCGATTATGACACCAACGAATATCTTTATAACACCACCAAGCTGAGCGAAGTAAACGCCGTAGCGGCGGCGGCCAAAGAAACCGACATCGCCCTCAAGTCCGTTATTGGCCCCAATGCCGTGCAAACACCGCTGATGCTCAAAACACCCAAGGGGCTTTATATCAACCTCCACGAAGCGGCATTGGTCAATTATCCAGTGATGCATTTGATGTTGGACAAAAAAACTTTTACGCTTACATCACACTTGGTACCTGATGCCGTTGGCAATAAAGCTTACCTTCAAACGCCCTTTCAAACCCCTTGGCGTACCATCAACGTCAGCGACAAAGCAAACGACATTTTGGCTTCAAAGCTCATTTTGAACCTAAACGAGCCTTCCAAAATCACGGATGTTTCGTGGATAAAACCGCAAAAATTCATCGGGATGTGGTGGGAAATGCACGTCGGGAAAGCCACGTGGGAAAAAGCAAGCGGAAAACACGGTGCCAACACGGCCAACGTAAAAACGTACATTGATTTTGCGTCAAAACACGGTTTTGATGGTGTATTGGTGGAAGGCTGGAACGAAGGTTGGGAAGATTGGTTTGGCAACTGGAAAGAAAACGTGTTTGATTTTATTACCCCTTACCCTGACTATAACTTGGAAGAACTGACGGCCTACGCACAGCAAAAGGGCGTCCGACTCATCATGCACCACGAAACCTCTGGCTCGGCCACCAACTACGAACGCTGGATGGGTAAAGCCTACAAATACATGAACGACCACCAAATAAACACCGTCAAAACGGGCTACGTCGGCAAAATTATTCCCCGGGGTGAGCACCACGACGGCCAATGGATGGTCAATCATTATCAACGCGTTGCAGAAAAAGCAGCTGAGTACAAAATTATGGTAGAAGCGCATGAACCCGCGCACCCCACGGGCCTGCACCGTACCTATCCTAACTGGCTGGCCAACGAAGCCGCGCGCGGCAATGAGTTTAACAATGCCCCCAAACTCGGCCTCGTGCCCGAGCACGAAACCATATTGCCTTTTACTCGGTTGATGGGCGGGCCCATGGACTATACACCCGGCTTTTTTCATTTTCAGTTGAACCAGTACGACGCCACCCGTACCACCCGCGTCAAAACAACCCTCGCCAAGCAATTGGCGCTGTACGTGACAATGTACAGCCCTCTGCAAATGGCGGGCGATTTTCCAGAAAATTTCAATAAACATTTAGACGCTTTTCAATTCATTAAGGATGTACCCGTAGATTGGGATGACACCCAAATTTTAGAGGCCGAACCCGGCGATTATATTACCATTGCCCGCCGAGAAAAAGGCAAACCTAACTGGTTTTTGGGCGCTATTTCTGATGAAAACAGCCGAACGACCGCGCTGCCATTGAATTTTCTGGAAAATGAGACCACTTATCAGGCCACCATTTATCGAGATGCCGAAAACGCGGACTGGCAAACCAATCCTGCGGCATATTCAATAGAAAAAATGACCGTTACAAACAAAACAACGCTCAATTTACGTTTAGCTAAAGGCGGCGGTTGTGCCATCAGCTTTCGTAAAATGTAAGTTTTTACTCTTTTTTCAAGTCCAATATCCATGCAAAACACTACTTTAAAAATCACACTCTTTGCGCTTTTCATTTCCCTAATGCCCCATTCTTCAATGGGTCAAATCGACCCATTGAGACAAAAAATCCAGCAAATCGCGTCTAAGACTGACGGTACATTGGGCGTGGGGATTTCGGGGCTAGAAAATCGAGACACGCTCACGCTCAATAACCACATTCATTTTGCGATGCAAAGCGTGTACAAGTTTCATTTAGGCTTGGCCATTTTGAATCAAGTCGATAAAGGCAATCTCAAACTCAACCAGAAAATCCTCATTCAGAAAAAAGATTTATTGCCCGACACGTGGAGTCCATTGCGCGAAAAATATCCTAATGGAAATGTAGAAATCCCCCTTAGTGAACTGTTTCAATTTACGGTTGCCCAAAGCGACAACAACGGTTGTGACATTTTATTCAGAATTATGGGCGGACCCAGAGTGGTTGACAACTACATCAAGAGCATTGGCATGACGGATGTTTCTATCCGAACTACAGAAGAAGAAATGCACAAAACCGAAGGTGCACAGTTCACCAATTGGACTACTCCTTGGTCGGCGGTGCAATTATTGGAGAAGTTTTACCAAAAGAAAATTCTTTCGCCTGCCAGCCACGCCTTCATGTGGAAAGTATTGACCGAAGCCAACACAGGGAGCGGCAAAATCAAGGGATTACTGCCAACCGGAACCATTGTAGCGCACAAATCGGGTCTTTCGGGGGCAAATAAGGAGGGAATCACGGCCGCGACCAACGACATCGGCATCGTGACTTTGCCCAACGGCAAGCATTTTATCATCTCCATTTTCTACGGCAACACCAAATTGAGCGACAAAGAAAGTGACAAAGTCATTGCCGAAGTAACCAAAGCGGCATGGGATTATTTTTCGGCCAAATGAACTGGATATTTGTCGTTTCAAATTCCGAAAAGCGTCACTACCTTTGCCCATTGTCTCATTTTTCCATTCACTACTACTCTAATTAGTTTACATCGTGCGTATCGGAATCTTTTTTGGCGGACCCGCGCGTGAGCGCGAAATATCTTATGCAGGCGGTAAAACGGCCTACGAAAACATTGATAAGGCGTTGTTTACGCCCGTATTGGTGTTCGTGGATAGCCTCGGCAATTTTATCTTGACCGATGAATCAACCCTTTATCATGCCAGCATCCGCGCTTTTTATCCGGGCCCTGCATTCAGGGAAGGTGGTTTTGAAGTATACATTGAGTCATTACAGCAACAACTTTCGCAGGCTGAATTGGAAGCCCTAATGCACGGTATTGGCACGCCGATTCAACCGCAGGATTTCAAAAAATATTTCGATTTTGCTTTCATCATCCTCCACGGTCCCGATTGTGAAGATGGTGCAATTCAGGGCCTAATGGAGTGGCACAAAATGCCATATATGGGCCCAGGATTACTTGGATCGGCGGTAAGTATTGATAAAATCTTGCAAAATGAGCAAATCGCCCGCGCCAACGGTCAACAGAAAAAAATGAAAGTAGTTCGCTGGGAGGAGTGGCACGGGGGCGATGTAAACGCCATTTTTGAGGCTGCCAAAGCCGCCGTAGGATTGCCTATTGTGGTAAAAGCACCCCACCAAGGCTCCTCGATTGGGGTAGCGATTGTAAAAGAAGACAGCGCTACGGCCTTTGCTGCCGCTATGAATCAATGTTTTTTCTCATTAGAAATAAAGTCCGACGATTGGAAAAGTTGGTCAGAAGCCGAAAAACACGCTTTTGCGCAGCGCATCGGCAACCTTGATGAGAGCATCGGTTATCCGGTAGTGATTCAAGAAACCGGCGAAACCATTTACCACCCAATCGACTTAATTGAAAAACTGGATTCATCTCTCTTTTCTTCTCACGTCTCGCTGCTCTCCGTGAATGCCGAAGACCAAGTGTTATTGGAAGAATTTATGACGGGACAGGAGTTTTCGTGCGGCGTAATTCAGGACAACGACGGCACCGTCATTGCCTTGCCTCCTACCGAAATTGCCAAAATGGACGAAAACCAGACGTTTGATTTCAAGACCAAATACAAACTCAACGTCACCCGTAAGTTTATTCCCGTCAGAACGGTACTGGAAAACAACCAAAAGATTCAGTACAACATTGCATTGGTATTTGAAAAATTGGGCATGAACGCCGTAGCTCGCATTGACGGCTTCCTCACTCCCGACGGACGTGTACTGCTCCACGACCCCAATACGCTGCCTGGAATGTCGCCTACCTCGTTGATTTTCAAACAAATGGCCGAAATCGGATTGGATGTTACGCACGCCATCACGTATCTGATTCGCCAGTCATTGCGCGAGCGTATTCGCACGGGCAAAGACACTGTACATTTACGGCAATTGCTGGCGGCTTTAGATGTCAAAATTGAACAAAAGCTTGCCGAGCTTACTTTTCAATCGGTTGAATTTGAGGCTACTACGGAGGCTTACATCGAAGCTCGCCGTACTTTCAGCCAACTTTCTGCTTCGGGTAAAGTAAAGCCCACTGCAGTATTGAAAATCAGCGATGAAGAAAAATACGAATTACCAGTAAGTCTGCTTTTTAAAGATACAATTGAAGATGTATTGGAAATGATTTCACAACCCCTGCACCCGCTCATCGAAGAAACCCGCGAAAAAGCGAAAAATATTACCCGTCGTTTTGTGGGATAAAAAAACGATACTTGCCAAGTCTGGGCAACCCTATCTAGGCGACCCCGCCCAAAGACTTGGCAAGTATCAAAAATCTATTTTTCAGGCAAGTGTACTTCGGCCATCATGCAGCGGGCCGAGCCACCACCATTTCCTTCAATGACCGACAAATCGAAGTGCAAAAGCACGGCGTAATCGTCGATTTCGTCGCGTTGCTTAGCAGAAAGTGATTCAAATGCCTGCGTCGACATGACCAATAGTTTTTCGCCGCGTTTGTTATTGACCAACAGCATATTACCCGCAAAACTATTCATTTGCTCCAAAGTGATTTCAATCACTTGTTTACCCGTTTTTTCGAGCTCTTCACGGACCATGAGCCGCTCGTCGGGGTCTTGAATCGACTGCAAACACACTACTGCAAACGAATCGCCGACGCACATCACCACGTTGGTATGGTATACGGGTTTTCCGCCCGCATCTACCGAGTTGAATTTCACAATTTTGTAGCCCGTTTCGTGGGCAAAAGCCTCCAGCACATCCTGATGCGTGCGGGGCGAGAGGCAGGCATAGGCAATTTTATAACGACGGTCTAGCACCATGCTCCCCGTGCCTTCGAGGTATTTTCCCTCCTGCTCAAACGACGATAAATCAATGATTTCTTCAACATGATAACGCTTTTTGAGATCTTCGATAATATCCATTCGTCGCTCCAAACGACGGTTAGGGGCTTGCATCGGATACAGTACTACCTTACCGCTTTGGTGAAAAGAAATCCAGTTGTTGGGAAAAATCGAATCGGGCGTAAAAGGCTCAGGCGTATCTTCATAAACAGTGACCTCTACGCCCGCCGCCGTAAGCTGTGACACCATGTGTTCAAACTCCTCCAAGGCTTCCTGTTGGGCTGCTTCTTTGGTTTTAGCGGCAATCTCAACGCTCTGAAATGCATTACTTTCGGCGGTTTCTTCATTAAAAGCGAATCGCACCGGTCGTATCATCAGAATGTGCGATGTGGCTTGGGGTTGCATTTTGTGCGACATATCAACTTCTTTTTCTGATTTTTAGGAAAACATTTGGGATACCTCAAATTGAAAATCAGCGATTACGGGCGCTGCTGAAATTACCTCGTTACCTTTATAAGCCTTTGATTCATCGGGGCTCGCATAGACGTAAATTTTTTGTTGTTTGGGAACAATGTACCACACCAAAAGCCCCCCTGCGTCGAAATAATCCTGTACTTTTTCAATCACATCTTCAAAAGATTCAGAATCATACAATATCTCAATGGCAAACTTAGATTTTACTCGCACTTTTTGGCGCATTTGCTGAATTTCTTCGGCGGTAAAATAAGTCAAATCAGGCACCCGCTTGCGGGTTTCGCTTACGTAAGAGTCTAACTCTGGCAACAGCATATCCCCTTTTTGAAATGCTGTAGTTTGCATGAAAGTGCGTAACAAAAAGTTTGCGATAAAAGCTTCGTCTTGCTTAATAGATTCCTTTTGAATGATTCTGCCATCTAAAAATTCAAAACTCCCTTCCGACACGTGTTGGCGCTGCCAATTTTCAAACTCTTCGACGGTTTGAAGGTCAGTAGGCAATACTTCAGTTTGAACTAATGTGGTTATCATAGCTTCCTTAATTTTATCCTAAAATTAGCCATAAAACTGATGAATCAAAACAAGAAAATTCTTAAAAATCATCCCGTAAAATCGGTAAACTCATGCAATGTGAGCCTCCACGCGCCCGCGAAAGCTCTGCCGAAGGCAACATGATAAACGTATCTGTGAGGGTATCAGGCGAGGAAATTCCCGCTTCAAATTCATCCAATAAATCTTTGGCCCGAACGGTCCTGAACCCTGCCGTCCGAAACGCCTCCAGTGTTTTGTCGTTACGGTCATAGCCTATCACAACGCCGTCTTTGAGCGCCAGTAAATTGCAGGAATCAGTCCATTGTTCACGTGCGCCAAAAGGAAATTCGTTGTTTCCCGAATAAATAAATTGCACTGGTTCTGCACACCCCAAGTCATTTTTGCTGATGTCGGTCAACAAGTCTTCCAAATTTTCAATTTCGGTCGGTTTGTTTTCCCAACCTTTATTAAACTGCATAATTTGCAGGCGGTCAGGGTCTTCTTTGGGGGCAAAAAAATGCAGCACATCCCGTTTTTTTGCTTCGTCACCTTGCCGCGCAATCGCTCCCAACAACACCCACATATTGCGTTTTACCTGCGTAAATACCGTATCAATGTGCATATAATCCCGCTTTTTAGGAATTTTGACGATGGTGATGGTATCCACCACATTTCGTTCAAACAACGCTTTCATTACCTGCTGGGCCGCATAAAGCGTGGTACGCTCACTACAACCAATCAATAAATGTCGGGGTGCTACCATCATCACATCGCCGCCTTCGAGGGTTGAGCGCAGATAATCACTTTTTAGCTCATCGTCGGTCAACAGAAAATGGTGCTCGTTGTCGGGGATTTCGATGATATTGTCACGATACACCTCAAACATCGAATGGTAGAAAAAGATGTACTGCGTCAGAAGCGACTCCCGCGTGCGGGCTGTTTTGGCTGGTTTGTTCAACAAAACATAATCGTTGATGACGATTCCTATATCACGCGTGAAAATGAAATTGGGAACGGGCGCAAAAATCATAGATTTATCGGGCAATGACCCAGAAATCAGGATTTTAGCCAATTCCGACGCGTCGTATTCTTTGAGTTTATGTTGTATTTTGAACGAACAGCGTTCCACCGCACAAATTGACGCAATCAATTTGGTCTTGATGGTTTCGTTTTCCAGAATCTCGGTCAAAAGTTTCTGAATATCAATGACCTTATCCGAATTAAAATACTGAGGATTTCCTGGCTTATAAAACGACCGCGAGGCGTCAGCGTCTATTTCTTTCAACTTTCCTTTCACTTTTTCAGGGTCAAGGAAATACAGCAGAATCTTGACGTAATAATCGTACTCCTCACGCCGCATCGTATCGAGGTGTACAATATCTTCAAAAAGCCAATCTTGGGCTTTAGAAGGAACCACTTTTCCTAACCCACGGTCAGGACTGTGAATGAGGAGTTTGCGCAGCGTGCCAACTTCAGAAGAGACCTTAAGTTGATGAGTTGAATTCATGAGAATAAGTTTGTAGTGATTCGTTTTTGGTAGAATTATAGGGGATGTAACCAATCCCGACAAATTCGGAGACGAATCTAAAAAAGTGTTTTTTCGCAAAATACAATTTTGACGCAAAACAAATGTCTATCAAATCAAAATAGCTTAAAATAGCTATTTCTGAATATATATCAAATTAAAAATGGGGTTTTGGAAGGCAATTTAACAATCAAAGTTTATTGAATTGACACACTATGACTGGTAAAAAAGACTTGCTTTGACACGCGGTCGAAAGTAAAATCAAGCCGTCCCAAACTCGCACCACCCCAACCTGCCTGATTCACCAACACGGGTTTGCCGACCAGATTTTTCAACGCGGTAGGTTCATTCAGAAACGTATGTGTATGCCCGCCGATGATTAAATCAATGTCTTTGGTCTGCGGTGCCATCACCAAATCCGACATTTCGCCGTCACTCATTTTATAGCCCAAATGCGAAAGGCACACCACCAAACTACATTTTTTCTCTTGGCGCAAAAAAGTGGCGGTTTCGTTGGCCGTTTTGATGGGGTCGAGGTATTTGGTCCCGCCAAATAGTTTTTCAGGAATGAGCCCTTTGGGGTCAATTCCCAAGCCAAAAACACCGATTTTTACGCCCTTTACCGTAAAGATTTTGTAGGGTTGCGCCAAGCCTTCCATGACCGTTCCTTTGAAATCATAGTTAGCCACCAAAACGGGGAATTTAGCGTATTCCTTGATTTGCTTTACGTACAACTCTAAACCGCCGTCAAAATCATGGTTTCCCATCGTAACTGCGTCGTAGCCCATTTGGCTCATCAATTCAATCTCGGGACGGCCTTTGTAGAAATTGAAATAAGGCGTTCCCTGAAAAATATCTCCTGCATCAAAAAGCAGCACATTGGCTTCTTCCGACCTGATTTTGCTTAAAATACGGGCCCGGTTGACCACCCCGCCCCGCCCCGCCAAACGATCCGTTTTCGGAAACGGCTCCAAACGGCTATGCTGGTCGTTGGTGTGCAAAATGGTTATTTTCAATGACTCGGCGTTGGTGTTTGCCCAAGTTTCAAAAGGCCATTGTCCCAATGCCACCGCACCACCGATACCTGCTATGTTTCTGAGAAATAATCTTCTTTCCATTTCTTGATATTATTTTACGGTGGTCCGTCCGTCTTTTGTTGGGTTAAGCTCCTGATTTTGTTGCCCTTTTCGTCGCAAATAATCAGCAATGGCATCGCGCATCAGATAACGAAGAATCTGAAAACCCTGATTGTTTTTAACAATAGCCGCCATGTCACTGCTAACAGCCATGTAGTCGCTCGTGATGAGCGTATAGGTTTGTTTTAAATCCAGCGGTTTGCCGCCGATTGTGGCCTCCAGCGGTTTATTGGTCGCTTTGTCGATGACCAATTTCACGCCCGATTGGGGCTCTTTGCGCTGCGCTAAATACTCAATCACTTTCTGCATGGTTTCGCCCGAGAGCGTGATGGCCACCAATTCGTTGTCAAAAGGCATGACTTCATACACATTGCCGAGGGTAATATTCCCAGCGGGAAAATCAGTTCTGATTCCTCCGCTGTTGGTAATAGCCACATCTACGGGTTTACCCAAGCGTTCTTGCCCCATTTCGCGCAAAATATCCGCCATTAAATTCCCTAATTCTGACTCTGGTACTCCTTTGGAAAGCCGACGCGGCGACTTTACCAATACCGTATTCATGTTTGTTTCCAAACTGTCGCGGTAAGGCTGTAAATACGCAGCAATCTGTAGCGAAAGCGCTCCCGAGGGGGCTGAAGCAGTATCACTGACGGCGATGGGGCGCAGTTGGACGGGTTTTGCGATAAAATAACGCGTACAGGCCGTCAACGAAGCTGCAAACAGCGCAATCAGCAGGATATTTTTTTTCATTTTTTGGTTAGGTCAAGAATGTTGATGGCCGAAAGTTAAGAAATTCTTCTTAGCCTACGACCTTTAACTCTTTTTCCAAGGCCTCCCGACTTTCGGCCACGATGCGTTCGTAATAGGCTTCGTATTGCGGTAAGATATTGGCCAAATCAAATTCTTTGGCCCTTGCCAGCGCATTTTCTTTGAAACGGGGGAGGTTTTCTTCCTGTAAAATGTACGCGGCATTTTTGACCATGTCTTCGATGTCGCCCACATTGCTCATAAACCCAGTCACACCCTGAATATTAAGTTCGGGCAAGCCACCCGCATTTGACGTAATCAGTGGCACTTCACAGGCCATGGCTTCGAGCGCGGCCAAGCCAAAACTTTCGGTTTCGGAAGGCATCACAAACAAATCAGCCACCGACAACACCTCTTCGATAGCGTCTAAGTTGCCCAGAAAACGAACATCGTGCATCAATTTCATCTCTTTACACATGTATTCGATTCGGCTGCGCTCGGGGCCATCGCCGACGAGCAACAACTTGGAAGGAACAATGTGACGCAGTTTGTCAAACATCAACACAATATCTTCAATGCGTTTTACTTTACGAAAATTGGACGTGTGAACGAGCAATTTTTCGTTATTAGGACAAATTGCCAGCTTGAAGTGGTCTTTTTTCTGCTTTTTAAACCGATCTAAATCAATAAAGTTAGGAATAACTTCAATTTCTTTGGTAATCGGAAATGACTCGTTGGTTGCATTTTTGAGAAATTCTGACACTGCCGTTACACCGTCGGAAGCATTGATACTGAACGTAATCACTGGCCCAAAAGCCGCATCACGACCTACCAACGTAATGTCGGTTCCGTGGAGGGTTGTGATAAACGGAATATGAATTCCTTGTGATTTCAGTATCTGTTTTGCCAAATACGCCGACGAAGCGTGCGGAATGGCGTAATGCACGTGCAACACATCCAGTTTTTCGTCGTTTACTACATTAACCATGGCGCTCGAAAGCGCAGATTCATAAGGAGCGTATTGAAAAAGCGGATAATTGGGGATATGAACTTCGTGATAAAAGATATTTTCGCCAAAAAAATCGAGGCGGGTAGGTTGCGAATATGTGATAAAGTGGATTTCATGGCCAACCGCAGCCAGGGCTTTGCCTAACTCGGTGGCTACTACACCACTACCCCCAAAGGTGGGATAACAAACTATTCCTATTTTCATTCGTAAACGGAGCGTTAGATGGACTGATTTATAATTACAACAAAAAAAATCCAACTTTTTCTCCTTAGTGCATGTAAAGATTTTGTGAACTCGCGAAACGCTTCAAAATTTTTTAGTGTTTCGTACAGAGTTGAAACCCAAATCCATCATCCTCCATACTCCATTTCTCATTGAAAAAACGACTAACCATAAAAGACGTAGTGCTTGGTTTTCTGCGGCTTATCCGCTGGCCCAATCTCCTGATTATCGCCGTAACTCAGTACATGACGCGGATTTTTCTGGTTGGCCCAACCCAAGATTGGCGGTCGATTTTGGGCGAGGCTACTATTTTTTTTATTAGTCTTTCTACCGTACTTATTGCAGCGGCGGGCTATATCATAAACGACTATTTTGACATAAAAATAGACCTCATCAATAAACCCGACCGGGTGATTATCGGCCGCTACCTCAAGCGTCGCGTGGCCATGGGGGCCCATCAGGTACTGAGTTTTGTGGGCTGTTTATTGGGGTTATGGGTGGGAAAATGGATTTTTTTAATCAGCGTTTTGTCCGTAACACTGCTTTGGTTTTACGCTTCATATTTTAAGAAACGCCCTTTTATCGGTAATCTTATCGTTTCTTTATTGACCGCCCTTTCGCTATTAATTTTGGCCGTTTACTATCCTCAAAATCGTAACTTAGTCCTTCTATACGCCCTTTTTGCTTTCGGAATTACGATGATTCGGGAAATCATCAAAGACATGGAAGATGTACGGGGCGATGTATCGCACGGTTGCCGCACATTGCCCATTATTTGGGGAATTCCGCGCACCAAACTCTTTCTTTACCTTCTCATTGGTTTGTTTATTCCTAGTCTTTTTGCGGCGGCGCATTGGCTCAACAATCCGCGCTTGGGTTGGATGTTCGTGGGCTTGGCATTACTAATCAGTTGGTTGGTATATCGCTTGGTTTATGCAGATACCAAACGGGAGTTCGGAGCGTTGAGCAGTTTATGTAAAATCATTACGTTGGTCGGAATGGTTAGTATGATATGGATAGTTTTTTAAATTTGGGTTATTATTCATTTTTCCCCCAATTTTCTAATGAAAAAATACGCATTGCTCAGTCTCATCTTAATCACAACTGTAATCAGTACGCGCATTCAGGCCCAAATGTGCATGGGCGTAAACATGAAAGCAGGAATGGGCTACGAAATGGTCACGTACAACGCCAAGGATAAACCTACAGGAAAAGTAGTGTACACCGTCAAAAACGTAAGCACCGAAAATGGCACCACGCTTATGTCAATGGAAATGCAAAACTTCGATGCCAAAGACAAACTTCAAGCTACCAACAATTATAAGTGTGCTTGCAAAGGCAATGAATTGATGGTAGATATGACGGCAATGATGGCGGGCCAAGAAAATCCCATGCTCAAAGATGCCAAAATGACCTTTACTTCCACCGACCTTATTTACACCGATAATTATACCGTCGGTGCCACGCTGAAAGATGCCGAACTGAAAGGGCAAGGCGAAATGGGCGGAGGAATGATGCTTAACTACTCTATGTCGATGAAAAATCGGAAAGTAGTGGCACAGGAAAATATCACCGTTCCAGCGGGTACTTTCAACGCCTACAAGGTAACTTCCGATATGACCGTAAGCACCAAAACCATCATGAATATATCTTTTGATTTTCAAGTGGTCAGTTTCCGCGCCCCAAATGTGTTGTGGGATGTCCGCTCCGAAACATATCGCAAAGATAAACTCATGGCCTACAGCCTCTTAACTAAGGTGTTTTAATAGCTAGACATTGGCGAGTTTTTGAACACGATTGTTCTACTATACTCAGGGTTGCCCAACGGCAACCTTTATTTTTTCCATTTCAGGGTATTGAGCAGGTGCATGACATCTTTTCTGAGAAAATCAATGGCGGGCTTAAGGGAATCTTGCTTGTCGGCAACAGTAAAATAAAGCGCCCCCCGCAGGTAATGCGTGGAAGAATCCGTCGTAAAAAACTGGGTATAACTTGGCACATCTCCCGCCAAATCAAACACCACCGCCGTTTGGCCCGATTTTGTTTTGATTACCTGCTCCCTAATCCCAGTGGCCCTTACCTGATGTTTTCCCGCCAGTCGATATGCATCATTGATAAATCCCGACAAGCGCTGCGGATTGTTTTGTACAGGCTTGTACGTCAACTGAATACTAGCATTTAAGGAAGGGTACGCCACAAAAATCCAATGCGGCTCCGCCATCCGGAAGGTATCGGGCAAAATCACCGCACTTTTGGAATATTCAAACGTGTAAGGATGGTCTTCCTTCAGGGCTTGGTAGGTTTGGGGAGGCAAATCCATACGCGGGTAGCCTTTGGGCTTGGGGACATAATCGGGCGTGGAAGAATTACAGGAGGTGATTAAAAAACACATTCCCAAGACAAAACGCATTTGATTAAAATACATAACTGATTTCCTTAAAATCAAAATATTCAAGTTTATTATTGATTTGAACCGCCAAATGCCCCGTTTCGGCTACTCCCACAATCACCCCTTCTATCTCTTCCCCTAATCGTTGAAATAAGTGCGGCTCCTGATAACGAAAAAGATGCTGCAAATAACGTGTTTTCAGGAGGTCATACTTTCGATTACGCAATAAAAGATAGTTTTTTTCAATGGAAGTCAACAATTCGGGAAGAAGCGACTCCAATGAAAACTCCTTTCCGAGCATCAACCGCAGTGAAGTGGCCCGGCCTTCTTCAAAATCAAGCTGATTGATATTCAGGCCGATTCCAACGACTGAACTTTCCAGGCGATTTCCCTGTAATGTATTTTCAATTAAGATTCCACCTAATTTTTGATTGTTTACGTAGATGTCGTTGGGCCATTTTATTTTTAGGAGAGGCCCCATGTAAGGAAGTAAAAAATCAAAAACTCCCAGCGACACCGCAATGTTTAACCGAAACTGTTCATTTGCCATCAAAAAATGGGGGCGTAAAATCACGGATAGCGTAAAATTTTCGCCAGGCTTAGCGAGCCACTGATTACCGCGTTGGCCGCGCCCTGCCGTCTGGTAATCGGTTATGACAACCGCCCCTTCCAAGCCTTGGCCTTGGCGCAACAAATCAGCCGCTTCGTCGTTAGTCGACTGACAAGATGGCAGATAAAGTATTTTTTTTCCAATAAACAGGGTTTTGGGCTTACTTTTGTACAAAATTTTTTAATTTTAGAATTGAATTGATGCAATTTAAAACTTACGCATGAAACAACGCAAATCAAACATTATATCTTCAGAAGAACTGTGCCAGCTGGTTGTGAAGGGAATGCAGGAAAAGAAAGCAGTAGACATCGTAGTGATGGACCTGCGCGAAATAAAAAACTCCATTACAGACTTCTTTGTTATTTGTACCGGTAACTCCGATACCCAAGTAGACGCCATCGCCGATTCTGTCGAAGATGAAGTGCAAAAAATCACGAACTCATTGCCTTGGCAGCGTGAAGGGCGTGAAGCCAAAGAATGGATATTGATTGATTATGTGGATGTTGTGGTCCATGTTTTCAAGAAAGAACGTCGTGAATTCTACGGATTGGAACAACTCTGGGGTGATGCCAAAGTTACCCACGTCGAGGAGGAATTTGCCTGATTGAACATTAGAGATAAAAATAGTGTTTTCTCATTGTACGCAAAAAACTCAAACCTTACACGTACAATAAACCATACCTGTTTACAATAATCCATTTGTTAATTGTTTTTCGTCCCCGCAACATCAACCCATTTTCATTGGTTTTTGACCGGCTCAACGATTAATTATTAACCATTAACCGTTAACGTTTCAATTATTATGTCCGAAAACAATGGAAATCCGCTCAACTCCAATAACCGCAATCCGCGCCGTTCCGGGTATCAGGGGTGGATTATTGCGGCATTGGTGTTAGCAATTTTGGGGATTACCTTCTTCAGTAAAAATACTGCGGTAAGGCCGATTACCCAAAAGAAATTTGAGAAGATGGTTCAAGCACACGAAGTGCAAAATATCGTCATTGTCAATAACGAATTTGTGGAAGTAACGCTTACACCCAAAGCGCTGGAAGACCCTAAATACCGCGCTTTGTTTGCCGATAAGCCTTATTTTAGCAACGGAGGCCCCCAATTTCAGTTTGAAGTTACCTCGGCCGATAAATTTTTGGATGACTTCCAAAAACTAAAACCTGATAGCGATTCAATCGACTATGATTTTGATCGCCGCAGCGACTGGACAGGCTTTCTGAGCACTTGGGGCTTCTTGATTATCATGATTTTGGCCATGTATTTTTTGCTTGGCCGCATGACAGGCGGCGGTGGTCCGGGTGGTCAGATATTCAACATTGGTCGGTCACGTGCCACACTTTTTGATGCTGAAAACAAAGTTAAAATAACCTTTAATGATGTTGCTGGTCTGGAAGAAGCCAAAGAGGAAATCAAAGAGATTGTTGATTACCTAAAAAGCCCTGGTAAATTCACCAAATTAGGGGCAAAAATCCCGAAAGGTGCTTTATTGGTAGGCCCTCCCGGTACGGGTAAAACCCTCATCGCAAAAGCGGTAGCGGGCGAAGCTGGCGTTCCTTTCTTCTCCCTTTCAGGGTCTGATTTTGTGGAAATGTTTGTCGGTGTGGGTGCAGCTCGTGTGCGCGATTTATTTAAGCAAGCCAAAGAAAAAGCACCTTGTATTATCTTTATTGACGAGATTGACGCCGTGGGCCGTTCACGTGGTCGGGGTGCGATGCCCGGTGCCAATGATGAGCGCGAAAATACGTTGAACTCCCTGTTGGTAGAAATGGACGGTTTCGCGACCGATTCAGGAATTATCATCATGGCGGCCACCAACCGTCCCGATGTACTTGACCCTGCGCTTTTGCGTCCTGGTCGTTTTGACCGCCAGATTTCGGTTGATAAACCCGATATCATTGGTCGTGAGGCTATTTTCAAAGTTCACTTGAAGCCTATAAAGCTTTCTCCTGATGTAGACCCTAAAAAACTGGCCGCTCAAACGCCTGGTTTTGCAGGAGCTGAAATCGCCAACGTGTGCAACGAAGCCGCCCTAATTGCGGCCCGTCGTGATCGTGAAGAAGTGACCATGCAGGACTTTCAGGATGCAATGGACCGGGTGATTGGAGGTTTGGAGAAAAAGAACAAACTTATCTCACCTGACGAAAAGAAAATCGTAGCTTACCACGAAGCAGGCCATGCGGTAGCAGGTTGGTTCTTGGAGCACGCTGACCCATTGGTTAAAGTAACGATTGTACCGCGTGGTGTAGCGGCATTAGGATACGCTCAGTACCTACCGCGTGAGCAGTATCTATACCGTACCGAGCAACTCATGGACGAAATGTGTATGACGTTGGGGGGCCGCGCCGCCGAAGATGTCGTGTTTGGCAAGGTATCTACGGGCGCACTCAGCGACTTGGAACGCGTAACCAAATTGGCACACAGCATGGTAACGGTGTACGGTCTGAACGACAAAATCGGTAACATGTCCTACTATGATTCCAAGCAGTCTGAGTACTCTTTCAACAAGCCTTATTCGGAAGAAACCGCTCGCATGATTGACGAAGAAATGCGAAAAATCATTGCGCAGGCCTATGACCGCTGTCATGCCTTGCTCTCTGAGCACCGCGAAGCGCTGGAAGTAATCGCCAAAGAATTGTTGGAAAAAGAAATCCTGTTCCAAAGTGACTTAGAGCGTCTGATAGGCAAGCGGCCTTTCGAAAGAGAGACGGTATATCAAGCCTACATGAACACTGAAAACAGCAACGATCAGGTCAAAGAAGAGAAAGAGGAAGAAGCGACCAGCGAAACCGAAGCAAAATAAGCATTTCAGTATCATACCATAAAGGGTTAGAAATAGATGGGTTTTCCCTGATTTCTAACCCTTTTTCAATTCTATTCTGACCACAAATAAACCTTCACATATAACCCCTTTCGATGTATGCTTTACGTAATTCATGCCTACGATTTTACCGATGAACAAGCCCTCGAACGCCGCATGGCCGTCAGGCCCAATCACTTTGATGGCGCAAAACAGTTGAAATCTACTGGAAACTTTGTCTTAGGCGGAGCCTTATTAGACCCTGATGGAAAGATGATTGGGTCAATGATGGTGGTTGACTTTGAAGATGAAACAGGGCTCAACCAGTGGCTTCAAAACGACCCCTACGTAACTGGCAAAGTATGGGAGAAAATAGATGTAAAACCCTTCAGAAAAGCTGATATATAGAAGCCGAAAAAGGCACTGTGACGAATCGCAGTGCCTTGATATATATGAAATGACTTTATAATCGCTTATAGTTCATCGCCCTCGCGCATTTTCTGCACGTAAGAGGCATGAATCACTTGCTGACGACGTTTCACTGATTTCTTTTCGAAAGCAGAGCGTGAACGCAATTCTTTCAAAACTCCGGTCTTTTCAAATTTCTTTTTGAAACGTTTGAGTGCCTTGTCAATTGATTCGTTTTCTTTGATTTGTACGACGAGCATATGTGTTTATGTTTATATCTATTTTGAAACGGATTGCAAAAATAAAAGTCTGCTTCTAAAAAATCAACTTTATTTGTGTTTTTGTTTCAGTTATTTACATTCTCCGCAAAAATACCCCTTTCCAATCCATGAAGTACGCCATTATTGACCTTGGAACCAATACTTTCCATTTGTTGATTATTGAACAAAATCCTGACGGAATTATCCCCCTATTTAAGACTCAAATCCCCGCCAAGATAGGCAAAGCAGGTATTAATCAGGGCATTATCACCGAAGAAGCTACCCAACGCGCGTTAAATGTGCTAAGTCAATTTCGTCAAAGAATAAATGAATTTGGCGTTGAACTTTCCAACACCAAGGCCATTGGCACCAGCGCGATTCGAAACGCAAAAAATGCGAAAGAATTTTGCGCAACGGTCAAAAATGAAACAGAAATCACGATTGACATCATTTCGGGCGACCGAGAAGCGGAATTAATCTACCACGGCGTCCGACAAGGAATTGCGTTAGGCGAGAAAATATCCGTTATCATGGACATCGGCGGAGGCAGCGTTGAGTTTATCATTTGCAATGCTTCGCGTATCTTTTGGAAACAAAGTTTTGAAATAGGCGGACAGCGGTTGCTGGAGCAATTTGTGCTTACTGACCCCATATCGCCGTCGGCAATTCGACGAATGAATGATTATTTTCAAGAACAGCTTTTACCGCTGGTCAATGCCGCTCACCAATACGCCCCCCAAACGCTGGTCGGCTCCTCAGGTTCATTTGATACGTTGGTTGACATGGATTTTATGCACCGACTGGGCCATTTACCCAATCCATCACAAACAGGTTTTGAAATTGCAACGGAAGAATTCTACCGCGCTTACCATCTCCTCACTACCCAGAGCCACCATGATCGCATGACCATTCCGGGTATGATTGAGTTACGGGTGGATATGATTGTACCCGGTGTGGTGCTGATTGACCATGTTTTACGAAGTTTGAATATTCAACAGATTCGTTCTTCGACCTATGCGTTGAAAGAAGGAATTATGGCTTGGGTTGTGTCAGCATAATCACTATCTCCTTAATATTTTTTGGGCGTTGGTTTGGTATATTTTTTTTAGCGTTCTGGGGCTTAACGACAACCCATACAAAGGCCAATGGTATCCAAACCGATTGTGCTCGTAAAAGTGTTCGTCGGCCGATTCAAGGATTCTGAACGTGGTAAGATACATATCGCGCGAGAAGCCCATGTCGGTACCATAGACCAACCGATCGCTATATTTTTCCATGAAT
The DNA here is from genome assembly GCF_003325355.1 of Runella rosea. Lineage (GTDB taxonomy): Bacteria > Bacteroidota > Bacteroidia > Cytophagales > Spirosomataceae > Runella > Runella rosea. The sequence continues at coordinate 2,322,626 of NZ_CP030850.1, forward strand.
GCCTTGGCAAAGCGCGGAATCGGGGCAAATTCGGCAAACCGGGCTGATATATCTGCATACAAATTGGGATACGCATCCAGTAGCCTCGCCAATTGACTCAAATCAGCATTGCAGTTAGCCAGGTGACAAGCGATAAAAGTCGTGCGGGGATTGTCGCGCACAGCCTCTTCAAGCGTAGTAATCAACTGATCATGATTCAAAATACCCTCTTTGGTCATATCCACCCGCCATTTGGCAGCGTTCATCAAACCGTCATTGGTAGAGTCGGGCGGCAAGTACATCCAAGCATCCTCCGCTACGTGAATACTGATGGGCATTCTCAGTTCCCCACACTTCATCAATAGGGGTTTCATACGGGGGTCGTTGATGTGCATACCACGTCCCGGAGTTGGTTTAGAGTACAATTCCCCCAAACCTTTGTCGCCCAACTCCCCCACCCCGCGCGCACCTGATTGGTAGCAGCGTACCAATTCTGCCACCGCCCGCTGCGACCAATCAGGTTGGTCCATTCCAGTATAGTCAAACCCACACCATACCTCAAAACGATTGGGATAACGGGCGTATTTACGCGCCATGGCGTCAAAAGTGGCTCCCGTACTATATGATAAAATGACTGACTTATCAATCCCTACTTCATCCATGAGCTGTACCCACCTATCCACTTCAGCATCGCTTTTAGGATTATCGTGGGTGTGCAGATCTATCGCCGGGTATTTGGCTTTCGGAATTTTTGATTGGGGTGTTTTGTAAATTGAGACTGGGCGATAATCTTTCAATTTGACTTGTTGAACATCCTCTGACAGTTCCGTACGTTGCAGGTAATTCAGACGGAAATCTTTCAATTTGGCGGACTGTGCTTCCTGACCGAAGGTGACACACTGTATTGCCCCCAAAATGACGGACAAAAGCGTACTGCGGTAGTTGAACATAATACTGTTTTGATTTAAAATTGCTACTTACTAAACTGCTTATAATCAAACCTTTCTATCCTTCAAATCTACTCACCATCCTACCTTGATGATACTATATAGTGGCAGGAGTTAGTCCTATTTGAGGAATACAGTAAGGCCCATCAGAAAGATACAACTTATGCCAAAATTTTTCAGAGAGAATTGATTTCTACCCACATAAGGCCCTCACTTAGATTTGCGGGCGTTACGGGTCATGGTGGCACACTACGACCACGATTTTCACCAAAGCCTATTGAAAACCAATATCTTATAAACCTTTTTTACCCGCTGCGGCCCGAACTACACCCACTGGATAAGGAGCAGGCTTGGGCAGGGGATAAAAAAAGCGTCGGACAGTTTGAAACTGTCCGACGCCTAACAATACAAGCCTCTTTATTTAATGCGACTCTCTACTCACTTTGTGCCCTGATTTACCAATCAAAAAGTCAAAATCACAACCTTCGTGCGATTGGGTCACGTGCTCAATGTAAAGCTTATTGTGGCCGCGGTTGTAGCCCAAATCAATCGGCGTCCAAGCGGCTCGGCGGCGTGCGATTTCATCGTCTGAAACGTGCCAGTGAATATAGCGTTCGTGAATGTCAATTTCGATGATGTCGCCGTTTTCAACCAATCCCAAATTACCACCGATGGCACTTTCAGGAGAAGCGTGTAATAACACCGTTCCGTAGGCCGTTCCACTCATGCGGGCATCAGAAATACGCACCATGTCCGTCACTCCTTTTTCCAACAGTTTTTTAGGCAACGCCATGTTACCAACTTCAGGCATTCCTGGATAACCTTTTGGCCCTACGTTTTTAAGGACCATTACGCAAGTCTCGTCAATATCCAGTTCTGGGTCTTCGATACGAGCATGATAATCTTCAATCGACTCAAACACCACAGCCCGACCTTTGTGCTTCATCAAATGCGCCGAAGCCGCCGAAGGTTTAATAACCGCGCCATTTTCGCACAAATTACCTTTAATAACCGCAATCCCTCCTTCTTCCAAAATCGGCGACTCTCCCGATGCAATCACGTCAGGATTCCAGTTTTTGGCATTTAATGAATTATCAATCAGCGATTTACCATTTACGGTTATTACATTTTTGTGTAAATGCTCCTTCATTTCATTAATGACCACCTGCAAGCCACCTGCGTAGAAATAATCTTCCATGAGGTATTTACCAGAAGGCATTACATTCAATAAAAACGGCATTCGTGAACCTACGCGGTCAAAGTCGTCCAACGTCAAGTCTACGCCTACCCGGCCCGCGATGGCCAGCAAGTGCAACACAAAATTTGTAGAGCCTCCCACGCCCGCATTGAGCATAATAGCATTTTCGAAGGCTTCTCTGGTCAATATTTTTGAAAGTGTCAGATTCTCTTTGACCATTTCTACAATGCGCATTCCCGTCATGTGGGCATTCATTTTCTTACGCGAATCAGCGGCAGGAATCGCCGACAGCCCGGGTAGTGTAAGGCCCAGAGCTTCGGCCATGGTCGCCATGGTAGAAGCCGTACCCATCGTAGAGCAGTGACCAATACTACGGCTCATACAACTCTCTGCTTCTTCAAATTCTTCGGGAGTCATTTTACCCGTTTTGAGGTCATCGGCAAACCGCCATACGTCGGTGCCCGAACCGATGGCTTTGCCTTGAAAACGCCCCGCCAACATCGGCCCACCAGGCAATACAATCGTGGGTAAATCAACGCTCGCGGCCCCCATGATGAGCGAAGGGGTGGTTTTGTCGCAACCCGTCAATAAGACAATCCCATCGAAAGGATTGGCTCGAATACTTTCCTCGACCGACATACTCGCCAGATTGCGATACAGCATGGCCGTAGGACGAATAAGGGTTTCCCCCAAAGACATCACTGGAAATTCCAACGGAAAACCACCCGCTTCGTAAATACCGTTTTTAACACTTTGGGCTAAGTCTCGAAAGTGGCCGTTGCAAGGTGTTACTTCCGACCACGTATTACAAATACCAATCACGGGTTTTCCCTTAAATTGGTGCGGCGCATGGCCTTGGTTTTTCATCCAACTGCGGTAAATAAAACCGTCTTTACCTTCTTTGCCAAACCAGTCCTGGCTGCGGAGTTCATTTTCCATTATCTTTCGTTGAAATTTTCGGTTTCGATTTTAGTACAATAAGGCAAAAAGGGGGAAAATCTAATAGTTGCTCATCTAAAGAAGAAGGCGTATTTTTGAAGAAACAAAGTAAGTTGTGATGGAAACAATAGCCGTAAAAACATATACCGTCGAAGAATACTTTGCTTTCTGTGAGCAAAATACGGGGCGTTTTGAGTACGTAAACGGAGAAATTATCGAAATGTCGGGAGAATCAGTAACTGCCAATCAAATTGCGGGTAATATTCATTTTTATCTGCGTGGTCTTTTAGAAGACCAACCTTTTATTTTTGTTCAAAATGCTGTAAAACTGCAAGTAAAAGGAGGAAAAGCGTTTAGAATTCCTGATTTTTTCATTTTTCACGAAAGCGGTAATCAAAAAAAATACGCAACCGAACCAATTTTTATTGTTGAGGTATTGTCGGAAAGCAGTATTAACACGGATCGTGTAACCAAATTAGCTGAATACACGCAAATCCCAACGTTACAATATTATTTAATCATCGAACAAGAGGAATGTTTGGTAGAAGTTTTCAACCGCGAAGGAAAACGTTGGTACGTAGATTTCTACAGCGATTTGAAAGAAACCATTGATTTTCCAGCCCTAAACGTAAAATTGCCCGTATCAGTAATTTACAAAAAAATCAATTTGCCTGCCGCGTCTTCATCGTCCGAATAACCCAATACGCCAGTAATCCAATCGGTCCCAACATAAAGCAGAAAAAAAGCGGTAGTACAATCCACCCGTGCGGGATATTTTTCTCTTGGGAGTCTTTCAACACAAAGCTTCCTGCTACCAAATCAAACGCTAAATAGTGAATCCACCCAGCCAACACTGCGCCGTCGCCTCCTTTAGAAAATAAACTTTTGACCCCCTCAAACGTACTGAAGTCATTGAAATTCAACGGCCCACCGCTGAAAATAAAATATGCGTATAGGCACGCCAGCGAAACGGGAATCAGGTACGAGCGCACCAGCCACTGCGTAACGCGCCAACGCGGCGCAACAATCATCAGAAGCCATTGGGGCAATACGAGCGCATTAGCGATTTGAAAAGCAGTTTCTATCATCGTATTTTGGATTGGGGTAAACCTCTTTATTTCAATCTTCAATTTACATGTTTTAAGGAGAATTAAACCGTTTTACCCATTAGTTTGTTGGAACACTAAAAACAGGCAAGTCGAACAAAGAATGATTGACCAGCCGTACCAAAAATACATGAAAATTTATACAAAAACGGGTGACAAAGGCACCACTTCACTCGTGGGCGGGACGCGCATCAGTAAGGCAGATTTACGAATCGATACCTACGGCACGGTAGATGAGCTTAATTCCTACATCGGCTTAGTCCGCGACCAACCCGTGAATGAAGTACGCCGCGACTTTTTAAAATATATTCAGGACCGCCTCTTTACGATTGGCTCCATTTTGGCCTCCGAGCCTGACAACAAAAAACACTTTATCCCTGACCTCCACGAAGAAGACATCGTCGCATTGGAGCTTGCCATGGACGAAATGAACACCGTACTTGAGCCCATGCGCTCGTTTATTCTGCCAGGAGGGCATCCTTCGGTCTCGTTTGGGCACGTGGCCCGTACGGTGTGCCGGCGAGCCGAGCGTTTGGTCATTGCACTCAATGAATCTGAACCCGTTGAAGCCGAGGTGATTCGGTACTTAAACCGTCTTTCTGATTATTTATTTGTGCTTTCACGAAAAATGGCACAGGAATTGGGAATAGAAGAAATAAAATGGGCGGGCCGTAAATCCTCGTAAGGGCAGACGCAACGGTACAAAAGGGCAGATGCAAGGCCTGCCCCTACGAGCCCAATTCATTTTTTTGATAACTAAACTGATATTTTCTTGTCTTTTCGCCGAAAAATAAAAATATTTGCATTGACAACTAATTTTGACCTTTTGGCACACTAAGTGCTGATACAGAACAGTTGATACTTAGAAATCAGATACAATAATTGCTTACATACAGTAAAACCACCAACACAATGACAACGGACACATTGGCCATGGAAATCAAACGCGTAGAAGCTTCGCGTATCCATGAAGTAGATTTCGACAATTTGGTATTTGGTCGCCATTATTCAGACCACATGTTTGTCGCCGATTATATTAACGGTGAATGGACCAACCTTCAAATTGTCCCCTATGCCAACCTCAGCCTCAGCCCCGCCACTGCCGCTCTCCACTACGGACAAGCAATTTTTGAAGGAATGAAAGCCTACAAAAACGAAGCAGGTGAGCCACTGATGTTCCGTCCGTTGGACAACTGGGCGCGTTTTAACAAGTCGGCCACGCGTATGTGCATGCCAGAAGTCCCCGAAGAAATTTTCATGGGCGGCCTCACCGAATTGCTCCGTACAGATGCGGCTTGGATTCCTACTGCCCCAGATACTTCGCTTTATATTCGTCCGTATATGTTTTCTACCGATGCCTATATTGGTGTAAGACCTTCAGATACCTACAAGTTTATCATTTTTACCAGCCCAGTAGGAAAATACTACTCAAAACCTCCACGCGTGAAAGTGGAGCAGCACTACATCCGCGCGGCCGAAGGTGGCGTAGGTTTTGCCAAATGTGCGGGTAATTATGGCGGCTCGTTGTATCCTGCCAAATTGGCCCAACAACAAGGCTACGACCAAATTATCTGGACGGACGCCCGCGACCACGAGTATGTAGAAGAATCAGGAACGATGAACGTGATGTTTTTCATGGATGGCAAACTCATTACGCCTGCTACTTCCGATACCATCCTCAACGGTGTGACCCGCAAAAGCATCGTAGATATTGCCCGTCATTGGGGAGTACCTGTAGAAGAACGTAAAGTAGCCGTGAAAGAAATCATAGATGCGCTTAAAGAAGGCCGTTTAGAGGCGGCTTTTGGGGCAGGAACTGCCGTGGTGGTGTCGCCGTTTGGCGTAATCGGCTTTGAAGGAACCGACTACGAACTTCCTGCCGTGACCGAAGATTCATTTGTTGCGCGCGTTAAAAACTTTTTAACCGACCTCCGTACTGGAAAAACAGAAGACCCTTTTGGATGGGTAGTGAAAGCATAAATTCATAATTTCTCCTATCTTATTTAGGCGTCAGACGGACTGGGCGTCCCCGTTCAAACCGTCTGATGCTTTTTTTATGCTGTCCTATAATTCAAAACACCTAAGAATTAGGCGAAGGCGAGCCCCGCTCCTACCTTAGCTTTTGGTACTTCAAATACGTGTAACGGGCGTTTTCTTTGGCAATAAACCAACCATAATATCCATCTAAAAAGCCAAATTTGAAGATATATTCTACCAAGAAACGAAACGCTGGACTGAGGTAGACTTTAATAAAAGAAGCTTTTTTGCCTATTTTTCGCCCTTTTTCGGCAAAAAGTGTACTGTATCGGTCGGTTTTGGCGACAAATTGTTCGGGTGTATCAACGGTATAGTGATGTACGTACCCCGTTAGTTTTTTAATGATATGCTCTGGTTTGAGCGTCAAGCCTTCATGGACCGCGTCAGTATTCCACTGAATCTTTTTTCTGTTAAAAATTCGGATGTGTGATTCTGGATTCCAACCACCAAAGCGAATCAACTTCCCCGCAAAAACCGTTCTGAAAGGCAAATCATAGGCATCTGCCTCTGGGGCGGGAGTGAAGGCCTGTTTTATGCTTTCGATTAACTCCGGGCTTACTACTTCGTCATCGTCTACAGATAAAATCCAATCGTGTTTTGCCCACTGATTTCCAAAGTTTTTCTGCTCAGAATACCCAGTCCAAGGTCGTTCGAGCACATTAGCTCCCGCCGCCCGAGCTACTTTTCGGGTAAGGTCAGTGCTGCCAGAATCCACAACTACAATATCATCGGTGAGGGCTTTAAGGGCTTCAATCGTTTTAGCGATTTTCTTTTCTTGGTTAACGGTAATAATAACGGCCGAAAGCGAGGTCATGGCGTATTTTTTATACATTTCTAAAGCGCAACCTACTGTTTTCTCCTCAATGCAACAAATAATAACTCGTTCTGTCCAAAGGTTCTTCGCAGGGAAACGTACATCGAGGCGCTTTTTCTAGTCCCTTTTGTGAGTTCTATCCCACTTCAACAAACGTTCTTTCAGTAAATACCAAAGGAGTAGCGAGGGGTAAAGTGAGTTCGATGATTGTGCCCTGATTGGGTGCTGATTGCACCACCATGCTACCGTCAAGTTCTTCCACCCGTTTTTCCATGTTAAAAAGCCCATTGCCGCTGCCTTTCACAGCTTCTTTGTCAAAGCCTATCCCGTCATCCTTAATCTCAAGATGAAGTTGCTGGTTTTTTCTGCAAATCTTTATCCAAACATTCCCTGCCTGCGCATATTTGGCGGCATTGTTGATGGCTTCTTTAAAAATAAGGTAAAAATTATACTGTTGATTGGACGGAAGCTTATAGCCTTTTAATTCTTCTGAAATACAAAAATCGTAGTGAATGTGCTTTGGTTCAAGCATTTCTGACGCAAAAATTTTCATCTTGGTGGTGATACTTTCCAGGCTATCATTCATGGGGCGAGTGGTCCAGATGATGTCCCGAATCGTACTCACGGTTCGTTGCGAGTTAATGCTTATCAAGTCCAACAGTTCTTTTAGCTGTTCATCTTTGTCCTTCAGTTGGCGTTTGGCCGCTTGACTCAACATCGCTACTCCACTCAGCGTTGCGCCCAAATCATCGTGTAAATCGCGCGCAATTTGACTCCTAATTCGGTCGGACAACTGCATTTGACGAATGGTTTCCGCTTGTGCTTTTTGGGCATCGCGAATTTGTTTCAGCCGGTTTCTATAAAATGCATAACTCAAAACCCCCATCAACATTACAATAACCGACGCCAACGAAATAATCCAATAGGTTTGGCTCTTCAATTCTGCTTCTTGCGAGGCCTTGATTTGTTTGAGGCGCTGATTTTCTTTGTCTTTCTCGAAGGCAGTATATTTCAATTCAACCAGTTCGGCACGAACCACATTCTTTTTCCGTTCAATCGAGTCGCTCAGTGTTTTGTACTCCTGAAAATAGCCCAACGCCTCTTTATAGTCGCCTTTCATTTCTTCTAACTCCGCCATTTCTCGATTGATATGTGCGATTTCTACAATGGACCCAAACTGGTTAGCCGCGTCGAGGGCTTTTTGAAAATACACTTTGGCGCTGTCGAGTTTCTGTTGAAGCCTGAACGTCTTCGCAGATTCTTCATAACACTGAATTTGGAGTAGTTTTTCGCCGTATTGTTGACTTTGCTGCGTAGCCTTCCTCATGTACCAAAGCGCCGTAGAAAACTCCCGACGGTCGTTGTAATTTCGGGCAATGCCCAATAAAACCTGCGGCAATATCTGGTAATTTTGGTCGGCTTGCTCCGCCAATTTTAGGCCTTGTTCTAAGTACTTCAACGATTCTTCGTAGCGGCCCATTCGACGATATAAGTCGCCGATTTGCTCGTGATTAACCGCCATTCCCCGTATTTCATTCTTTTTTTTATTCAACTCCAAAGCGCGAAAAGTATAATCTAACGCCTTATCAAGTTGATTCATGCTTTTGTAATTTTCGGCAATATTGTTCAGGCAAATCGCTTTACCACGCTCCCACCCCGTCTGTTCAAAAATCTTCAACGCCGTAAGATAGTATTCCTGCCCTTTGGCATAATTCCCTTCCAACGACTCCAGAATGGCGTAATTGATAAAACTTTGGCCGATATTGGTGTTGTTATTGAGTTTTTTGGCAAGCTGATTGGCTTCATTGGCGTAGCGCCACGCGGTAGTTTGGTCAATTTCAGAAAGGCGATAGGCCAACCGATGGAGTGTCACGACACGCGCGCTGTCTTGGACGGGATGCGTAGCCAGCCAATGCCGCAGACTGTCGACTATCCGGTTTTGGGCCGTCAATCCAATGCTTACCGTGTAAAACAAAGCAATAAAAGCCAATCTAATTTTCATAAGCGATAACGGGCAGCCATAATTATAGAACGAATTTGCTAATTTTCTTATATCTTACCTACACCAATTTAGTTAATGGTAATTGTATCAAGATACAATATTTATCTGACTTACTAGCAAAATACCGAATACATACCAGATTTGCGCCTCTAGCCTGTATGAGAAGCAATTAAAGCCTCAGCATTATGAAAAAAATGTAGGGTTCGACAAAGAAAATAGGGCAGAAACCTACTCCCCTTTCCGCAATACCTTTCCAGCCCGTCGCCCCGTATGTTTTTCATTTTCTACAACCAATTCCCCGTTGACGATGACGTACTTCATCCCGCGTGAATATTGATGGGGACGGTCGTAGGTAGAAACATCAATGATGGTGTTTTCATCAAATACGAGTACATCGGCCACACGGCCAGATTGAAGCAGGCCTCGCTCTGCCAGCTTGAATTTTTGGGCGGGCAATGAAGTCATGCGGCGAATGGCTTCTTCCAAGGGGATGATTTTTTTTTGACGTACGTAGTAACCCAACACGCGGGCGTTGGTGCCGTAGCCGCGCGGGTGAGGCACACCAAAGTTATACACCCGAATGGAGGCATCGGAGGCAAACATATTTTGCGGATACCGCATGATGTTTTCGACGTCCCAATCGCCCATGCCGTGAAATACCATACTAGCCCCACCTTTGACGGCCATTTCCATGATGGTCTCGGCTTCAACGGTTGCTTTGTGTTTACGCCCTTTCAACAGGTTTATTTCTTCAATATTTTTACCATTGAGCGTGGTATCGGCGTCATAATAAGCCACTACGGCATAGGTAAAGTGATTTTGCTTACGACGTTTGAGCGTTGCCACCATTTCTTTCACCATACGCTTACGCGTGGCAGGATCGTTGACGCGTGCTTTGATGGAATCCAGGCCACCTGCCAACGCCCAACTTGGCAATAATGTATTTAGCCCAGTGCTGCTAGCCGTGTAAGGGTATTGGTCAATGGTGACGTCGATGCCTTCACGTCGGGCGTTTTCGACAGCCGCAATGGTCTCTTTGGAGCGTCCCCAGTTGTTTTGGCCGCTTACTTTAAAGTGCGAAATCTGAACAGGAATAGCAGCCTGTCGCCCGATATTGACGGCCTCTTCGATGGCGGTCAGGACTTCATCGCCTTCATAACGAATGTGCGAAGCATACACGCCGCCGTAGCGAGCCGCCACTTTGGCCAATCCCACCACTTCTTCGGTATTGGAATAGGTACCGGGTACGTAAATCAGCCCCGTAGCCAGACCATAGGCACCGTCTTTCATAGCTTTTTCAACGATGGCTTCCATACGCTGTTGCTCCTCAGGGGTTGCAAACCGATTCGCCGTGCCCATCACCGCTTTCCGAACGTCATTGTGGCCAATCAACGACGCGACGTTAACCGATGTTTTGACACTGTCTAGTTGCTTAAAATACAAGCCTAAGTCTACATTTGACAAACCGCAATTTCCCGTTACCACAGTGGTGACGCCATCATAAATGAAATTGTCGGCTGTAGGAAGTCGAAATTCATCTTCTTCAATGTGGGTGTGTACATCAATAAACCCCGGGCTAACAATCAGCCCTTTGGCATCCAATATTTTCTTGGCGGTGGCATTCGGCCATTGGCCAACGCGCGCAATCTTGCCATTTTTGATGGCTACATCGCCGTAAAACCAAGCATTTCCAGTTCCATCTACGATTTTACCCCCGCGTATGAGTACATCATATTCTTGGGCAAAAGATGCCGTTGTTGTGAAGAAAACAAACGTGATGAGTGTAAAGAAAGGCTTCATAAAGTGGGGTTAATATTAGGTTAAACGAAGAACGTAAAAAAACGGCGCAAAAAAAATTGGTCGGCCTTTCGACCAACCAATTTATCATTTGTAGTAATGCAATTCTTGTAGGGGCAGGCCTTGCGTCTGCCCCTACGGTACTTTACAGGGTTTTGGAAACAATGCCTCCTTTGCGGCTGTCTACCTCAACGGTCCATTTGTCGGCTTTGCCCTTCACGATCCAGCGTACTTTCACGGAATTTCCGCCGCCCCCGAAACCGCCAAAACCGCCGCCTCCACCACCGCCACCAGATACGGTACCAGCAATGTTAGCTATTTCAATCGTTTGCGGGTTGTACTTTTGTTCTCTGGTAATTCCCAGATCTTCATTTTCGACGATCATCCCTGCCAATACCTGTACATTTTTGAGCGTGATGTAATCGGGACGTTCGATTTTAAAGCGTAAATCATGCGCGGAGTGCGTCGGAATAGCGCGTTGGTTTTGCACCACCGCTGTTACTTCCGTCAGGCCATTGGCCAAGGCTTTAGTTTTAATATCAATGATTTCCAACTTAGGCATGTGGTAGGCATGAAGCATGGTAAAGGCCATGTTACGGTGTCCTTCTTCTTCCAACAAAAAGCCCGGCGTGTTACGAATGTAGTTACGTTTGGTTCCACCGATTTCAATATCGCCGTATTGTGGGTGTTTGATGGGTTTCCATTTTACGTAGCCGTCACCCAACAATAAAAACTTATCAAACTCCTCAAACTCACTGTTTTGGTTGCGGTTTTCGGTAGAGTTTTTGTTGAACATCCGCCAAGATGTGTTGATTTCGTTGGAGAACATAAACACGCCGCGCCCCAGTCCAATCCAGTCAATTTCGCCACCATACACGGTATAAAGGTCTTTCCAAAGCACGTAGTACTTATACCCCGGAATCATTTTCTCACCCGTTTTCCCGATTACATCATACACGGCAATATCGGCTTGCGGTACGTACATGGCATCTTCTTCCGCCCCCGGAGGACGCAAAAACATCCCGCCGAAGTTGTGGTAACTTTGGGCACCTGCAATATTGGGATGTGAGTAAAAGAATTTTTTCACGTTTTTTGTTTCGGGCAATGTTCCCGGATAAAAAAGCGCTCCACCCTGAATATAATCAGGCTGCCAGCCCCAACCCCAGTCGCGGTTAGGGTCGTATGCGCCAGGATTATCTTCATTAACACGTCCGTCACCATCATTGTCAATCCCCTCAAAACCAAGCATTTCGTACTCTCCTTGCTCATCTGGCTTTGCCAAAATCATACGACCTGGAAAATCAGGATCTACTTTATACCGCCCCGTTGGAGATTTACGACGCATGGTCACGATGTTGCCATCACCATCCAAATCATCGTAAGAATCTTCATCCACCAAACCATCGCCGTCGTCGTCGAGCGGCATCATTCCTGAGCGCGATGAGCTGGTGGTGTTTGATTTGTAGATAAAATTTTCATGCGCATCGGGGTTAAGTGACGGCAATATGTAGAACGTACGACCTTTCAACATATCGGTCACAAAATCCATTTTTCCGAAACTTTCGGCCAAGTACCAAGCCGTGTACATGGCAAACTGTGTTCCCTGCAACTCATTGGCGTGAATGTTTCCGTCGATCCAGAAAGCAGGCTTACTTTCGGGTTTTCCGCTTTTAAAATCCGTAACGGTAATGACGTACATGTCACGCCCCTGAAACGATTTTCCAATGGATTCGTATTTGACCAAATCGGGGTACGCTTTGGCCAATTCTTGCATTAGTTTGTTGAACCCAGCGTAGTCCATGTAATAATTCCAACCCCATTTAACTTTAGGATTGGCGGGGGTTCCAATCGCCCGCATACCGTTCAGGTCGGGGTCAGTTTGGGGTGCGGTTTGTGCAAAAGCGTTGACCGCTAAAGTGCAGCAAACGAGTGCATATATGAATGAGTGAATGTATTTTTTCATTGTTTTTACAATTAACGGATAACAAATAACGATTAACAGAAAGGCCTACTTCAACGTCACATCTGCTGACTTTACCCCTGCCGTAGGACATCCCGTTTCAATGGTCAATTTACCAGTTCCCGACACCAACCACGTGTATTCTTCCGACTCATCAGAAGCAAGCGCAGCACGCAGGTTCAGGCGTTTACCCGACACAATGGCCTGTCCAGCCCCCAATTTAAGTTCGGTTTTTACTTTCTGAACAAAGCGAACACGGTCGCCGATTTCGGCGTAGGTTGGCATCAATCCTTTATTGATAACGGTTGCCGTGATACGCGTCAAGCCGTTACCTAGGGATTCCGTTTTTACATTTACCAATTGAATTTCAGGCATCTGCGCCCCCAATCCGGTCAGGAATTTCACATGCTTATCGGCAGCAGCGGTCAAATAAGAAACTGGTGGGTTCAATTTAGAGAAAGGAACAATCCCGCCTACTTCCACTTTTTGGCCGGGGAAATCAGGGTGTTGAATGGTTTTCCAATCCACGTACACACCCGTCAATTTTTCTTTGTCTGCCCACTTCAGAAAACGGGCATCATCTTCACTTGCATTGGCCGTGCTTGTTGCTGCGGCAGCAGCACCACCACCGCCCATGCGTCCACCACCGCCAGCAGGGCCGCCTGTGGCAGCAGGTGCAGTTGGCGAGGGAGTAGTTGGAGCCGTTGCTGCGGCTCTTCTGGTCGTATCTCTGGGGGCTTCTACTTTAGGAGTCCACCAGCCCGGTGTCGTAAAGCTATAACGACCCGCGTGGTAATAGGCCGTTTGGGAGAAATTTCCGCGTGTTTGCGGCATGGTCGGTGCGTCTTTCAAAGCCGTACGACCATTGTATAATTTTGACACCTGCTCCATCGCTTTGGCATCTTTGGCAAGTGGTCCAGTCAAAATCCGACGAGCCACTTTTGCCGCATCAAAACGCGGTGCTTCGCTCAAGTTGTTGTTGGGGCCAAAGGTAAGAACCGCAAAAATATTGGGGGCACGATACAGGAAATCCAGTAAAGCGCGCACTTCTGGCTCAGAAGCGGCGTGTTCGCCCGAACCAGTTGTAAATATCTGATAATCAAACGTAAAGTTCTTCTCTGGGTTTACACCACCAGCGCCATCCTCGTTGTATACCCCATCTTTATCGTTATCAATGCCTTCCGTATAAACCAAATATTTACCGCTTTCCCCCTTGGAAGGGTCAGCTTTGACCAGAATCCGCGGGTCTTCTTTGCTCGCTACGTAGGTTCCAGCCGCATCTTCTACGCGAATCCACGACACAACGCCATCGCCGTTGAGGTCCTCAAATGGATCTTCATCAACACGACCATCGCGGTCGTCGTCAGTTTTGGAGTCATTTGTTGTACGTTCGTACTTGAGTTTAGCCGAAAACTGCTCCTGTGCGTCGGGGTTCATGCTGGGCAGAAAATAAAAGGTTTTGGTTTCCAACAGCTTAGCCACACTGTCAGCATTGGCTGCTCCGAGCATTTTTTCGGCCGTTTGGATGGCCAATTCACTACCTGCCAAGTGGGTACCGTCCAGCCCAGCAACGATAAGAATGGCTGGTTTTTTGGTGGCATCCCCTTTCCCTAAAGTAAGAAGCCAAAGGTCGCGACCGCCGGCACTTTTACCGATGGAACTCACCGAAGCCAATGCGTTGAACTTTGTCGAGAGGTTTTTAAGTCTGCCGGAGAGTTGTGCGTGGCTATTGTACGTTGTTTGCGCTTCCAAAGTCTGCGCAACACACGCCAATGCCAGTACCCCTCCATAGAGTAATTGACGAATCATAAAGTTTGGTTTTTAGTGTTTAGTCTGATGCAGGAAAACAGGCGTAGAAAGTCACAGATAGTATTCACCGTGCTTTTTATCATTCCCCTTACACACCATTGACAAGGCAAGTTAGCTAAGAAACTTTATACCCAATAGTTTGTTGTACTTTTGAGCGATAAAAACCGAAATTTCAGAGAGGTAACCGATAGTTTTGCGAACAATGTCTTTTTTTAAACTCAATTCCGTTTCAAAAATATACCAACAACAATGGGTCGTCAAAGAAGTTAGCTTTACGCTTTCTGAAGGTGAAATCTTTGGTTTACTGGGCGAAAGCGGCTCTGGCAAAAGTACCTTACTCCGCATTGCGGCGGGATTATTGGACCCCGACGCAGGAGACGTTTGGCTTCAGGGACAAAAATTGCGCCTTGCCAGCGACCAGCTCATTCCAGGCCATCCCGACATCAAAATTGTTCATCAAGATTATAACCTTTCGGCACCGTTGACGGTCCGAGAGAACATAAATTACGCGTTGCGGTACTACGAAAAAACCTACCGCGACGAACGGGTGGACGAGTTACTCCAGCTTTGTCAACTGGAATCCGTGGCCGAACATCCCGCCAAATCACTCTCTGGCGGCGAAAAACAGCGCACCGCCATTGCCCGTGCTCTGGCCGAAGAAGCCAAAGTATTGCTGTTGGATGAGCCTTTTGCCCATTTGGATCTCCCCAACCGCCGCCGCCTCACCGAAACCATTCGAGAGTTGGCCGAACAAACGGGCATTGCCTGCATTTTTGTCACACACGATGCCAACGATGCCCTCAGCCTCTCTACGCGCATGGGCATTTTACAACACGGAAATTTGATTCAGCTCGGTACGCCAGAAATTATTTATCATTCACCCGCTGATGCCTACGTGGCCGAACTGACGGGAGAGATAAATCTGTTGGGCGCTGATTTTTTAAAAAACGATGTCCATTCCCGTCTCCCCGATGGCCGCATCGCCGTTCGGCCCGAAAAACTCACGCTCTCCTTTTCGCCCACCATTTATGGGGTAGAAAGTGTGGTAAAACGCGTTGTATTTGAAGGTAGTCACTACAAAATATACCTTCAAGCCGGGCACCAACTGCTCAAAGTCTATCATCATGAAGTGGTGCCTTTAGGTAAATCAGTCTTTGTTGATTTCCGTACTTTCTAAAATCGAAGAATGATAAGGTAGAATACAAGAAAGTAGAGATAAATCGCCTGCGTACAATGGGGAAATAGATTTGGGGAGCATTACAAATATGCGTAATTTCCCGCACAACTAAATGACCCTTCATCATGCGATTTCTACCCTTTCTAGCGTTGTTAGCTGGTTTTTGGGGCAACGGTAGCCACACCTCCGCGCAAGGCACTCGTCTGCTGCGCCAACCGACCGTCAGCGACCGCGCCATTGTCTTTGTGTATGCCGACGACCTTTGGCTCGTTGACCGCGACGGCGGCAATGCCCAACGCCTCACCACCCACGAAGGCACCGAATCTCTCCCTCATTTTTCGCCCGACGGCAGCCTAATTGCTTTTTCGGCTCAGTACGCGGGCAATACCGATGTGTACGTTATTCCTGCCAGTGGCGGCGAACCCAAACGCCTCACGTGGCATCCAGGAGAAGACGCCGTGCAGGGCTGGACGCCCGACGGGCAAAGTGTCGTTTTTCGTTCGGGGCGCAGTGGCTATCCAACCGCCATCGCTAAGTTTTTCAAAGTCAACATCAAGGGCGGATTTCAGGAAGAACTGCCCATTCCACAAGCCCACGCGGGAGAGATTTCAGCCGATGGCCAAATGGCGGCCTACCAAACCATCGGCTTTTGGGACCCCGAATGGCGTAATTATCGCGGCGGACAGGCCCAACCCATCTGGATTGTGGACTTAAAAACCCTTACGCTTAAAACTACTCCCCAAACCGACCGCGAGCGCCATACCGACCCCGTTTGGTACAAAGACATGGTCTATTTTCTCTCTGAGCGCGATTATGCCAACAATATTTGGTCGTTCAACCCCAAAACCAATGAGCTGAAGCAGGTCACCTTTCACAAAGATTTTGACGTAAAAAGTCTGGATGCTTCCAATGACCGCATCCTGTATGAACAGGGAGGCTACCTCCACCTACTCGACCCGCAAACTGGACAAGCCAAACAATTGATAATCAACGTACAGGGAGATTTTACGTGGGCATTGCCGCGTTGGCAAGATGTGCGCCCGTCGGCCCTGTTGAATGCGTCCCTTTCTCCCACGGGCAAACGGGCTTTGTTTGAATACCGAGGCGATATTTTTACCGTTCCCAAAGAAAACGGCGATTGGCGCAACATCAGCCACAGCCCCGGCGCCGCCGACCGCTCGCCCGTGTGGTCGCCCAATGGTCAGAAGATTGCTTGGTTTTCGGATGCCAGCGGTGAATATCAGTTGATGATTTCGGATCAAGAAGGACTCGAAAAACCGCGCGCAGTGGCCTTGCCCACTCCCACATTTTACTTTAAACCCCAGTGGTCGCCCGACAGCAAATACATTTCGTATACCGACACGGATTATAATTTATGGGTTATTGAAATTGACGGCGGCCAACCCAAAAAGATTGATACCGAGCGTTTCGCGCACCCAAATCGCAGTCTGAACCCCGTTTGGTCACCAGATAGCAAATGGATTGCCTACGCCCGTATTTTGGACAATCAGCACAAAGCCATCAAAGTCTATAACCTTGAAACGGGCCAAACGCATCAATTGACCGACGGCATGTCAGACGCCATTTCGCCCGTGTGGGATGCCAGCGGAAAGTATTTGTATTTTTTAGCAAGTACTAATTTTGCGCTAAACACGGGCTGGCTCGACATGAGTTCATACCAAATGCCCGTTACCCGTGGTGTATACATGATTGTTTTGGCAAAAGGCGACCCCTCTCCTTTTCTGCCCAAAAGTGACGAAGAAATCGTAGAAAAAATCGAAAAGAAAGAAGAGCCTCCCACCGACGACAAGTCCAAGAAAACGGATAAAAAAGGCAAAGAAGCGCCCAAAAAGGACGAAAAAACAGAGCCCAAAAAAGGAATTGTGGTAAAAATAGATTTGGACGGCCTTGACCAACGCATTCTGGCATTGCCCAAAGTTGCGGTAAAAGATTATGACCAGATCATTGAAGGCCCAGAAGGTTCTCTGTTTTTTACCGAAAATATCCCCGACCAGCCTGGCTTTATTCTCCATAAATATACCCTCAAAGACCAGAAAAACGAAGATTTTTTGAAGGGCATTCAATACGCCGTTACCGCGCACGACCGCAAGAATTTGCTGTATCGCAGCGAAGGTTCATGGGGCATTATAGCCACCGCCAATCCCCCTAAACCGGGCGATGGAAAGCTGAACATGGCAGGCATGAAAATTCAGATTGACCCTAAAGCCGAATATAAGCAAATCTTCCGCGAAGGCTGGCGCTATCAGCGGGACTTCCTGTACGTAAACAACACCCACGGCGCTCCTTGGAACGATGTGTATCAATGGTATTCCCCTTGGATTGACCACGTTCGCCACCGCACCGATCTCAATTACGTAGTCGATATTTTGGGCGGAGAAATTGCCGTAGGGCACTCCTATACCTCAGGTGGCGATTTTCCTACCTTGGACAACAACAATCCTGCGGGACTTTTGGGCGCAGATTTTAGCATTGAAAACGGATTGTATCGCCTAAAAACCATTTTTACGGGCGAAAACTGGAACCCTGAATTACGCGCTCCGCTCTCCGGCCCGGGCATCGACGTCAAAGAAGGTGATTATCTGTTGGAAATCAACGGCGTGCCCCTTACGGCAGAGATGGATATTTATGGTTTATTGGAAGGAACGGCCAATCGTCAAATCAAAATTCGTGTAGGTGCTACGACCTACTTAAAAACTGCTAAATTGATTACGGTCGTACCCATTGCCAATGAAGCACAGCTCCGCACTCGCGCGTGGGTAGAAGGCAATCGTCGCAAGGTATCCGAACTTTCCAACGGCCAGTTGGCCTACGTATGGATTCCCAATACGGGCAATGGTGGCTACGAGTATTTTAACCGTTATTATTTTGCCCAACAGGATAAAAAGGGGGCAGTGATTGACGAGCGTAACAACGGCGGCGGTTCAGCAGCAGACTATATTGTGGATGTTTTGGCCCGAAAATTACAAGGATATTTCAACAGTCGCGCCAATGACCATAAGCCATTCACCACGCCAATGGCAGGACTTTGGGGCCCTAAAGTAATGATTATCAATGAGCGCGCTGGCTCTGGGGGTGATTTGATGCCGTTCTTGTTCCGCCAAGCCAAAGTCGGTCCGTTGGTAGGCACCCGTACCTGGGGAGGGTTGGTCGGAACATGGGACACCCCGCCCTTTATCGACGGTGGTCGCATGGTAGCGCCTCGCGGTGGTTTTTATGATGTGGACGGAAAATGGTCGGTAGAAGGAGAAGGCATTGCGCCCGATGTGGAGGTTCACCAAGACCCCGCCAAAGTAGCCAAGGGAGAAGACCCGCAACTGGAAAAATCGGTACAGGTAGCGTTGGAATTGTTGAAGACGCAAGGCGTAACGCTCAAACCAGAGCCAGAAGCACCTATTCGATATAAAAGACCACAGAAGTAGATAATAACGTTGGAGAGGACTGGGTCGCACCGGCGGACTGGTCTGCCGTTTAAATCCTCGCCAACGTTGAATTTATACAGACATCTTATCAACCAAGTCCCGCACAATTTCCTGGAAAAATTTATTTAAAGAGTTTAATATCAGTTATTTATTGGCAAAAATTTATACTATCAAACCTTTTTTGTGTGGTCATTTTTAGTTTTCTTCGTTATATTCTTCCTCTGTCTGTTGTTCTTCTTCCCCAGTAGCGACTTCGCTTACAATTCTTTTTTTCAACTCTGAACTTACAATGATTGCACGTGCATTGAAAAACATTTCATAGTCATTTTGTTCGACACCAAAATCCTGAAAATCACTAATGAAGTGTGTTAGCAGAGTTTCTGCGAGTCTATTGTTATTATTGCCTATTTCTTTCATGTATCTGGCAGGTGCTTTATCTCTAATGATACGCTTATTCAGGAAGTCATCTACAATCGTGATATTCAGAATATGATTATATCTCCAGTAATCCATTGTAGGATATTCTCGCCTCATAAAAGCAATCGGAAAGAAATGATGATAATTTTTACTCGTAGATTTTTTCAGCCAACTGTTATCTATCAAAACATCAAAATGGTTATGGAATGATTTAGGCTTTTGCATAGCATATAAACATAATATGCCTTTTATGAAGCTTCGACTCGTACCAAACCATCCATTTCTCTTTAGTTCTTCGGGAGAAATATTAATACTCCATTCATAGTACGGTAGTTTGTTATCCAAAATTTTATCAATTTTTTGTATATCATTGGCAAGCTTATTTTCAACGCCCGAAGAATACCTGCTGCCCAATGCACAACGCCAAAAGAAGTCTTCCAATCGCCTTTGCATTTCGCCTACCGGTACATCAGGATGTTTATAGAAACAATAGCTAAAAGGCACAACAAGAGCATTATACGGCAATAATTCGGATACGGGTATGCCAAAGGTTCGGAAATAATCTACGCTTGCTTTTATGGCTTTTACAGCACTTTCCCAGATAGATATAAAGGCTTCTTTTTCCAGTTCCAATATCTGTTTGCGAGTGCATCCCCCCACCAATAATATAGATACAACTTGAAGGATGGTTGATGGTGATATTGTATCGTATTTAGAATGTTTTAACTCCTCAATTAGCTTTTGATAACTGTCCAGTAAATCAAAACTATTTTCATTGTTAGTTTCATTTTCTATTGCCTGAAATACCTTTGGAGCTTTATAGGTCTTTGCTACCATAATCTCAAAAAGAGATAAGGTTTTACCGCCTACGTTCAAGCGTGTGAACACATCCGTTGCCACATCAATTTTGGCATCGTTTAGATAGGTAATATTAAAATTCCATCCTCTGATGTTGTTCTGAAACTTTAACAGACTTTCATGATATTCGGTCGGGAATGAACCAAGTAAAGCAAAACTCCCATTGATTAAATCGGTAACTCGAATGTAGCTTTTTTCAGGTAGTCCATTGGTTTCGGTAATGACTATATCGTCATCTTCGCCTGCCATTAAGTTAATATAAATTTCAGAGAAATTATCTACTTTTCCTCTTTCTCTTTCAATTTTTGCCCCCGTAATGGCCGCAAAAAATGACGTGATGCGCTGTTGGCCGTCCAGAATATAGTACACAGACTCTCCATTGCGCTGCTCGGGGAAGGATAAATTACCAATACTCCTGACCGATCTCAGTTCTTCCTGCGTCTGCCATAAAATAAATGTTCCAATAGGATACCCTTTGAGCATACTGTCGACCAATTTGGCCGATGCTTTCAGTTCCCAAACAAAGTTTCGTTGGAAGTGTGGGATTCTTACCCTGCCTGATTCGATACGACTGATAAAATCTGAGTATTTTTCGGATACGTGTGTTACTGATGCCATTATTTACTGTTTTTCTACTTCCAATGTTCCTGTATGTACTTGGCCGCTTCGCTAAGTCTTAAATCTATCGTGGAAGCAAGGCGGCGGATGTAAAAGGTCTCTTTGCCGTTTTCGTCGGTGATATAGAATGGCTCGGCTGATTTTTCTTTGATTTCAACCATGCAGAGGGTTTTGCCTTCAACACTCGGAAAACTGACATTAAGATAATGATGGACGTGGTTGCCGAAGGTCTTACCCAACAGGTTATCGAAATGCTTTTGAAACTCGTCTAACTTATCGGGTTTTGAGAACGAATCAAAATCAGGTTGAAGCCCCAATATATTTTTATTGTCTTCTACACCGATGAGCAGCGTACCGCCCTCGGAGTTGAGAAAGGCAGCGATGGTTTTCAGTACGCTATGTTCTATGAACTTCTCGGTGCGGAGGGTGCGGAGGTCGATGCGAAGCGTACTTTTAAACTCTACGGTGGGGCTTTCGCCCGCTTGGATGAGTTGTAGGGCGGCAGCATGGTTTTGAGATTCCGCTTTTAGGAGGACATCCAACCGCTCAAACTCCGCCAATACCAATGCCTTTTGCTCGGCAGCCACGAGCGGGAAGGTACTGAGGATGTACTCCAACTCGGCCGCCGTAAGCCCGTAGCAATGCGCCACCATTGCATCCAGTTCAGCCCTCAGTTGGTTGCGTTGCTCGGCAGCCGTAGCGCCGCTTTGCGCCGACCACGTATTGGGCATTACCTCCTCCCACAACTCCGCAAACTCCTCCGTAGTGCAGATGAGACGGGCGGCTCGCTCTACTATCTCCTCATAAAACCTATCTCCCGCCCGTAAACGCGGTACGGGAAGTTGGTAGATGTAGAACATATTACAGTGTGCTGTTACCTTTTGTCGGGTTAAAAAGTCAACAACAAAACTGTTCAAGAACGTAACAATACCTAACAAGTCATTAGGAGACAATTCGTTTTTGGAAATTACAAGTGTATTACCTGTAACGGCTTTTTTGGGAAGTATTGATGCAATTAAAGTTCTAATATCTGTGTTTCGAGCAATATCTCTAAATGCTAATCTATACGTTTGATAACCAACAATTTGGTCTTTATCTTCTTCCCTGCCTAATAGTACTTTCCTGCCTTCTTGTTCATTTATCCAATATCTACCCTGTGAAAATTGACTATCAAATTGATGAATCATTTTACCTTCATATACTGGCAAATAGTCTCCTTTGTTTTCGATTCGGAACAAATGGCTATCGTTTGTCATATGAATCTCATTTCCCAACTTCACATTCCAAATCCTCGCCATTTTATCTCCCAACAACGGAAATTTCAACATTTGCTCGACAATCTGAAACTCCATTTCGTTTTTCATTTCCATGATACTGAGGCTATCGGGGCTTTGGCGTTTGATGAAATCCACCGAAATCATATTAGCTCCGTACTTAGGAAACAATGCCAATTCCTCCACATTGTGACGCATAAAAGCCGCAGGAAAGCTGGTGGTAGTGCCGCCTTTCTCAAAACTCAACACTATGAACTTAAAACTGCGGTGTACGTTTTCGAAAATCTCTTTGCGGTTTTCAAAACAGAATAAGCCCGTTATTTGGGTCTGCTCAAAGAGCAATTGACGGAGTTGTTTAGTGCCCAAGTCGGTATAAATGCCACTTGGGATGACAATACCGCAATAGCCTTGGTCACGCAGGAGATTGTAACTCTGCTCGGTAAAGAGTTTGTAGAGGTTAATATCTGAGCCTGCTTTTTTTCCATTGACGATAGAAATTTGGTTACGAAACTGTGAAGAAGCTCTGAAATAAGCACTTACGTGAGGAAACGAACTTTGGTAGTCGAACCAAGCTGCTCTTGTTTCAGTATTTTCCAAAAGTTTGCTTTGCTCTTTTTCAAAGTCTTTGATATTCATTTTGTTTTTCGTGACCACATCCGAGTATTTCAAGAAAAACTCCTTTGAGTTGGGCTTAAACACTTCCCAAGGCGGATTAGCAATGACGGCATCGAAGCCATTTTTCTTTGTAAATATTTCTGAGAATTCGTAGCCCCAATGAAAAGGCTGGAGGGCTTCGATATCGGCAAGGGTCAGGGGGCGTTTGGTGGGTTTCCCTTCTTTGTTTTTGGCGGTGTCCCAGGTTACTGCTTCGTAGCGGATGCCGAGGGTGTTAAACTCGTCCAAAAGCAGTTGATTCAGCACTTTATAGGCTTCGTCCCGTTGGGTTTGGATGCTTTCTTTGAGGGTTTGTAGGGCGTCGCTGTCGAGGTTTTGGGCGTTGCGGTACGCGCGCAGAGCGGCTTCTTTTTCGTTGATCAGTTGCTGATAGCCTTTGGCTTTGTTTTCTCCAAAGAGGTCAAACTGCACCACTGCGGGGCGAAACAAATCGGCTTGTTGAATTACTTTACCCGAAGCCCCAATATTACTTTGAGTTTTTTGAGTATCAAAACGGCTGCTGTCCACGCGCATCAGTCCCATGAGCGAGTTGCCCGCCATGATGTTGAAGTCAATATTGGGCAGCGGTTCGAGGTCATCTACGTGGTGGGCCGAAGCCACCAAGGCCAAAAACAGCCGAAGTTTGGCTATTTCGGTAGCTTCCTCCATGATGTCCCACGCCGTAGAGGTTGTTGGTAATGATTTGCTTTTTGATGTAATACTCTAAACTCGGGTGGTCGGCTTCAATCTTTTGCAACCAATCGCTGAGGGGTTTATCGTGCAAAAACTTGATACGGCCAATAACCGCGGCATACACATTGATGAGGGTTTTCATGGCCGCCACCAAAAACGCACCTGAGCCGCAGGCGGGGTCGAGCAAGCTGAGTTTAGGCAAAATACCCGTTTTTTCATCAATGAGCTTACGAATAATGGGGGCATCCAGTTTGGTGTAGAGTTCAGCAAGATTTTCGTACACAGGTGCTTGCAGTTTTTTACGCAATTCAGTCGGTAAACCGTCAGCAAGTGCTCCGCCGTTGAGTTGGTCGAGGATGAGTTTGTTGACGGTTTGTTCGCAGAGGTATTCCGTGATTTCGGGGCGGGTGTAGTAGGCCCCAAATTCTTTTTGGTTGATGTATTTCTCAAAAATATAGCCCAGCACATCGGGATTGATTTCGTTGTCGTTTTGCCCGACGGTATCGTTCAGAGACCAACTGTAGGAGTCAAAGAGCCCAAAGAGGTTTTCAAAAGCCTTATTAGGAATTTGGATATGCTTGTATTTCTGTTCGATTTTGTGTTTCAGGAACAAGCCCCCGTTGAGGTACTTGATTTTTCCGATGAGTTTGCGGGTTTCGGCATCACGGTATTCTTCGGGTTTGGCAAAGCCTTCAAAAAAGAGTTTTTGGAGGAAGATGCCATAGAAAGTCTCCTCTCCCCCAATGGAGGCTTTTAGTTTTTGTTGCAGGTAATTGTGATTGCCATTGTCAATAAAGCCTTTTTTCTGTAGGAAGTAGATGAACATCAGGCGGTTGAGAATAACCGATGCGTACCAGTGACGGTCTTCTTCGTGGTCAATGCCTTCAATGAGATTGACGAACTCCACAAATTTGAGTTCATACTCTTTAAAGAACTTTTTAGTAACCCGCTCTACATCAAGGGCTTGCTTGAGTTTTTCGGCCACTCGTGCAATGGAGATATTGCCATCTTCATCAAACTCTGAGAGGTCAGTGACCAGTCCCGTAAGTTTAGGGATAAATCCATCACCAGATTGCCCGCGTAAAAAGAAATGGTCACGGTGGAGTTTTTTAGCCGCTTTGTTGCCTTTTTCCTGTAGTTTGACCCAATGCCATACCGATTGACTGCGGTCTTTATCAATAAAAATGAGCAGGTTTTCGGCTTTGAGGGCATGGATTTTATTGGCGATTTCTACTCGGGTTTTGCTGTTGGGGATTGCCCCGTCGGCCATCGTAATTTCATAGACCGTTGCCCCTGCCAGTTCGGCAATGGGCTTTCGGGTAAAATTAACAGCTTTAAGTACCTCTGCCTGAGTAGCTTTATTACTTGGATTCGACCAGTTGAGTTCTTCGATGAACAGCTCTCCAAAGCGAAATTCTTGGAGCAAGGTGCGGGCATTTTCAATGTTGAGTTTTGCCATTAGGTTTAGGTCTTTTTATGGTAATTGTCGTGCCAGTGGCACGACAATTTGAGATTACAGCACTTTACCCGTTTTCAAGAATTTGCTTGATTTTGTTTTCAAGTTGCTTCTGGTCGGGTAAATAGAGTTGGTATTTTGAAACAAAAATTTTATTTGAAAGCCCTCCTGTTGCGTACTTAACCAAAAACTCGTGTTTATCTGCCGCAATTATAATTCCGATAGGTTCATGGTCGCTTTCCGTATTTTCTTCCTCTTTAAAATAATTGAGGTAAAGGTTCATCTGGCCGATGTCTTGGTGCTTTACTTTATGGGTTTTTAAGTCAATTAAAACAAAGCATTTCAAGATTCGATGATAAAACACCAAATCAACATAAAAGTGTTGGTTGTCTACTGTAATCTTATATTGTCGGGCTACAAACGAAAAACCCTTTCCAAGTTCGAGCAAAAATTTTTGGAGGTTATCAATGAGTTTACTTTCTAAGGCTCTTTCTTTTACTATCTTTTCCTGTGGAAGTCCAAGAAACTCAAACACATAAGGGTCTTTAATAATATCTTTAGGCTCCTTTATGCTTTGCCCTTTTGCCGACAATGCCAATACACTTTCTTTATCCTTACTGAGCGCCAGTCTTTCAAATAGGGCAGCATCTATCTGCCGTTTCATTTCTCTAAAGCTCCAATTTTCTTTTTCGGCTTGTTTTTCATAAAATGTTCTGGCCAAGTCATCTGAAATGGTCAAAAGTTCAGCGTAATGACTCCAACTCAATTTTCCAGACAGTGTCTGGAAAATTGGGTATTTGAGGTAAAATTGCCTGCATAGGTAGATATTACTTTTTCCAAACCCCTTTCCATACGCCAGTTTTAGGTCTTTTGAAAGGTTTGATAGCAACGAGCTACCATAGTCAGCTTTTTCTTTGCCGTTTTGTTCAAATTCAACGATATGTTTGCCAATTTCCCAATTAGCAATCACTAATTCTTGATTGACGGCTTTTATGGCATTTTCACGAGTTCGGTGTAGCGTCAGTCCGATGTCGTCAATCAGTTTTCGATATGTTTGCTTTATGTTAGTCATAGTCGTAGTCCCATCGAACAAATAATTTGTGGGTCTTTTGATTGGGTATCGTCTTCGGAAATGAGACACAGGTTGTTTTCTTCCCTTAGTGAGGTGATCATTGCAACCATATCATCGTCTTTGACGTGGTTTTTAAAGAAACGGTTAATACGTTCTTTGGCAATTTCACGCAGAGGATAACGGTAAATTTCATCAATGGCACGCTCTAAGGCTTCGGTAACGAAGATAGTGCCCCGGTTCTGTTCGTAGTATCGTTTGAGGAAATGATAAATTCGGTAACGAACGCCCGTATGCCTGCCCAACTGCCCGCCAATATTCTTTTCCATTTCCTTGATCACCTCCAACCCCTTCGCGACCAACTCGTGATGGGCGGGTATTTTGGCTAAGGGGGGGGCGTTAGGCTCACAAGCCACGGTTTTCAAAATGGTAAGTTGCGATTGCGTAATAGTGGCGCCTTTATCGTTCAGCCAGGTCAGTATATCATTATCTTCGGGCGTACGGGCATACACAATCACGCCATTTTGTTGGCTTACAATTCCTTCATTCTGTGGATTATTCTTAGTAGCATACACTACTTCGGGCATATCAGGGATTGTTTTGAGGAGTGTTGGGTTTTGGTCGGTGGCATCTTTCCAAATCTGATACGCATACGAGGCTAAATCAACTTCGCTATCGTCTTCTTCGTCCAAAATACCTGATTCCTCATTATAAAGAGTTTCCAATTCCGACCTCATGCGCTGATTGGTAAAAAACTGTTCATCTGAACCAATCACTTCACCACTTTCTTCCAATCGGCTTTGCAGGCGAGTACGGAGGCGAATGATACGTTCAATACCCTCTTCGGGCAAAAACGAATAACAATAAATTTTATCTGATTTCTGTCCTATTCTATCCACTCGTCCAGCCCTTTGAATCAATCGAATGATTGCCCAAGGAAGGTCGTAATTCAGGATAATATGAGCATCTTGTAGGTTTTGTCCTTCCGATAGTACATCCGTTGTTATCAGAACACGTAGCTCGTTTTTTACATTTTTGATTCGGTTACTTTCAGGACTAAATCGGTGAGCATATTCGGTAGGGTTCTCGGTATCACCTGTTACGCAACCGATGTTGACTATACCTTTCTTTTTCAAGCTTTTATGTAAATAAATAGCCGTATCTGCAAATTGCGTAAAAATCAGAATTTTTTCAGTTTTATGTTTTTTAGTACATAACTCGTATAAGCAGTTTAACTGTCGGTCATTTTGAGGTGTCCAGTCTTTCCCTTTTTCCAAAATGCCTAATAGTTGGTTAGAATCGTTGTTCAGCGCATTTTGTAAGTGTTTTGAAAAAAGATGACTGCCAATCCAATCGAAACGATTGTAATATTTACTCTCAAAAAGAGCGTAAACGCTTGCTGCTTTGTTCATGTATTGTTCATGAGTAAGCATCAGGTCTATTTCTTCGTTAGTGGTATCACCAAACAAGGTAATTTCTTCATTATCAATGTCATTTTCCTCCAAATACTCATCAAGCATCGCTACATCCTGTTTACCAATCGGAAAAGGTTTTTGGTTTTCGATGGCATACAGAAAGATATAATTTCGCAGAATATGACGGCTTACCGAGAGCAAGAACGCATAGCCACTGCTTTCGAGACGTTTGAAAAGATTGGTTTTGGCAAAACCCTTTAATCTCGACCCTGCCCTACCTAAGTTGGATTGTACTATAAGTTCTTCGGGAGTAGGGAAAGGAATCGGATTCTGCTCAATGTATTGTTGAGTACCCAACCCATAGCGAGGCAAAAACAGCTTGTCAATCACACTCACTATCTCATCAGAATACAATTGAGCATACTGGTCGTTAGGGTCATTGACATCAAAATCGTATTCTACTTTCTTGGCATATCGGTCAGGAAAATAAGAGCTGCGTCCATCGGCAAAGGTCAAATATTGTCTATTATTGGTCGGGTCATTTTGAGTGTAGCTTTTTTTGATAAAACTGCGGGTCCGTCTTATCAAATAAAGCCGCATCAATTCTCGCCAATCGTCAATAAAATCGCTTTTTTCAAAAGCTGACAGGCTTCCAATAGGAGTTTGATACTTCCCCATAAAGTAACTTCTTCCTCCTATACTATTGATGAAATTTTCGGGAGTTATGCCTAAATCTCTGTCTTCGGGCAAAAATAGTCGTAATTGATTAGATAAATCAATCAAACTTTTATTGTAGGGGGTAGCCGAAAGCAGAATCACTTTTGATTCGTTTCTTTGAATGTATTCTTGAATGACTTTGTAGCGTTTTCCCTCTCTATTTCGCAAGTTATGGCTTTCATCAATCATTACGATTCTGTACCGCCTCATCTTAGGAAGTTCATTCTGAGCTTGTGTGATGGACACTATCTTTGCCCTAAGTTGGTATTTATGGGTATAGTCTTCCCACATTTCAACCAAGTTTTTAGGGCAAATAATGAGTGTTTCCAATAGATGCTCCTCTTCCATCATTTTGGCTAAGGCGGTCCCGGTAATGGTTTTCCCCAGTCCAACCACATCACCAATCATTACGCCTCCCCGTTTGTTTAAATGCCTTGCTGCAATTTGAACCGCTTTTTGCTGAAACTCCAACAGTTCTTTCTGGAAGATTAAAGGCAAAGTGTTCTCTGCTAACCCTGCGCGTGCTTCTCTCGAAAGGTGATAGGCGATTTTTAAATAAATCTGATAAGGGGTATAGTTTTCGGATGCCCAGGAAGTATCAATGATTTCAGCAAGTTCTTTAGAAATATCTACACAAAACTTGTCATTCCATCGTTCCTCAAACCAAGTTACCAATTTTTGATTAGCGTCTTTTTCCTGTACATCTACATTTAACTCTCCCTGATTTGCTAACCCTGCTAAGGTAAGATTACTACTTCCCAGAAAGCTATTTACAGGATTTACTTTATCATATCTATACAACAAATACAGTTTAGCATGAAGTGGGTACCGCAGGAAAAGTTTGACAACTAACTTTTTTGATTTTAGTTGATTTGACAAAACTCTAAGTCCATTTTCGTCTTCTTCCGTTGGAATACCAACCATCAGTTGTTCTTTAAACTCCTTCGCTAAACGCTTTTTTAACAAAATAGCGGATTGAGTATCAATGGCATTTTGCTCACTCTTGTTAAAATAATCACGAACTACAAATTCGGGAGACTTGTGCATCCCTATGAGTAAACGGCATTGATTCTCTTCCTCTCCTTGCCAATCTTCTACATATTTTGCAATTCTTTTCCAGCCTCGTAAATTGAAGTAACCTACACAAAAATCAGCTTTATGTGAAACTTCTAAAACTTCTGAAAGACCAGTTAGTAAATGCTGTTTTATGTTATCGTATATCGTGGGCATTTGTCATTAATTTCGTCAATATTATACAACGGTAGGATAAATCTTTGAAAAAACATTTTATTAAAAATCAGCCTTGGAAAGTTTTAAAAACTTTCCAAGGCTGATAAATCACGACATCTTATCAATCAAGTCCCGCACAATTTCCTGAAAATAAGCACCGTTGTAAGGCCCAAACCAGTTCATGGTTAGGGTTTCGTAGGTATCTCTTCCGTAGTATTTATCGGGTGTAATGTACCCAATATACCCTCCATTGAAGCTCGTAACCATCAACTGCAATCCTTTCTTTTCAGCATAGGCGCTCATTTCGGCCACCAATTCTCCCGAAAAATCACAGGGAAAACCAACCATCAAAACATTACCGATGCGCATCGCCTTGACATAATTGGGATAATCGCCAAAGGCCCAATGAAACACCCAAGGTCTCATGCTCAAACCCGTAGTAACTCTCGGAACCGGCTGGCGAAGAGGCAATGGGAGCGTTACCATTTGAAAAACTGGATTTGGGAAAGGTTGGATTTGAGTAAGTTGCTTCTGAACATCGCTTTCTAAACTGTCGGCTTCGGTCCCCACTTTGACAAAATCAGAATCGGATTCTATCCCAATTTTAGGCCCCATACTCCCCACCGCCCCCGACATAAACAGGGCAAAATTGGCCTCTCCTTTTTCCAACGAATCTACCAACACCCCTGGGTAATCGCGCGATAGCACAATGTTGTCGGAACTCATAATCGTTGAATGGGCCGCGTAGGTGCACAGCAAGGCTTTTTGGCCATCGTTTCTTACAAACTGCATGGTACGCACAAACGGGTCAATAGTCCCTTCATCAAACGCCCGATTTCTAACACGAGCGGTATCAGCCAATTGATTGTACGCCACTGTTGCAGGTTGGAGGTCTTTTTGCGCTGATTGCACTGCTTTTACAATCGCATCGGCAATCCACGTCACGTTTGCTTCGTTAAATTCTCCCCCAAACAACTTTCCGACAATTCCTTCACTCCAACCACCCATGCTGTTGTGCGAGTGCGTTGCGCCAAAATAAACCTGCTCAAACGGAATTCCTGTTGCTTTGAGTTTCTCTTTGAGTTGTTCGGTAACGGCGGGCGGAATAATCAATAAATCAGCGGCAACGATTGCGGCTTTGGTATCGCCATTTTCGATGACCACGGCCCGAACATAAATAGAATCATGCACGGAGGTATACAAAGCCCCCCGCCTTACGCCATATCCGGCGGTCGGCGTGGGTGATTTGGGCGTAAAATTCACTTTTGCCCAACCGACTTTCAGTTGATTAACGCCCAACGACTGCTTTCTAACTGGCAGCTCCTTCATTTGGGTCTTCCATTGTTGATAATAGGGCATTTCTTGGTAGGGCGTATCGTCGATGGTAGTCAACATACACACCAATACAACCGCAATCAGCGCGACCAGACCGCCGAGAATTTTGAGAAGGATTTTGAGAAAACGCATTTTAAGAAGGAGCAAAAGTTTGATTTATGAGGCACAAACTAAGATAGAAATAACGACTGTACATAAAAAGGCGCAAAGAAATATAATCTCTTTGCGCCCCAGTACTTTTTATAGGATTTTGTTTACTCCATCAAAAACGCCAACATAGACTTCGGGCCATGCGCTCCCAAGACCAAAGATTGTTCAATATCTGCGGTTTTGGAAGGGCCCGCAATGAAGGCCCCAAACCCATAACGCTCTCCTCCGATACGGATGTAAGCATCATGCATCTTGGGTACGAGTTCTGATTTTTGAATCACTAAGGCGAGCGTCTCGGCAATAAAAGGCGTTACACGTTGCCCCATTTCGGTCTCCGTGACCCAAATAGAGCCATTTTCGGCCAC
Source organism: Runella rosea (assembly GCF_003325355.1). Lineage (GTDB taxonomy): Bacteria > Bacteroidota > Bacteroidia > Cytophagales > Spirosomataceae > Runella > Runella rosea. Next base: position 2,354,082 of record NZ_CP030850.1, read on the forward strand.
GCCAAATTGGCCTTTCAAAATGGCCAATCCCACATCTTCCAAAGAATGTGGGTCTGATTTTATCCAACTTTCTTGCGCTACATCTGCCAATGGGTCAATGTTGGTCACAATGCGACGCCCACCGAAATGCGTTTGGATATACGCCCTGATTTCTTCCCAATCTTTGACATAAACTACCTCGCCGCCAATTGCGGTCAGAACGGCCTTAAACTGTTCTACCAAATTCGCGTAAGGATTGCCAAAATTTTGAATTTCGGGCAACGGCGTCAAATCTGGTTTGTTTTTGGCTACAGCAGCCAGTATTTTTTCACGACTCATTTTAATATATTTTTGTCATGCTGGAAGCATCTAAATGCAACTGAAGCAGTCGATAAATTTAGGTCAATGTTTGGCTCTTTCTAACTCGCTGGGCAAACGCAAGGCTTGTTTGGGCAAACGCAAGGCTTGCTTGGGCAAACGCAAGGCTTGCTTGGGCAAACGCAAGGCTTGCCCCTACTTCCTCACTTCTCACCCCTGTTTTTCTTGTACCATTCGCCAAACGATTCCTTGGGTGGCTCAGGCATTTCGCGTTGCTTGAACCAAGGATTGAATGAATTATTCACCACAAATGGGGCATTAGCCATGGCAAATCGGCCGATTTTTCCCGACAAATGATACACAGTTGGATTGGATAACACTGCCGACATCACTTTCATGCTCAACGTTTTAGCAGTGGGAGAATGTCCGCTTTTCGTCAACTCCTGACGCCATTCATACAACTGCTCATGGATGTTAATTTTAACGGGACATACATTCGAACAACTGCCGCAAAGGGTACTGGCAAAGGGCAAATCTGCATTTTTGGTCATGTCTAAATTGGGCGCTAAAATCGCCCCAATGGGTCCCGCCACTGCGTTGTGATAGCTGTGCCCGCCACTGCGACGATACACGGGGCAGGTATTCATACACGCCCCACAACGAATACATTTGAGCGAATTGCGGAACTGCTCGCGTCCCAATTGCACCGTACGGCCGTTGTCTACCAACACAATGTGCATTTGCTGACCCTCACGCGGTTTACCAAAATGACTCGAATAAGTAGTAATCGGCTGCCCAGTAGCCGAGCGCGTCAGTAGACGCAGAAAAACGCCCAAATGCTCGCGTTTGGGAATGATTTTTTCGATGCCCATGCACGCAATGTGTACATCTGCGAGGTGCGCCCCCATGTCGGCATTACCTTCATTGGTACAGACCACAAACTCGCCCGTTTCGGCTACGGCAAAGTTCACGCCCGTAATGGCTACTCGACGCGTCAAAAACTTTTCGCGGAGGTTTGCGCGTGCCGCGTGTGTCAATAAAACAGGGTCTGCACAGCCTTCGGGCGTTCCTAAATGTTTATGAAATAAAACGCCAATTTCTTCTTTTTTCCAGTGAATACAGGGCAACACGATGTGGCTCGGTGGCTCGTCGGCCAACTGAACAATACGCTCGCCCAAGTCAGTATCAATCACTTCCACTCCGTTTTCGGTCAGGTACGGATTGAGGTGACACTCTTCCGTGAGCATCGACTTGCTCTTCACTATTTCCGTTACGCCTTGGCTTTTCAGAATCGAAAGTATAATTTGGTTATGCTCGTGGGCATCGGCCGCCCAATGCACAGTAATGCCGTTTTTCTGCGCATTTTTCTCAAATTCAATCAAATAATTGTCTAAGTTAGACAATACATTATGCTTGATTTGAGAGGCGGTCTCGCGCAGTTGTTCCCATTCGGGGATGGCAAAAGCCGCGCGGTCGCGTTTTTGGCGCACCCACCAAAGCGTCTCGTCGTGCCAAGTAGTACGGTCAAAATCCTTATTAAACTTTTCGGCGGCGTCAGCGTGGTTCATTTTTTTCAAGTATTAAGGGTTGCTCACAACCCGATACGACAATCTCGTGGCAGATTTGAGAATCTATTACCACACTAGAAATCATTTCGCATTTAGAATCTCAGCGATGTGCATTACTTTGATGGGCAATTGACGACGGCGAATAACGCCCTCCAAGTGCATCAAACACGACATATCACCTCCAGTCAGAACTTCGGTGCCGTTTTTGACGTGGTCATCTACGCGGTCGATACCCATCCGTACGGAAACAGCTTCTTCGGCTACGCAAAATGTACCGCCAAATCCGCAACATTCATCCACCCGGTCGAGCTTTACTAACTCTAAACCAGTAACCATGTTCAATAGTTTTTCGGGTTTGGAAAATGGCGGTGCCACCAACTCCGACATCTGGGCTACGTGCAACCCCCGCTGCCCGTGGCAACTCTGGTGTACTCCTACGCGGTGCGGGAAATGGGCCGTTAAATTTTCAACCTTTAGGATATCAGTCAAAAACTCCGTGAGTTCATAAATATGCGTCCGCACGTGCGTTGCTTCGCCCTCGCGTTTGTCGTCATGCAGGTGGTCTTTGATGTGCAGCACACAGCTTCCCGACGGGGAAACGATATAGTCAAACTCCGAGAAGTTGTTGACAAACAAACGATTACAGTCATGCGTCAGGTGTTCATAGCCAGAATTGGCCATGGGCTGACCGCAGCACGTTTGTTTGGCAGGATACGAAACCTGACATCCAAACCTCTCTAATAATTGAAGCGTAGCAATACCCACTTGCGGGTAAAACTGGTCTACGTAGCAGGGAATAAATAAGCCGACTTTCATAGCACAAACTTACATTATTCCCCACTAAAATGCTGTCCTGTGGACACCTGTTAAAGAAATTTAATGCGCCCGAAATGGTTACTTTTTTTGCTGCAAAAACACATGCACCCCTTTTTTGTTCGCTACCACAACATCAGGAAGGCGGTCGTTGTTCATATCTTCCGTCACAACGTGCAAGCCTACGCCCGAGTTATTGTCAATTTCGTGGGGCGTCCAAGTGGGCGTTGGGCCAGGTTTGAATTCAAACCAATACAATACCGCTGGCTGAAACTCGCCGGGGTCATTGCCATTGTGCGCAAAATAACGTTTACCTGTCACCAAATCTTTTTGTCCATCGCCATTGATGTCAACTAAACTTAGTCCGTGTGTCTGCGAAAAAGCTTTATATATTTCGTGCTTCGTCCAAGTGGGGTTACCTTGTCCGTCTTTGCCCTGTTCGTGCCACCACATACCATAGGCATGCGCCGAAGTACTGATAACATCTTTCAACCCATCCTGATTTACATCAAGTAGGTACATTTGAGAACAATCTTCGCCCAAATTTGCCTTGTGAAATGCCCAATTCGGCTGTTTACGGTCGGCAGGTGCTTCCCACCAACCTTCTTTGATGAGCACATCAAGTCGGCCATCATCGTTCATATCTACCAAACCAAGGCCGTGGGTAAATCGGTGAGTTCCAGGAATGTTTCCTTCCGCAATCACGGTTTTTTCCCATTGCGTATCACCTTTTTTGGTGGGAGATTTCAACCATATAATCTGTTTTGATTCGGAATCATTACCGACAATATCGGGGCGACCGTCACCGTCGATATCGCCAAAATACGGAGATTCATTGCCCAGCGATTTGCTAATTACATGTACTTTCCAGTGGCCGGGTTTATTCTGGGGATTTTCGTGCCACACCACCGGAATTCCAGGATAATCTACCCGTATCAAATCAATCCAGCCATCCTGATTGACATCCATACTGAAATTCAGGAACGAATTACTGTAGCCGCCATTAACAGTGAAAGTATCTCCTTTGGCAATTTCGTGACGTTCCCAGTTGGGCGCCTGAAACCAAAATGCCCCTGCCATAACGTCCTTCTTTCCGTCATGATTCACATCTCCTACCGCCACGCCTTCCGAAAAGAACATCTTGGTCAGTACTTGTTTTGTAAAACTCACTTCTTTCCCTTTCTGCGCACAAACGGTCGTTATTCCTGCAAAAAGAGGCATGAGGGCAATCAATCCTATCTTGTAATTTTTCATGTATCGGTTTGAATTAGGTGCTGAAACATAAAATGGTCAATCATCAGCTATCTACTTAATTCTGCCTTTACTTTTATCAATTAACAGCTATTTAACCTCCGTATGGTTTACTTACAAAAACAAGTGCCCCCAAAAGTCGGGGGCATTCGTTTTTCTCAAAAGTTAGGTGGAGCACAAGAAATTTCAGATAAGTAGATGAATCATTGCCCGTAAAACGCCGCCCGTAAAAGGCCATTTCAGATACGCCGTCGGTCGATTTGGAATAGGCATTTCCGTAAAACCGCCTTCATTAGCCCCCACAAATACGATAGGGATATTTTTTTTAATTCTCCGCTCAGCGCTCAAAATGAGTTTACTGTAAGAGTCTTCGCAGATAATCAAATCAGGCTGAAGCGTAAAAATACTTTTGAGGAGATCGTCAGATGCCGAAGCCAATACACGTAGTACTTCGAATCCAGGCTCTTCTATCATCTTTTCAATCGGATGGGTACAGGCTGTACTGTCCTGTAGAAGGAGTGCTTTAATGTTTGTCATGAATGAGTTAGGGTAAAGTATTAAGATGCAAAAATATGAAATAGTATATATAAATTTTACAAATGGTATATTTTTATGAATAAATTCTTCAATATTAGAAAGCTATATATCAACATGTTGAGATTTTATTGAACGAATTTTATTCACTCTTCGCTTCTTTGATTTAACTTTACTTTTCAGGAAGAAAACGAAAGTTGAACATTCCAGAAACTATCCTAAATTCTCTTTTTTATCCGATAAGAATTAAAATATATATACGAAAAATAAACCTATTTAGATTTTAGAGACCTACATTCTTTCAAAAAACGCCCACTCCCTATTCTATTGCATCGGAATAATCCGAACAACGGATTCGGAAATAATTACTGAAGTGCAGGGTTAGTTTTCATCCATAATCACTTTGTTTATTAAATTCCCAATTGACTTTTTTAGGCATGAATTCAACATTCAAAAAACACAACCGACGTGCAACTTTTTGGTATATTATTTTCTATTTTTTATTACTTTCTACTTCGGTAGCCAGCGGTCCAAAACCCTTCCCCAAAAAAATCCACCGAATTGTCTTTATCGGCAACAGTATCACCTATGCTGGGCAATTTATCACCGACATCGAGGCCTATCTCCTGACGCATTACCCCAACAGACGTTTTGAATTCATCAATGTGGGTTTGCCCAGCGAAACCGTTTCGGGGCTTTCTGAATCCAACCATGCGGGAGGAAGATTTCCTCGGCCTGATTTGCATGAGCGTCTTGACAGGGTACTCACCCAAACCAAACCTGACTTTGTTTTTGCCTGTTATGGCATGAACGATGGCATCTATTTACCTTTAGACGAAGAAAGGTTCCAAAAGTATCGCGAAGGTATCACATGGTTACACACACGAGTCGCGGGCATAGGTGTACCGATTGTCCACCTCACGCCGCCAATTTATGACGAACTCAAAGGCAAGGCTGTGGGCTATGGTGCCGTACTAGACACCTACTCGGAATGGTTATTGAGCCAACGCAAGGCTCAGAAATGGGAAATAGCCGACCTGCATTTCCCGATGAAAGTCTATTTGGAACAACACCGCCAAAACAATCCCGACTTTGCATTGGCCAAAGATGGCGTTCATCCCGACGCTTTGGGGCATTGGCTGATGGCCAAACAAGTATTGATGTATTTGGGAGAAAAAGGGCTGGAAGAAGCAGAGAACGTCAAAACAACTTTGACCATTCACCCAAACGGAGAGGAAATTTTGCAACTCGTCTCAGAGCGGCAACAATTTATGAAAGACGCTTGGCTGACCTCCACTGGCCACACCCGCCCCGAAATGAAGGTGGGTCTACCAATGGAGGATGCCCGAAAAAAAGCCGAAGTAATCGAAAAACAACTCCGTGAGTTGCTCAAAAAAAAGTAACAAAGCAGATTTTGAAATCGCTAAAAATCCAAGTGACAATTAATCCAGCCCTCGTCAAAGCGGGTACCGTATTTTTTATAAAACTGAATAGCTGGTTCGTTCCAATCCAGCACCTGCCACATCATGCCGGTACATTGGGTATTTTTTGCTTCTTCTACCGTCACGTCAAAAAGTTGTTTGCCCAAACCATACCCACGCATTGACTCCGTCACCACGATGTCTTCCAAGTAGAGGCGTTTGCCTTTCCAGGTAGAATAACGATAATAATACAACGAAATCCCCACTACTTTACCGTCGACCTCCGCCACAAATAGACCAAAAATCGGCTCAGGGCCAAATCCATCTTTGAGCATCATTTCGGGGGTGTTGGTGACTTGTTCGGGGGCTTTTTCGTACAAAGCAAGTTCCTGAACCAGCTCAAATGCCTGGGGTACATCTTCAGCAGTACCTCTGCGAATCGTAATATTCATTCTTAAAATAAATGTATAGTAAAGTAAATTTCGATTTCTCTATTTGGCCGCGGAAATGCGTCTATGCATTTTGCGGGGATTCGCTGGGAGCCGCATTGGGCGTGTTTAGGAGAGGCAACCCATTTTCCTGAATGTATTCAAACCCTGTTTTGTAACCTTGAACAATCAACCGCACAATATCGTCTGAATTAAACTTCAACATATCAAGATGCAAGGGTTCATGCGGACGCACCACCGATAGTTTCAGCGCTCGACCTTTCAGTCCTTCTTTTTCCACGTAGTTTTGCCCCCAGGCAATGTCACTATTAACAATCTGGTTTACGTTAATATCCTTGACCCGGTCCAGCAGTTTCAGCAAATTTCGATAGTTTACAGGCTCATCATAAATATGTTCAGCATGGCAGGCAATGCACACAATTTCGGTGGCTCCATCTTCCAGTGCTGCTTTGAGCGGGGCAACTACCCGAAGCCCTCCATCTAAGTACGCCGCTTTTCGTTGACCTTTGATGTGGATAGCTGGCATCAACGTAGGCAACGAACTACTGGCCATAATATATTCCAAAAAGCTTTCATCTTCGGGCGTGGCATACACCATTTTTCCACTTACAACGTCTACCGCCCCTACTTTGAGTTTAACAGGACTATTTTTGAGAATAAACTCATTAAGGTTTTTTCGGATAAGGGTGTGCAGAGGAGTCGTGTCTAGCAATCCATCAAAGCGGCTCATCAGGGTATCTATTCCCAAGGTCAGGCGCGACCGTACGAGGGCGATGTCTTCGGGACGGGTAATATTTTTAATCCAAAACTCAATCAATTGACGACTAATGCCCGGCCAGTCAATCACCTTGTTCTCAATATGTTGCTTCCCAGCAGCGTTCACCAAAAAGCCAGCGTTAAGGCTACCGACAGAAATCCCGTATATCATTTCGGGTTCAAATCCACTTTCCAATATCGCCTGAATCACTCCCACCTGAAAAGCGCCCTTCAGGGAGCCTCCTCCGAGTACCAATGCCTTCATAGTATGTAATTATTATTTATTAAAAAGGGGCCAATATCGCCCTTTTCTATCCTTTGTTTTGTATTCACAAACAATGCCGTTTTTGTTATTTTACCCTCAAAAATATTTTCTCATCCTAAAAAAAGGGGAATGACATCACAGTTATTGTCACTCGGTTGAAACAAATTATAGAACTTTCGTGTAATGTTAACAGATTTTGTCCCAAATTTGGCGTTTGTCCCATAACAAAACAAGTAAAGATACCGATAGGCTGAATTTGTCATTAGTATACGGCTAACCTGCCCACCCTTTACTCGTGGTTGCCCGTACACTTTTCCCTGAAATTATGTCTCTTTCCATTAAAGATATTCAAGCCCCCATCTCCTCCGAAATGGACGCCTTTGAGCGAAAATTTCGGCAATTTATGAAAAGTGAGGTCATGCTTCTTGACCAAATCATGAATTATATAGTGCGTCGAAAAGGAAAACAACTACGCCCGATGTTTGTCTTCTTGACGGCCGGTATTAGCGGTTCCATCACAGAAGCTACGTACAGGGGTGCGGCCCTGATCGAATTGCTCCACACCGCCACGCTCGTCCACGACGATGTGGTTGACGACTCTAACTACCGACGCGGTTTTTTCTCGGTCAATGCCCTTTGGAAAAACAAAATTGCGGTATTGGTGGGAGATTATCTTTTGTCACGAGGCCTATTACTATCAGTTGATAATCAAGATTTTAGTCTCCTTCAAATTGTTTCTAATGCCGTTCGAGAAATGAGCGAAGGCGAGCTACTTCAACTCTCAAAAGCGCGCCGCTTGGACATCACGGAGGATGTCTATTTTGAAATTATTCGCCAAAAAACCGCTTCGCTTATTTCTTCCTGCTGCGGCGTGGGAGCACGCTCTGCGGGAGCATCCGAAGAATTGGTTGACAAAATGCGCCAATTTGGCGAGAAGGTAGGGCTTGCCTTTCAAATCAAAGATGACCTGTTTGATTTTGGAGATGCCGAAGTAGGAAAACCCCTTGGTATTGACATCAAAGAGAAAAAAATGACCCTTCCGTTGATATACGCCTTGCGTCAAACCACGTGGACCAAAAAACGACAGATCATCAATATCATCAAAAACCACAGCGACAAGCCCCAAAAAGTAGCCGAAGTTATCCAGTTTGTTCGTGACTCTGGCGGGATACAATATGCTACGCAGGCCATGCAAAAACTGGTCGAAGAAGCCAAGACTATTTTACACTCCTTCCCTGAATCAAACTACCGAAATTCACTGGAAGGTTTGGTTCAGTATACCATCGAAAGGAGCAAGTAACAAGCGTCTTTACTTCCCCAATCTGGTGCGCAAGTAAGCCATCACGAGCATTCCCATGCCGCTCACCGTTAATCCCAGAGATTCGCGGGCGAGCTCGATGTTGATGCTCCGCATTTTCATTTCTCCCCAAAATACGCCTTCATACTGCGGCGGCCATTGCTGATAGGAAGCAAAAAAATAGGCCAGTGCCATCACCACAAAAACGTAAGAACGCGGCGCTTTTGCAAAGTAAATACTCAAGCAAGCTGCCACGGCAATACCGTAGATGGGCATCCACACCTGAGGGTCGGGGTCGTTGTATTGAACAACCACAAAATAAACAAACAAAAGGGCAAACAGCAGCGAAACAATCTTAGTTAGGTTCATAGTCAGAAGAAAAATTAGCGGATTTTCAAAGTATGATTTCCGAAGTGCGATTACTAAAAAACGGTTATTGGGTGTGCGAAACGTTTTTGGCAAATTTATAAGTTCACCCTCTCACAAGCAAAAGCCTTGCTCCAAAAACGGTCAGAGCAAGGCTTTTTATGATATAAATCAGGAATAGTTCCTATTTTTTCGTTACCCGAACCGAGATACGGCGGTTTTGAGCACGTCCTTCCTCAGTGTCGTTGGACGCTACTGGATATTGGTCGCCGTAGCCTTCTGAGTCAATCCGGCTGTTGTCAATACCCATCGCTACCAATTCAGCCTCAACGGCCGCCGCGCGGTCGCTCGATAGTTTGAGATTGGCATTGGCATCACCTGTGTTGTCGGTATAACCACCCAATTTGATATTTACCGCAGGAAACGCTTTCATAATTTCGGAAACATTCTTCAATTGCTCCTGCGACTCCGGCTTCAACGTTGCCTTACCTGTTTCAAACAATAAACGGTCAAAATCAAACCAAGTCGTTTTATCAACGGGTTTGTCAGAACGAATAAAGTCAATCAAGCCTACTTCAATGGGGTTGCCATTAGCGGCAATGTTGAGTTCTAAGCCGTTGTCAAGTTTCAACGTTGCGGCGCTGGTGATGGTCCCGTTTTCGTTATTTTTGGTTACGTTTACCTCCATTGTTTCTTTCATGGCAGCATGGTCATGGCCACCTTTTACGGCGATATAAGGAGCAATTACCAACGACACGATAGACATCAATTTAATCAGAATGTTCATAGAAGGACCCGAAGTATCTTTGAATGGATCCCCTACGGTATCTCCCGTTACGGAAGCCTTGTGTGGCTCCGACTTTTTGAAGTACATCTGACCATCAATCATTACTCCTTTTTCGAATGACTTCTTAGCGTTGTCCCACGCGCCACCGGCATTTGATTGGAAAATCCCCATCAATACACCTGACACGGTCACCCCTGCCAACAAACCACCCAATACTTCGGGACCCATGGTAAAGCCGACAAGTACTGGCGTAATCAAGGCAATCGCGCCTGGCAAAATCATTTGTTTGATAGAAGCCTCGGTAGAAATCGCTACGCATTTTTCGTATTCGGGTTCGGTTTTGTATTCCATGATACCGGGAATCTCGCGGAACTGACGACGAACTTCGTTCACCATTTCCATGGCAGCTTTACCCACCGCTGAGATACACAACGCACTAAAAATAAACGGAATCATACCCCCTACAAATAAGCCCGCCAGTACGTCGGCTTTGTAAATGTCAATTTGGGTAATGCCCGCAATTCCAACGAAAGCCGCAAACAATGCCAACGAAGTCAGAGCTGCCGAAGCAATTGCAAAACCTTTACCTGTAGCGGCAGTGGTGTTACCAACGGCATCTAAATTGTCGGTACGCTCACGAACTTCTGGAGGCAACTGCGACATTTCAGCGATACCACCTGCGTTGTCAGCAATCGGCCCGAAAGCGTCAATCGCCAACTGCATGGCCGTCGTAGCCATCATTCCGGCCGCCGCGATAGACACACCGTAAAGACCCGCAAACTTGTACGAAAGAATAATACCTGCCGCCAACGTTAAAATCGGCAACACCGTTGACTCCATACCAACGGCCAAACCGCCAATGATGTTGGTCGCGTGTCCTGTGCCTGATTTTTCGATGATTGACAACACGGGACGCTTGCCCATAGCGGTATAATATTCGGTGATGTAAGACATCAACGCACCTACAACCAAACCCACGACGATTGCATAAAACACCCCATCAGAGGTAAATTCAAAGCCGCGCAAGTTGAGGGTCTCGGGTAATATATTTTTTACTAAAAAGTAAGAAGCCACAAACGTAATACCAATTGAAGCCCAGTTGCCGATGTTCAAAGCATTTTGTACTGATGAAGTTTCCCCTTTAATCCTTACAAAAAATGTTGAAACTAACGACGCCAACAGACCCACACCCGCAATCAGCATCGGGAGCAATACTGGCGAAAAGCCTCCGTAGTTATCTTCTACGCCAATTTCTTGGCCTAAAACCATTGTTGCCAAAATAGTGGCAACATACGAGCCAAACAAGTCGGCACCCATACCCGCTACGTCACCTACGTTATCGCCCACGTTGTCGGCGATGGTGGCAGGATTACGAACGTCGTCTTCTGGAATACCAGCTTCCACTTTACCCACGAGGTCGGCACCCACGTCGGCTGCTTTTGTATAGATACCCCCACCCACACGCGCAAAAAGCGCGATGGATTCCGCACCCAACGAAAACCCAGCCAATACTTCGATGGCGGTTTTCATTTCGTCGGAGGTAAGCGGTTTACCCGCAGCAAAGATGTTATAAAACAAGATAAAAAGGCCTCCTAAGCCCAAAACCGCTAACCCTGCTACACCCATTCCCATCACGGAACCACCCGTGAAAGAAACTTCAAGGGCTTTGGCCAGCGACGTCCGCGCCGCCTGCGCAGTACGTACGTTGGCTTTGGTGGCGACTTTCATACCGATGTAACCCGCAGTAGCCGACAGCAATGCACCAATCAAAAACGCGACGGCAATGAGGGGTGAAGAATGGATAGGATGCTCAGGCGTACCTTCATCAGAACCCAACCAAAATAATAAAACGGCCGTGGGAATGGCGAAATAAGCCAGGATTTTCCACTCGGCTTTAAGGAAAGCAATGGCTCCGTCGGCAATGTAGCCAGAGAGTTTTTGCATGTTTGCGTCACCGGCTGGCTGGTTCGACACCCAGCTGAAACGCCAGGCCGTATACAATAGCCCCAAGACACCAAAAGCAGGAACGAGATAAACGATATTATTCATGCGTAGTAGTTAGGATATTTGATTTAAGGTTTAAAAAAAATTCGGGCAAATATAGCAGAACCTAACCCATTTACCCAATGCCCAAGGTAGGAATTTGCTTATTTTATATCGCTTTTGTACTATTTTTACGAGAATCGAGACTTTATGAATACCCTATTTTCAGCCTCCGTGGGCAAATGCCCATTTCTCATTTCAACGCAAATAGGGTCTTTTGAATGTCCGTCTATGCAAACCAGTGTATGTCTTATTAAAATATAATCATTGTTGTCTAAATTTGCCAAAGCGGCTTCGGCCCTCCATTTAGCTGCAAACAGCCCCTTATCTATGAAAAGACTGCTTTTCCTCTGCCTTTTTTTACTTCCGTATTTAGGCCAATGCCAAAAAACCGGAATTACTATTCAAATGGGGCAGCTGTTTTTCAAGGATGACCACTGGAAATTTATGTCCGGAGATTCGTCAGCATGGGCGAATCCAAGCTACGATGATCGTCATTGGAAAAAAGCAAACAGCTCATTACGGGACAATAAGGCTCTTTGGAAAGCCAAAAAAGGCTGGTTCAGGCTAAAATTCAACCTTTCTAAAAAGTCCTTAAAAACGGACTATTCCCTCATCATAAAACAATTTGGCTACTCCGAACTGTATTTAGATGGGAAATTGGTGGCGACAACCAATACCTCTGACCCACAGGATTCAGCATCGCAGCTCAGGCTCATGCAAATCCCGTTTACCGTCCAAGACACCAATACCCACGTTTTAGCCCTGCGATACTCATTTCGCTCGTCTCCCCTCTATTATGCCTCAACCGATGAGGACGCATTCAAGCTTTGGCTTGAACCATCGCATCAGTCCATGCTCAACCAATTGGTCAATACTGCTTGGAATGCGGGCGTCGGCGGTATGCTGGCGGGATTGTTCGGGATACTCTCCCTGCTTCATTTTCTTTTTTTTCGCGCCAATTCTAATCAAAAGGTACACCTGATTTTGTCGTTTGCTACTCTCTGTTTTACCGTCATGTTTGGTCTAAGCATGGTAGATGGATTTACTGGAACCTTAACGCAAAAATCATTGCTGGATGTAGGGCAGATTTCAAGCATTCATTTGGCTTTTGGTTCATTATTAGCTGCTGTTTATACTTATTTGAAACGACGACACAGTTGGCTCTTTTACTTTATTATTACCTCATTAGTAGTTAGTTTTGGCTATCAATGCTTTATCGGGCCTTTCCCTAATGGCCAATTTTTCATTCCTTTTTTTCTGGTGCTGATCGATTATATCAGAGTGAGTTGGCTGGGAAAACGGCAGGGTGATTCCCATAATAAATTACCTTGGAATTCGCTCCGTTTCTCCTTTTTTGCTTTACTGCTGTTGATTCTTTCGGGAATCATCATGGGGATTGTACAAGGCCTCACCGGACTGGGAGACAATGCTTTTATCTTAGCTTTTGTGCTGCTTATTTTTGTTTTTTCAGTAATGCTGAGCATTCCTATTGGCCTATCGCTCTCGCTTGTACAGGATTATACCCATACGTACAAGTCTATGCAGCTGAATCTGGAAGAAGTCCAAAAACTTTCGGCCAAAACATTAGCTCAAGAGCAGGAAAAGCAGCAGATTTTGGCTACGCAGAATGAAACCCTTGAGCATCAGGTCAATGAACGAACCGCCGAACTGAATCAATCGCTCGAAACCTTGAAAGCTACCCAAGCCCAACTCATCCAAAAGGAAAAAATGGCCTCATTGGGAGAATTGACCGCGGGCGTAGCCCATGAGATACAGAATCCGCTCAATTTTGTCAATAACTTCTCAGAAGTATCCGTGGATTTATTGGACGAGCTACAGGAAGAAAGGGAAAAATCTCCCGAACAACAAGACCCTGAACTCGAACAGGAAATACTGGCCGACTTACGACAGAACCTCCAAAAAATCACCCATCATGGGCAGCGGGCCAGTTCGATAGTACGCAGTATGCTCGCGCACTCGCGCACATCGTCGGGACAAATGGAGCCAACCAACCTAAACGCCTTGGCCGACGAATACCTGCGGCTCGCCTACCACGGCCAACGAGCAACCCACCCAACTTTTAACTGCCAATTAATCACCGATTTCAGCACCGATATTCCGACGCTCAACCTTGCCGCACAGGACATAGGACGCGTATTGCTCAACCTGTTTGGCAATGCCTTTTATGCCCTTCACCAAAAACAGCAATTTATTGCCGAAGCCTACGAGCCAACCATTTGGGTAAGCACCACATTAAAAGACCTTAAAACGGTGGAAATACGTATTCGAGACAATGGTCTGGGCATTCCGCAAGCCATTATTCAAAAGGTTTTTCAACCGTTTTTTACCACCAAACCTACGGGCGAGGGCACTGGACTTGGCCTGTCGTTGTCGTACGATATTGTCACCAAAGGCCATCAGGGAACGTTGGACGTGACGAGTACCGAAGGAGAAGGTACGGAGTTTGTCATCACACTGCCTGTTAAATAAGTCATGAGTAAAACCAATCTGAATAAAGTGTAAAAATGCCTAACTTTGGTTTTTGTTAAGCAATAGATAAAAGGAGATACCAGCATCAAATGACTTCCCAAAGCCATGGAACAAATACTCATAAAGAACTTTAAAGCCATTGTTAATAAAGAAGAGCGACCTATTAATGTCAAAAAAATGACGGTCTTGATGGGAGAACAGGGCAGTGGTAAAAGTACCGTAGCAAAGTTGGTTTATTTCTTTAAGACAATCCGTGAGGAAATACTTACTCCTTTCATCGGCAATTTTTTGGTAACTGAAGATAACTTAAAGCAAGTTATAGAAGGACAAATCTACAGCTATTTTATTACACTGTTTGGCTCTTCCAGGCGTCTTACAAATTTTGAAATCACTTATTCTTACGCCAATGACGAATTTATTAGGATCAGCCAAATTGAAACAGGAGAATTGAAGATTGAGTTTGAGCACTGGCTCTCGAAGTTGAACAAAGCCATTGGACTCAATCGTGAATTAAAGCGTTTAGATAATGCTTTTGGCGATTTGGAAAGAAGAGAAAGAGATAGGTTTGTTAATGGTATCGTTAAGATAGTCAATAATCTTTTCGGAAGTACTCAATTGAATCTTTATTTACCCGCAAGTAGAAACGCTGTGATTTCACTAGGAAATCATTTATTAGAAATTTACTCTAAATTAGACAACAATTTATCAGCATCTAATGACAAAGAAGCTCACAGATATATGTCTGAAAATGATATTATATTATTGAAATTTATTCAATACAACCGTTTTTTAAGAAACAAGTTTCTCCAATCAGGCAATTTTCAAACCTTCATTGAGGACGAGAAAGAACTAAACCCAGAACTTGATTGTACAGATTCAGAAAAAATACTCACGCGAATTGAGGCTGTTTTAAAAGGACACTATCTAAATGACAGTGAGGGCGAAAAACTGACGCTAAATGACAATCAATTCGTTTTTCTCCAAAATGCTTCTTCTGGTCAGCAAGAAAGCATCCGGACTTTCCAAGATATTTTCTTGCATGTGCTCTATAGTGACCCGGTATTTCGGGTCATTGAAGAGCCTGAATCACATCTATTTGCTGCTGCCCAAAAAGAGTTAATCGAATCCTTAGCCATATTAGCCAACAAAAACCCTGAAAGCCAACTACTCATCACTACTCACAGCACATTTATTCTTCGGGTGCTTGATAATTTGCTGAAAGCATTTCAAATTAATGACAGTGATGCAGAACGAATCATTGACCGGGCAGCATGGCTGAACTTCGATGAATTTGCTGCCTACAACTTAGTAAACGGAGAAATAGAGGATGCGCTTAACCAAGAATTTAAGGGAGTAGATGCCCGTCTGTTTGATGACGTTACCCAACAAATCAGTAATGAATTTGATGAATTGCTAAATATCCAGTATCCGTGAAAGAGGGCGAAAGCATTTACCACAAAATTAAAAAAGAAGAAAAATGTTGTTCAACCAAGCGCAGTGTAAATGAACACGGTAAAACATTTTCCATCAATTGCAGCGATAAAAACATTAATATTTGTTGTGTAAAACTGGACAAATGTCTGATAACTGCAATTTCAAACCAGAAACAATGTGACTATTTGTTTATGAGTGACAGGAATAATAGCCCTACTGATTACAGTTATTATTTTGTTGAACTGAAGGGAAGCGGTTGTGATGCAGAAGGGGCTTTTGAGCAAATCCAACAAGCCGTTCATTATATTAAAAGCCGATTTGGGGCTATCCCTAAACACCAAATTTGGGGTTTTATTGTTGGTGGTAAAGACACCCAAAACATGAGTCGTTTAAAAGAAAGATTTAAAAGAGATATCGGTAAGGAACTCAAACACAGCACCGGTATACGATATGAACATAAAATATAAGATACGCTTACAAACCTATACAATCCTCCCACCTACACTGCCACAGCAACGGCCGTCCGAACCCAATACTCATTGCTCGACGGCGCGGCTGATAGTTTGAAGACTTTATTTGATTATAAAAACATTGATTAATACCCCAACATGCAATTCTCCCACCTCCACTGCCATACCCAATACTCCCTGCTCGACGGCGCGGCTGATATTAAAAAACTGTTTAAAAAAGCCAAAGCCGACGAGATGCCCGCCATCGCCATTACCGACCACGGCAACATGTTTGGCGTCTTTGAATTCGTGGCCGAAGGCCACAAAACGGGCATCAAGCCCATTGTGGGCTGTGAGTTTTATTTGGTAGAAGACCGCCACAAAAAGCAGTTTACCAAAGAACAAAAGGACGTACGCCGCCACCAACTGCTGCTGGCCAAAAACGCCGAAGGCTACCGCAACTTAGCTAAACTTTGCTCGTTGGGTTTCATCGAAGGCATGTATGGCAAGTATCCGCGTATCGACAAAGAACTGTTGGTAAAATACCACAAAGGGCTTATAGCCACTACCTGCTGCATTGGGGCAAGTGTGCCGCAAGCCATCATCAAAAAAGGCGAAGAAGCTGGCCGACAGGAGTTTAAATGGTGGTTGGATCTGTTTGGCGACGACTACTACGTCGAAATCCAGCGTCACGGTATCCGCGACCAAATTGTTGCCAACGACGCCCTGCTTAAATACGCCAAAGAGTTTAATGTCAAGGTGATATGCTCCAATGACAGCCACTATGTAGAGCAAGACGATGCCAACGCACACGATATTTTACTTTGTGTAAACACTGGCGATAAACAAGCCACACCCACCAATAAGGACTTTGACGACGCTAGCCCGATGCCCAAGGGCACACGATTTGCGTTTTTCAACGATGAATTTTATTTCAAAACCAAATCCGAAATGCTCAAGACGTTCAGCGACCTACCCGAATCGCTGGACAATACGCAGGAAATCGTGGATAAAGTAGAATTGCTGAAGCTCAACCGCGACATTCTGCTACCCAACTTTCCTATTCCAGAAGAATTTAAGAAGCACAGCATTTCCCAAATGATTGACTTCAACGGTAAGATGAAAGAACTCACCGCCGACGTACTCAATCAGTGGGAATACCTCAAACACTGGACGTTTGAAGGCGCGCTGAAAAAATACAAAGAAATTACGCCCGAAATTGAAGAGCGCCTCAATTTTGAGTTGAACACCATCAAAAACATGGGTTTTCCTGGCTACTTCCTCATCGTGGCCGACTTCATTCAGGCGGGCCGCGATATGGGCGTGCTCATCGGCCCCGGACGTGGCTCGGCGGCGGGAAGCGCGGTGGCCTACGCGATTGGAATCACCAACATCGACCCCATCAAGTACGACCTGCTGTTTGAGCGTTTTCTCAATCCTGACCGTATCTCCATGCCCGATATTGATACGGACTTCGACGACGAAGGCCGCCAGAAAGTGATTGATTATGTGGTGCAGAAATATGGCAAAAATCAGGTGGCACAGATCATCACCTACGGCACCATGGCCGCCAAATCGTCCATCAAAGACGTGGCGCGGGTCATGGACTTGCCGCTGGCCGAAGCCAATGCCGTGGTAAAGTTGGTGCCCGATAAGCCTACTTACAACATGAACCTGAACAAGGTTTTCAACGTACCTATCGAAAAAATGGCGGAAGTCATTTCGCCCGACGAGGTCGAAAACCTGAAAAAACTGCGCGAAATGCTCAAAGGCAATGACCTGACAGCCAGAGTGTTGAAAGAAGCACAGAAACTAGAAGGCACTGTCCGCAACGTGGGTATCCACGCGGCAGGAATCATCATTGCCCCCGAGGATTTAACCAATCTGATTCCAGTTAGTACATCAAAAGAATCAGAATTGCTCATTACGCAGTACGAAGGAAAAATCATTGAAGATGCGGGCGTTATCAAAATGGACTTTTTGGGGTTGCGCAACCTCACCATCATCAAAGAAGCCCTGCGCATGATTGAGGCCAACCACGGCGTCAAAATCGACATTGACTATATTCCCCTCGACGACCCCAAAGTTTTTGAACTCTTCCAACGCGGTGATACCAACGCCGTGTTTCAGTTTGAATCCGACGGCATGAAAAAATACATGCGTGAGCTGAAACCCGACCGTTTTGAAGACCTTATCGCCATGAACGCCCTATATCGTCCTGGCCCGATTGCCTATATACCCAACTACATCAACCGTAAGCATGGACGTGAAAAAGTCGAATATGACCTTCCCGAAATGGAAGAATATTTGGCAGATACCTACGGGATATCGACCTATCAAGAACAAATTATGTTGCTTTCTCAGAAGCTCGCAGGCTTCACCAAAGGCGATGCCGACGTGCTGCGGAAAGCGATGGGGAAAAAGCAAATTGAGGTCTTGAACAAAATGAAGAGTAAGTTTTTGGAAGGTGGCAAAAAAAATGGCCTTGATGAAAAGAAACTCGACAAAGTTTGGACCGACTGGGAGGCCTTTGCATCGTATGCCTTCAACAAATCGCACTCGACCTGCTACGCGTTTGTGGCTTACCAAACGGCCTATCTCAAATCGCACTATCCGTCGGAATACATGGCGGCGGTGATGACGAGTTCATTGGGCAACATTGAAAAACTCACCTTCTTTTTGGAGGAATGTAAGGCCATCGGCCTGTCGGTACTGGGCCCCGACGTCAACGAATCGGAGCGCCGCTTTGGCGTCAACAAACGCGGTGAGATTCGCTTCGGGCTGGGCGGTATCAAAGGCACGGGCGACGCAGCCGTGGAAAGCATCATCGAAGAGCGCGACAAAAACGGCCCTTACAAAGATATTTATGATTTTATGACCCGCGTCAACTTGCGGACGGTCAACAAGAAAACCATCGAATCGCTGGCCTACGCGGGGGCATTTGATTTATTTGAAGACTTCCACCGCGCGCAGTATTTTACGACGATAGACGGTGAGCAACAAAACCTCATCGAAAAACTCATCCGCTACGCCAACGCCGTACAGGCCGAAAAATCCAACGCCCAAGCCTCGCTGTTTGGCGGTTTTGGCGGCGGTCGGTCCGACATTGCCCGCCCCAAAGCGCCCAACGTGGAGCCGTGGGGTGATATTGAGCGACTGCGTTTTGAGAAAGACGTGGTAGGCTTCTACATCTCAGGTCACCCGCTTGATATGTTTCGACTTGAACTCGACAACTTCTGTACCTGCACCCTCGACCGCGTCATGGCAACCTCGGAGCTCATCGAAGCGAGCGACGAGGAAAGCCCCGAAACCACTGGGCCCGTCAACGTCGAAATCGGCGGGAAGCCGCTGCTGTTTGGCAAGGATGTCACCGTGGCGGGTATTGTGAGCAGTTTTCAGATTCGGACCACCAAAACAGGCAATCCGTTTTGTATCTTCAAACTGGAAGACTACGCCGGCTCGATGGAAATGGCGCTTTTCGGCGAAGATTTCGTGAAGTTTTCGGCCTACATCCAAACAGGTCACTTCCTCTTTGTGAAAGGCAAAATCCAAAACCGCTGGAAGTCAGAAGACCAGTACGAGTTTAAAATCAGTTCGATGCAGCTGCTGAGCGAAGTGCGCGAAAAACTCACCAAAGAAATTCGGTTGCAGTTGGATCTAGACCTGCTCGACGGGGTGTTGGTGGCCAAGCTCAACGAAGCCGTGCAGGCGCATCCTGGCAACTGCTCGCTGTCGGTTTCGGTATTAGACAACCTCACCCGCACCGAGATAAAACTCCAATCCCGCCTTCACCGCGTAGCCCCCACCAACGCTTTTTTCAAACTGCTGGAAAGCATGGGCGGCGTGAAGTTTTCGGTGAATTGATGGATAATTTTAACAAATATTACACCAACAATAAAATTCTCCCAAGATTGATAGAACAATGCAGGCTGACAATTTATTAAAACAGGTAAGCTTCATCAAAGAGATAGACAAGTTAAAATACATTCAACGTAAAACTAAACTATTCAACAGCGACAGACACGAAAATGATGCTGAACATAGTTGGCATTTAGCGATGATGGCAATTGTATTGGCCGAACATTCAGACAAACCCATTGACGTGCTTAAAGTTGTAAAAATGGTTTTAATTCACGACATCGTAGAAATTGACGCAGGCGACACTTTTATTTACGACGCTCAAAAAAACCATACAAATACCGACGAAGAACTTATTGCCGCAAAACGAATATTTGGGCTTTTACCCGCAGAACAGGCAGAAGAATTTATTGCCATTTGGAAAGAATTCGAAGAAGGTGTGACAGACGAAGCAAAATTTGCAAAAGCAATGGACCGATTTGAACCATTGCTACAAAACACCTCAAATAACGGCGGCACTTGGGCCGAATTTAATGTCCCCTATCAAAAAGTTTACGATAAGAAAAAAGCAATTAAAGAAGGTTCTGCATCTATTTGGAGCTATGCAGAAAATTTAATCAACGAAAGTGTGGAAAAAGGAATTCTAATCAAAAAGGTTGACTGATCGCAATATAACAATGCAAACAAATAGCAGTGAGGACAAGCCAGACCTGAGTTCACCGAAGTTTTATCATGGCACGAAGGCTAATTTGAAGCAGGGAGACCTGATTGAACCTGGCTTCAATTCAAACTACGGCAAGGGTAAGAAGGCGTCTTATGTCTATCTAACCGCCACCTTGGATGCAGCCATTTGGGGAGCGGAACTTGCCTTGGGCGAAGCGCCCGGTAGAATTTATATCGTAGATCCAACTGGCACCATAGAAGATGATCCCAATCTGACGGATAAAAAGTACCCCGGCAACCCAACCAAGTCTTACCGTACGAAGAGCCCACTTCGGGTCTCAGGTGAGGTCACTGATTGGCAGGGACACGCTCCCGAACAGCTAAATGCCATGAAGGAGCACCTTGCGCGACTGAAGCAACTTGGGATTGAAGCAATCGAAGATTAAGTGAATGCACGAAACCAAGTCAGATGGCGTGGCGTGTCGGTAATTCTGTTAATTTAGGGGCGATAATTATTCAAACCTATGATGAAACATAAATACTTCCTTGGATTCCTTTTCGCCTCAGGAATCAGCCTTTACCTTCCTGCGCAAAAGGTTATTCCGCAAAGCATTGCTCCCGTTTTTGCCAATGCAGAAAGCATTACGGGTCGTTCAAACTACCTCGACAGTCCTTTCAACACCGCTGGTGACCGGCTCTACATGGTAGGGCATCAAAACGGCACGTTTCCTGATTTGGGCTGGCACGTCAAAGGCGAAATGGGTGGCATTTGGCACCATCCCATCAAACTCATGGATGGTTTTGAAGCAAGCGTCACCGTCGATGATGCCACTATAGCCCTTACCAAAGCCGATGCGTTTGTCAATTACCCGTTTGGCAATAAACATATTTTCAATACTTTTTCAGAAAAAATAACCGTCGAACGCCTTCAATTTGTGCCCGATGGAAAAAGTGCGGTCTACATTGAGTTTTTGGTCAAAAACAAGACCAACAAAAAACTCAATGTGTCGCTAAATATCAAAGCCATTTCCAACTTAATGCCCGTTTGGCTAGGTGAGCGCACCGGAATGGTGGACGGAAAAGATGCGGTAAACTTTCGTTCGGCGGACAATTTCTGGGTCGCCAAAGACGCCCTCAATCCGTGGTATGCGGTGTATGGTTCTAGAATAACTGGTACTCCCTCAGCCACTTCCGAAGCTAACCCTACAAAACCCAACGTCTCGACAACCCGTACTCAATACACCTTTGAAATCGCCCCTAATGGTGTTTTTAGCTTTCCGTTGATTATTGCGGGGTCTTCCAAAAGCGAAGCCGAGGCCATACAGGCATTTAAAGAAGTGCGCGAAAATGCCTTTGCGTTGGTTTCAAAAAAGAAAGCAAGATTTGAGCAAATCAATCAAAAATCCCGCATTACGCTCAACGACAAAGAACTTGAAACTGCGTTTCGATGGGTCAAATACAATACCGACTGGCTCATTGTCGACGTGGCGGGCCAAGGCCGGGGTGTGAGTGCAGGCTTACCTGATTATCCGTGGTGGTTTGGCGGCGACATGGTCTACACCCTCAGAGGGTTGATTGCTACTGGCCAAAAGTCGCTGACTTACAGCACGATTGACCTCATCCATCGAATCTCCGAAAAAACCAACGGCAATGGCCGAATCGTTCATGAAGTATCCACTAATGGCGCGGTTTTTAATCCAGGCAACGTCAACGAAACCCCGCAATTTGCGTCACTAATTTGGGATGTGTTTTGCTGGACGGGCGACCGAGTATTTCTGAACAAATACTTTCCAGGCATTGAAAAAGGGCTGGATTGGCTCCTCAAAGAAAACGACAAAGACGGCAATTCGCTGCCCGATGGCTTTGGAATGATGGAGATTCATGGCATGAATTCCGAAATGATTGACGTAGCGGCTTACTCCCAAAAAGGCTTTGCCGATGCGGCTCAAATGGCGGCGATTTTGGGAAAGAATGCGTTGGCAAAAAGCTACCAAGGCAAAGCAGACCTCATCAAAGCAAAAATCAATAAAGACTTTTGGGTGGAGGAATTTGGCTCGTATGCTGATTTTATCGGCACCAAAGAACAAGCATTACACTTGGTTCAAGACGCCATCGTGCGCGCCGATACCCTCAAAAAACCTTGGGCGGTCAAAGAGCTCAAAGACACAAAAGCCAAGATTGAGACTTACGAAGCAGGCCTGAAAAAGGGCTTTGTGATGCACCACAACTGGGTCGTAAATACCCCGATGGAAATGGGCATTGCCGACAAAGAAAAAGCCCTTGCAGCGTTGGAAACCGCCAAAAAATTCACCAATCCCTTCGGAATGTTTGTGACGGGCATCGACCGCGACGAAACAGCTGGCACCGACGAAGGTTCCTTTGCCGCCGTATCTGACAAAAAAATATTTACCTACACGGGGGCCGTCATGACGCTCCCTACGGGGGTGCAGGCCGTATCCGAAAACAACTACGGTCGCCCCAATGAGGCCTATAATTTGCTCAAAAAGATGACAAAGTCGTTTAGTTACGCATTTCCGGGCTCCATTTATGAGGTTTCGCCCGACTACGGCATGATGACCCAAGCCTGGAACATGTACGCTTTTGGGGAGCCCATCATCAAGCAGTTTTTTGGCATCAAGCCCCTCGCCTACCAAAAACAAATCACGCTTTCGCCGCTGCTCCCCACGGCATTGACGGAAGGAAAGATTGAAAATGTGACCGTCGGAACAAATGAAATTTCGGTGGCGTTCAAACAAGCAACAGACAGTGCTACGTTTAGAATCAACCAAAAATCTGCCGAATGGAAAATCGTTTTGTCCCAACCCAAAGGCAAATACAACCGATGGATTTTGAACGGCAAACCAGTGCAACCTAAAACCTTTGGTGACACAGAACAGATTTCAGTTTCGGGGAACGCTGTTCATTTAGAGCTTATTAAATAAAAAAACAACCACTAGAAAATGGACAACGCCCAAAACAAGGACTTGATTTTACGGGAAAAATTAGCCATCCAACGCACAATTTTGGCCAATCAATCCACCTTTTTGTCATTTTTGCGCACGTCCATGTATTTTCTGGTGGCTGGGCTCAGCATGAAAAGTCTGTTGAAAATAGAAAGTGCTTTGTCCATTCAAATCATCTTCTTTGGGTGTTCTTTTATCCTTCTCACCGTGGGTATCATCAACTATTTCCGGCAAAGCATAAAAATAAAGGAAAGTGAAATCCACATTGGCAATTACAAAAAAGAGCATCTCGACTAAATACCAACCAAATGGAGATAAGAAAATACAAAAGTGCTGATCAAGAACAGATTATCCAGCTCTTACGTCTCAACACCCCCGAGTACTTTTCGCCCACCGAAGAGGAAGATTTAGTCTATTATTTAGGCCACCACGTCGAATATTATTACGTGGTGGAAATAGACGGCGTGGTGGTTGGTTGCGGTGGCATCAATCTCGCCGACGACGGCATCACAGCCAAAATCTCTTGGGATATTGTACATCCTGACTATCAAGGAAAAGGCATTGGCAGCGCTTTGACAAAGTTCAGAATCGAACGAATCAAGGAAATAGAAGGGATAAAAACCATTTCCGTCCGAACATCTCAACTGGTGTATCCTTTTTATCAAAAATTCGGTCTCGAACTTAAAGAAATCGTGGAAGATTTTTGGGCCGAAGGCTTCGATATGTACCGCATGGAATGTGATTTAGAAATGACCCAAGACTAGATTTACTCACGCAAAGTCGCCGAGAACCTACTCTTCGCGCCTATGCGGATTTGCGTGAAAAAATGCGTCTCAAGGCCGTTTCAACAACTCCTCCAATGGGTAGACTTTGCCATTGACGAGCACGTAGCGTACGCGCTGTGCATCATGAATATTTTGGAGTGGATTGCCTTCTACGATGCTGATATTGGCAATTTTTCCTACTTCCAACGTGCCCAAATCTTTATCAACATTGAGGCTTTTTGCGGCATTAATCATCGACGTTTGTAAGGCCTGAAAGGGCGTAAACCCGCTTTCTACATAACTCCACAGCTCTACGTGCAAGCTCGTTCCGTAGGGCATAATGGGCGAATCTGTACCGCTCGTGATGCGCGCTCCGCTGTCCAGTAGTCGCTTGGCAACTTTGCCCGAATTGGCATAATTTAGCACGATGGCCGAAGGTTGATTTTTCATCTGTTGGGCTGTTTCCAGCATTCCAGCGCGGTAATATGCGGGATACAATTGCCGAAACTGGGGCGTATCAAACAGACTCGTATCTCTCGTGATGGTGCTCCAATACCCACCCGAAAGCGCCAATGTAGGCGTAATGACCATTTTTGACTGGCTAATGATTTGTATCACATCTTCATAACTATGGGCCGTTGAGGTCAGCTTGGGCGAATACCCCCGTCGACTCGTAGCGCCAAGGTGCTCCACCGCATCCACTCCGTAGCGAGCAGCGGGAAAAATCTCGTGCGACGATACCGTCATGCCGTTTTGATGGGCATATTCGGTGATTTTTTGCTGCCATTCATCGGGCATCCGTACGTAGGTTTTGATAAGGTCGTAACCCAATCGGTTGGCGCGGTTGAGTTCGAGTTTAAGCTGTGCTTCCGAGCCGATAGCAGTGGCCATGTTGTAATAAATGCGGCCGCCGTCGGTGAGTGCCCCCGTCAAAAAGTGAAACGGCCCAGGGCGTTTGCCGCTATGCCATGCTTCGCGCTGCTCGACCGCATCATACGGGTCCGAACCAGGCTCACGCACCGTCGTAATGCCATACGCCAACCAAATCCGCCCCGTTTTTTCGCCAAACTGCGCATCGAGGTGAGAATGCGTTTCAAACAATCCGGGCATAACGGTCAGGTTAGAGGCATCAACTTTGCGGTAATTGGCGGGGTAATTAGTGCGGTGCGGTTGAATCGCTTTGATGCGACTATCTTCCACCACCAAGTCTACGTTAGTGAGCAACTTTTCATTTTTTCCGTCAAACAACCGTCCCGCATGAATCACGACGGTCCCTTTGGGTTTGGCGTTGGTCCACGTCAAATCAAGCGGAATATCCTGCTTGCTAGTGTCGACGATGGCTACTTTTCGAAGGTGGTCGGTGGCCACGTAAACCAACGATTTTGAATCCCCAGTCCACGTGGGCGCTTCGGCTAACTCCGACGTGACGGCGCGGGGTTGACCCTTAAATTGACCGTCTTCGTTGACATCAATGACCCATAGCAAAGCATCTTTGACGTAGGCCAGTTTGGTACCATCTGGCGACCAAATCGGGCCGTTGCGGTAGCGCATCGCGGTGGTTTGGTAAGGTATGGGCGTATCTAAGCTAACCGCTTGTCCGCTTTCGGAGTTAACCAATAAAAACTTGCTCACTCCTTCGCGAAACTTGGAAGAATACGCTTCCAATGCCGCCAATAATACATATTTTCCGTTCGGCGACCACGAAGGCTGCCCCGGCTGAAACATGGGTTTATAGACCGCTTTGGTCACATTGGTGGTCAAATCCATGATTTGCAGCACCGTTCCCACGGCCAGTGTATTGCGCAGGCCTTGTTTCATAAACGCAATCTTTTTGCCGTAGGCCAACCACGAACCCTGAAATTCATCGTCGACGGTTTGGGTCAATTGAGTGATTTTGCGGGTCAAAAGTTCCAACGTGTACAAATCCATGTTACCTGTTCGGTCGGCAGAAAAGAGCAGTTTTGTTCCATCGGGCGACCAGGCCAAGTCCGTTTCATAATATACGTCGTCGGTCAGTTTTACGGGTTTAGGAAGGCCAATCGTTAGCAGCCACACATCACCGAGCGCAATAAAAGCCACTTGCTTACCATCGGGCGATACGACTGGGCTACGAATACCTTTCACTGTTTTTAAAGAAGGGCCGTCAAAATCGTAGGTTTTCCGTTGATACACGGGCGTACTGACCGTCATCGTCACCTGAAACGGCACTTCTACGCTACCACCGTCTTCCGCACCGCGTCGCTTGATTTTTCCGTCAGTAGTATACAAAATACTCCCATTGGCCTCCCACGCCGCCCGAAAAGGAAATACATCATCCCCCGTTTTGCTCAACGGAACAATTTTGCCCGTTGCCACTTCGACCGACAACAGAGCAGTTTCGGCACCAGTCAATAACTGATAACTAATCCATTTCCCATCCTTACTCCACGCTGGCACGCTCGGCGTACCCTTTCCCGCGGGAGCGAGTAATTTTTCCGTACCGTTTTCCAAAAGCAGATATATTCCGGCGCCATTGGCCCGACTTGACGCAAAAGCCAATGTATTGCCATCGGGCGAATAAGAAGGGGTATAGTCGTGCTCTAAGTGAGTTGTGAGCGCGGTAGCTGTACCCGTTGAAAGGTCAATTTTCCAAATATCATAATTTCCCTTTCGGTCCGACGAGCAAACGATACTACTTCCATCACCCCCCCAGAAAGGTTCACGGTGATCGTAGGGGCCTGATGTATGTTGTTTGAGGTCTTTCCCTTCTTTATTTACACTCCAAATATGGTATGTTCCGCCCCGATAAGACTGAAAAGCAACGCGTTGCCCGTCGGGACTCCAACAGGGTTGTCGGTCGTCGCCCATGCCGTCGGTGAGCGATTTAGCTACTCCGCCTTTGGCTGGAAGCGTATAAATAGTTCCCTGCAAATCAATAGCAATGGTTTGGCCGTCGGGCGAGAGCGCCATCGCCATATTGGTTCCTTCATTGACCGTAATTTGTTTGGAATCCAGACGCTGGGCTACCGTACTGAATGTCACTAACAGAAACAAAAAGAGATAAAATTTCATTTTTTAATGATATTGACAAAGTCTGTAGTTCTAAAAGTAGAAGTAAGCTACTTTATTTCGAATTATCATCAATTTGCCTCTAAATTATTCGGCAATTTTATCAAAAAAGGAAAATTGGAGATCCGTAAAAAAATAGAGGAGGTACTGGTAGCAAATTTTATACAAAAAAAGGGAGACCCGCGAGTCTCCCTTTTTTTGAACTGATGTTAACTCGCACTACGAAGCAATAAATAACGTAGCCACGGCCAGTACTTGCTCTTTGGTCAACGGCTCGTCAAATGCCTCGGTGACGGCATTGGCCGAGAAACTACCGAGCGTTTTGACGTCTACCCCTGCTTGGGTTGTATTTTCTTCTCCATTATAAATGGGCTGAACAACGGCATTATCAATGCCACTGTCTTTGCCTGTTATCCACGGCTTCACCGAAGCACCATTGGCTTTCCGCATCATACGAATGTGTGCCGCATGACGGGCCTCAACCGAGTGAATATTAAGCGCAGCCGTTAGGACGGCATTTTGCTGTACCAAGTTGGGGGCCTGTCCTTTGTAAGCACGAACGCCAGTATCTTCCAGTGATTGGGCAACGGCCAAAAACAATTGGTAGTTGGTAAAAGCCGTGGCAAAAGGACCCGTACCAGTACCTTGCCCACCAGAAAAGTCAAACTTTGGCTCTACCACTGGCGTTCCACCTGCTCCAGTAATGGCCGTTTTCAGAAAATTCACGTGCGCTTTTTCGTGGTTCATGATGGTCGTGATGGCCGCAGTGGGCGCTCCTGCAGGAATCAAACCCGCACTTGCCAGCGCTTTTTCGTAAAAACGATACTCAAGGTATTCGAGGGTAAGTGCGTAGTTCAGCACATCCACCACACTGGTGGTTGATTGGCCGTAAGCCTTCTGAAACATACTCCCCATCGCCAGCGGCACCGCCGCCATGGTTAGTTTTTTACCTAAATCGGCAAAGTCACGCAGTGCCTTACGGCGACTGTTGAGGCGGTCACTCATTTCAGGGTCACGCTCCTCAATCATATTTAATATTTTCAAAAAATCCATGATGTTCCTTGGTTATGCCAATGTACCGGCGTTGATTTTTGTTTTGATAAATGGCGCAGCCGCCGTTAACACTGCCGACGGCTCTTTGGACATTTCCAAGCCGTTGGCGTCGATGACGGTGCTGTCGGCAAACGTTCCGTTACTGATTAAATCACGAATATAGGCAGCATGACGCGCCTCTACCGACACAATTTTCCCAGCAATGGCCAGCAAATCGGGCGAAGTCAGGAAACGTCCCGCTCCGTTGTAGGCCGCCACTCCCAAATCTTCAAAGGTCTTCGCGGCATTCAGCACACTTTCACGTTTTGAGAAGTCGATAGAACTAAAATCAACTTCCAATCCACCAATGGCATTGACCCCAAGAGCCGCCTTGAAAAATTCACGGTGTGCCATTTCATGGTCTCTGATGTCGGTCAGTAAAGACCTTTCATCGGCAGTAATACCTGAGAATTGAGATTCGATAACTCGCTGATAAAAAGCCGCTTCCAGTTGTTCCAATGCATACGCATAATTCAACACCGCGTTGTCGCCAGTACCAAAATTCACCTCTCCCGCCACAATCACTGGGTCGTCCTCTTTACATCCCGTCAAAATCAGCGACGTAGCCGCTGCCGTTCCTCCAGCCCATTTGAGAAATGAGCGCCGATGCACACCCTTTACGAGCAAACCTGTGTTGCTTTCAAGGGATGATGGTGTGTTTTTTAAAATGTTCATACAATTGGTTTGTTAAAAAAATAGTACTGAAACTAATAAAGGCAAAAGCAAGGGGTACTCGTTTATTGTCTTTCCGCAACCGTTATTGCTTTACTTTTTAACGTACGGCATTCTTTGGGCAAATAGATTTAGAACGTTTCTGATTTTTCTCACCAGTAACATTCTAAGGCACTAATTAATCTTTCAAGTCACGCTTGAGTTCGTCGATATTTTTCTGGAAATCCGATTTAAATTCTTTCCAATCGCGCTTCAATCCTCCTTTAAGTTCGGCAATATCGTTGTCTACATCCTTCAGGCGAGTATCCAACCGGTCCCTTTGCGCCCGCAAACGAATCTTTTCGGAGCTATTGGCTTTGTCAATGTCACGATCCAACTTCTCAATACGGCTTTTGATTTCCATCCTTCTTTCCTCCATCGTCACCAAAAACTCCCGCTCTTCCTGCTTGAGTTCGGCCACAATTTCTTGGCGTTTGGCAGTGGCTTCCTCTTTAGCTTCCGTCAAATCTTCGGTTACTTCGGCGCTTGCTTCTTTGGCCTCTTTTTGTGCCTCGGTCAATTCTTCCTGCGCATTTTCCTGCTTGCTTTCACAACCCACGAACGCCAATCCACCAACCAATAGCGCAACTGTTATTAGGTACTTTTTCATAATTTTTAACGATGATAATTGATATGTTTTGATAGGGTAAAAACTTTGTACCAATCGGTAAATCAGCTAAAAGAGGGCAAAATCCAGCCCCAACTTTCTACAAAAAGGGCAATAAACTACCCGACCCAAAAAACAGGAATAGCCCAATCAGGCATAATGTGGGTGGTCCGATTGTTTTAACATAACAGGACTAATGTATTCCTCCAAAACCGATAAAAGACATGCAAACACCATCAAATAACAATTCAAGTACATCCATCGGAAATTCCGCATCAGACTTGTGGATGCCGGATGCCGAGCAGCCCAACGAGGCCGCCAATGAGGTGTATGATGAACCAAAAACTCCAAGAAATGTAGCGCAGGAAGCCAAGGAGTTTCCAGAATGGTCCATCCTTCAAAATACCAATGATGACGGCCAACCCGACGAGGCACACGACGAATTTTTGACGCCTTCGGGCAGTAGTTTTATTGACGAAGCCTAAAAAACAGGAGAATTCCCCAACAAGCATGAATCATCCTAAAATTGCAGGATGATAAAAAAAGAGCTTCCCTTGTTACTTTGAGTTTGTAGTGACTCTCAAAGTAAAAAAGGGAAGCTCTTTTTATGTTTAAAACAGTATTACAAACAAACGCTAATGAAGCTCAAATGTCAATATCTTCGAATTTTCTTTTGAACAAGTCATGGCAATAACTACCACCGCTCCAATTCAATTTAGATAAACTGATAGACAGCCGTTTGGCAAGGCCGAATTTGGCATGGAGTCTCCCATACTTTGGTCTTGTTGAGCCACCCGTTCTGGGAAATAGGTTAAAAATATTAGCTATTGCAACCTTATTCTATGGCTTACTACTTTCCTTGATACAAAATTGGTCGAATTAGATTCTTCTTTTTTGTAAACAATGGTGTCATAGAACAGAAAATCGGTACCGAAATACTTCGATACCGATCTACAGATTTAGAATAGCCCCATCGCCAATGCGCTTGCGGCGACTTTTATTGATTGTCAAAGTTCGGGACGACTCATTGGACTAATATTTATTCAAAGATTAATGAAAGAAATCTTTCATTTTTTCAAAAAATCCTTTCTCGTTCTTGCCCGGTTTGGGTTGGAAGTTGGGAGAGGATTTTAGTTTTTCGAGGATGCTGCGTTCTTCGGCGCTGAGTTGCTTGGGCGTCCAGATATTGACGTGAATCAACTGATCGCCGCGACCGTAGCCATTGAGTTCTTTGATACCCTTCCCTTTGAGGCGCAGGATTTTTCCACCCTGTACTCCCGCTTCAATTGGCACGCGGGCTTTTCCGTCGAGGGTGGGTACTTCGGCCGTGGTGCCGAGGGCCGCATCTACGAAGTTGAGGTGCAGGTCATAGACGAGGTTGTTGCCGTCACGTTTCAGTTGTTCGTCTTCTTCCTCTTCTACCACAATGAGTAAATCACCGGCCACGCCGCCCCGGGGCGGTACGTTTCCTTTGCCGCTCATGGAGAGTTGCATTCCGTCGGCTACGCCACCAGGAATTTTGATGCTGATTACATCCTCTTCCAATACGCGGCCTTCGCCTGCGCAGATTTCGCAACGCTCGGTTACAATTTTGCCTTCGCCGTTACAGGTAGGGCAGGTGCTGGTCGAAACCATCTGTCCGAGCATCGTGCTTACCACTTTCCGCACCTGACCGTTGCCGTTACAGGTGGTACAGGTTTTGAGGGATGCCCCGTTTTTTGAGCCGTTGCCACCGCAGGTGTTACAGCCAACGTAGCGTTTTACTTTAATTTTCTTTTCCGCTCCTTCGGCTACTTCGCGCAAATCCAACTTCAACTTGATACGTAGGTCGGTACCGCGCCGTACACGGCGTCCGCCGCCACCGCCACCATTGCCGAAAATATCGCCAAATGGTGATGCATCACCGAAAATATCGCCGAATTGTGAAAATATGTCATTAATGTCAAAGCCTTGACCGCCGCCAAAACCACCGTTGCCACCCATACCAGCGTGGCCAAACTGGTCGTAGCGCTTGCGTTTTTCGGCATCGCTCAATACTCCGTATGCCTCGGCTGCTTCCTTAAATTTTTCTTCGGCAGAAGGGTCGTCGGGGTTTTTGTCGGGGTGATATTTAATCGCTAGCTTACGGTAGGCTTTCTTTATTTCATCATCGGCCGCCGTTTTGCTAACGCCAAGAATTTCGTAATAATCTCTTTTTTGTGCCATTTTTTTTTGTGTTAATCGTTACCGCGCGGGCGGCCCCGCTGTTATTAGTTATCTGAATAAGTTTACTCCGATTAACGGTTAACAGATAACGGATAACCTAATTAACTTCCTACGACCACTTTAGCGTATCTAATTACTTTTTCATTTAAAAAATACCCCTTCTCTACTTCATCAATTACTTTGCCTTTCAAGTCGTCGCTTGGGGCGGGGAACTGAGTGATGGATTCGTGCAAATCAGCGTCGAATGTTTCTCCTTTAGAAACCATCGGTTTAAGACCTCGGTTTTCCAATGTCTTTGAGAACTTTGTATAAATCAACCCAACTCCTTCTTTTAACGGCACAATGTCAGTTGTTGTTTCGAAAGAAGACATGGCGCGCTCAAAATCGTCTACGACGGGCAGGACCGCCTTCATCAATTCTTCATTAGCGGTTGAAATCAATTCCAATTTTTCTTTAGCGGTGCGGCGACGGAAGTTTTCAAAATCAGCATATAGACGCAGGTATTTGTCTTTCAATTCCGTAATCTCAGCCTGTAATTTTTCGGTTTCCGTGGTTTCGGTTTCCTGAGCGATTTCTACGGGTGCTTCTGTGCCCTCTACAGGTGCTGTCGTTTCGTCCGCAGTTATGTCATTTCCGTTGTCTGTTGTCATAATAAATAGGTGTACGCTACTGTTCAATATTTTTTACAAATGTCGGCAATTTCTTTGCCACTACCTTAAAAGCTGACAGATTGGCAGGGTAATTCATGTCTTAATAAATGAACACCTGACTTTGCTAGGGTTTGTTTTTTGAAAAAATAATATCCCTATCAAGTTTTTTTTGATTCGGGAAATCCTTCCCAAGAGATCAAGTTTCGTAGGTCATATATTTTAATTGGCATATTTTGGTGTACACTTAAGTACGTTTTTGTATTGTCATGTGTTTATAATCAGCAAGTTAGGTAAATAAAATTGGGTGACCTTCTAAAATATTTTTCGTCTGATGTTAAAAGCCTACAAAGGATGAAACAAACGTTACTTATTAAAAAAGAACACGCCTCATCACCCAAAAGAAGCTATACATCTCCGAGGCTTCATATGATAGGTCAGGTAAAAAAAATGACTGCTAAAATAGGTAGTCAATTTGATGCGCTAACAGGTACAAGCTCACTCACTCCTTAGTGTATTATTAACCTCTTTATTCCCGATTTTATGAAGAAAATCTACCTTAGTTTATTTTTGGTACTTACTTGGTTGAAGGGTTTTTCAGCGGGCGAAATCGCTTTTGTTTCTTTTCAATCAGATGATCCAGATTCTTTTTCGTGGGTGGCGTTGGTACCTATTCCCGCAGGAACGACAATTCTTTTTACTGACAATGGCTGGAACGGCACCGCTTTTCGGACCAGCGAAGGCGTTTTGACTTGGACCGCACCAGCAGGTGGCGTTCCTGGGGGCACTGTGGTGACAATCACGGGAGGAGCAACCGCGTCCACTGGAACCGTTACTTCTTCTGGAACGTATGCATTATCTACCGCAGGAGACCAATTATTTGCCTTCAAAGGAACATTAGCTTCTCCTACCTTTATCGCTGGTATAAATTTCGGGGGTACGGGTTGGGATGATACCGCAGCTAGTACAAATTCAACCGCTTTACCCGCAACGTTGACGAATGGTTCCAACGCAGTTGCGGTTGGGAACCAGGACAATGGACGCTTTAATTGCAGTGACGGAAGTGTAATGGGGAACATTTCCACTATTGGGTCAACCATTAACACAACCACTAATTGGACTACAAATGCGGAAATCCTGAGTCCAGCAGTAAGTGCCTGTACTTACACAAGTTCTAGCCTTCCGGTGCGCCTTATTTCCTTCAAATCAGAGTCACAGTCTGCTGCCATTGAACTCACTTGGCAAACGGGAGAAGAGATAAACAATAGCCATTTTGAAATTGAACGAAGTAGTAATGCGCAAAACTTTGAAGCGATTGGACGCGTGATTGGCAATGGCAGCAGCACGACAAAGCAGATTTATTCTTATGTAGACGTTTCTCCGAAAACAGGACTTAATTATTACCGTTTAAAACAAGTTGATTTAGATGGGCAATTTGAATACAGTCGCATTGTATCTGCCCGATTGACTGGTCTTGGCCTTTTTAAGGCTTATCCTAACCCCGTTGTTGGAATGTTGACGATAGAACTCCCTGCCGAATCTGCGATTGAGTCGGCTTATTTGATAGACTTAACGGGCCGTAGAGTAAGAGAGTTTTCCGATTATCGCCCCTCATTAGAAGGGGTTGAAAACGGATTGTACACGCTTCAGGTCAAAACAAAAGACGGCCAGACTTTTCAGCAACGGGTTTTGAAAATAAACTGACAATCTGTTCAGCAGGATATTGCATTAACAGTTATGTCTGGTATTTGTGGAATTATCTATTTTGATGGCAGGACTGTACAGGAAGAGGTTCAGAAAATGGCCCATGTCATACAGCACCGAGGAAGTGACGGAATTGAAATAATAAAAAACGAAAATGTAGGCTTTGTACATTTACAACGCAATGTTTCTGCAAACATAACCCCATTTGCATCCCCTATTGTCGATGAAAATGGGGTTTGGTGCGTAGCTGATGCTCGAATAGATAATCGTGCAGAATTGCTATCTCAATTATTCCCTTCTCTACCCTGCTCTGAAGCAGAGAGGCTGGGTAATACTACGCTCCTTTTGGCAGCTTACGCACATTGGGGAGAAGAAATGCTTTTTCACCTAATAGGAGACTTTGCATTCGTTTTATGGGATGCGCCGCGACAAAAACTCATTGCTGGACGAGACCACTGCGCCGCACGACCGTTGTATTACTGTTATCAATCTGGTGGTTTTGTTGCATTTGCTTCGGAAATCAAGTCCTTATTAACGCTCCCAGAGGTTTCTAAAGAATTTAATTTTGATAAAATTCACCGTTATTTGGAATGGGCTTCATCCCTGAGACCCTACCGAGCAGAGACTTTTTACAAACATATTCATTCGTTGCCACCAGCCCATTTGCTGACCGTGGAGGCACGCGCGTTGAAATCCCGTTTTTGTTGGGATTTAAAATTGGAGCGTTTTGCCCACCTCCGCACCGATGAAGAATTTATTAGAGCATTCAAAACAACGTTTTTAGAAGCAGTGCGCTGCCGGCTTCAAACGTCCTACCCCGTAAGTGCGCATTTGAGCGGAGGGTTGGATTCTTCTTCTATTTGTGCTACGGCACATCACTTACTCGGACAAGAACTGCACACACTCCACTTTGACATGGGGGATTCTAAACAAGCAGAGGAAAAACGATTTGCCGAACATATACTTCAATGGGGGATTTATGAGCATGAATATATTGCCCCAACCCGTGATTTAATGGCTGCTATACAGCAGATGGTCACTATTTTTGACCGTCCCGACCATTTTACGCTTTTGCCCACCTATCATTTGGCGGCGGGAGAGGCTATAAAAAAGCAAGGGACCCGTATCCTCTTGACAGGACATGACGGCGACAGCGTGGTGGGGTACGGAAAATCGTATCCTATGCGGCTACTTCAAAACCAAAAGTGGGGAGAGTTTAAAGAATTGATGGTACAATATGCTCAAATTGCGAATTTTAGCCATCGTTTTGAACAATGGCCTGAATGGCCATTATCAAAAAAGTACGCATTTATCGTGCGGAGTTATGCTCAAAGATATTTTGTGAAAATAGCAAAAAATAAAGATTGGAAACGCTTAATAAAGGAAGGATGGAAAAGTACCAAAGCGCTGAAAATGTTGCCGTTTGGAGTGAATTCGATGCCGTTTAGTAGGGTGTTAAATTGGATTAGAAAATATAAGAAAAAACAAAAGTTTGTCGTCGAAACAGACTATGGTTTTTTGCCAGAACAGAGACATTTAGTGCTCGATATTCTCCACGAAGGAATGGTGGAAAGTACGGAAGAATTTGAACAGATTGCCGCGCATTATGGCTACGAAGCGGCGCATCCTTTTTATGATAAACGTCTCATTGAATTGTGTTTGGCCATCCCCGACCGCCTGAAATTTGACCGTGGCTATGGACGTGGACCACTTAGGGCTATTATGAAAGAAGTATTGCCTGAGGAGGTTCGATTACGGACCAGCAAAGCCCTGATGAATGAACCTGTTAAAACCCAAATTAGCCAGCATCAGCGAGAAATCACTCGTCTGCTTGGCGAGGTGCGACAAATTTTACCATTGTTATTTACCAAAGCGCAGGCCCTTATTTTGGATGGCTATTTTAAACGAGCCTTGAAAGAATTGGCTAAGAAATCTTCAGACAGTGTACAGCTTTACGTGCGGGAAATTCATTTGGCCCAGTGGTTGCTAAATCAAAAACGTTCCTAAAAACTGCCACGGTCGTAGAACGAACGGCGGCGGGAGAGTTTTAAGTCACGTAGCAGTGCCGATTTAGCCCGAATTTCAAACGAATAGTTGTTAGCCCGAATGCCAGAGCCCGCAAACGGCGTCCAGTTAAACGACATTTCCCAGCAGTGCAGGTCGCGGGTGATGCCGATATTGGTGATAGACGGAGCTTTGGCAACGACATCCACGCCCGTATCAAACACAAATTTCCAGTTGGGCGTAAGGCTGAAATCACCGTTGACACGCAAAGCTTGAATGGTTGTTCCTTTAGACAGCCCTTGGCGCGAGTACCCAAAGTTATAACTTAAGTTGAGCGTCCAGGGAATGTTGAAGTCTACGTAGGCATCTGGGTTGGCATTGATGAGGCGCTGTTGCTCTTCGGTATTTGGAGTGTTGGCTTTTTTGGGTTTATCGGAGCCTTTGGGCGCAAAACGAGTGCTCAGGGCTACATTGACGTTGTTTAGCCGGGCCAGTCCTTGCTTTTCGGTAAACGTCCAGCGATTGATTTTTCTCCCTACGGCACCGTATAGTTCGTCTTTGACGTAGGCATACGGATCAAAATTGGCCGAAAAGTTGAAGTTCAAATTCTTGAAAAGCTGGGCATTGGCGTTGAGACTGATGTCCGACATTTTCAACGAATCAGCCAGCAGGTTATACGAGCCATTTAGGCTGAGGTTGTCCAGAATGGATTTTTTTTCAAATTGCTTACCCGTTGAATCTGATTTGGGACGCACTTTGGCTTCAAATAAGTTATTCAAACTCCACGAAATACCCGCTGCCGAGGTGCCAGAAGTGGTGAGGTTACCACCAATGGTGCGATACCGATTCAGGTACCTTACGTCACCGCGTTGGTTGACGACGGTTCTCTCAAAAAGATTTGACTGGTCAGGAACGTAGCTGAAACTGGCTGAAGGTATCAAAGTATGTCGTATGGCTTCCAGTCTTTTGCCGTGAAAAAAGAAGGTGCCGTATACTCGGGTGTTCATGCTGGCACTAAACGAAACGTTATTGGCAAAGTAAAAGCCTTGAAGGGTATCGACTTTCACTTTGTTGTTGCCCATGTACTCGTACTTGAACTTCTTGGTAAAAGTTTCTCCTGACAATGAAATGCCAGGCGTAATGTTTATATAGCGGAATAACTTGATATTGGGTAACGAAATCGGGACCGAAAAGCGCCCAGTTAGTTGGCCGTTCTTAATAAACTCTGGCAAACTCTGAGAGTTTAAGGCGTAGGTAGTGGGTGCTCCTGACTCTGGCGTAACTACAGTGGGTGGGTTAAAGAGCGAAAATCCCAGCCGGGCCGTAGAAGTATCAGCATAAACCTTGGTATTGTTGGCACTGATGCCACCGCTAAAATCCATTCCTAAGCGGAAGCTTTCGTACCAAGCGCCTGTTCCGCCTTTTAGCGCAAAAGGAGCAATTTGGTTAACTCCAAAGTTGAAGTCTATCCCTGCATCAAGCGCACCAGGGTCGGTATTGGTCACGCGTCCCAACGAATCTCGGGTTTCTTTGGAACGGTCTGGAAACCGCTGGTTGACGCGGATGCTGCTTCCCATCCGGGCAAATTGTCCAAATTGCCTGTTGTACTGTACCGACGAACTCGCCACGTTTTGGATGTACCGCGTGGTGCTGAATTCATTGAATTGATTAAAGCTGTTGCTTCCGATGTTGACCGAAGCGCCAAAGCTTGAGGTTCCTCTCGGCACCGGTGCGTGACTCCACGTAAGGCTGAAATCATTGCGGGGTCTGTTCAAGGCTTTTACCTCATTACCCTGCAAATTGCGGTTGAAGCGGGCGTTGAAACTTCCGCTGTAACGGTATTTTTGGGCATAAGTCGAGGCAACTCCTAACCCCCAACTTCCTTTAGAGTAAATTTGCCCCGTAAAATTCATGTTGATTTTTTCGCTGATAGCCCAGTAATAGCCGCCATCGCGCAGGTAATATCCCCGGCCATTGGGTTCTTCGCCGTATTGGGGCATAATGATACCCGAAGTGCCGATTTCTTTTTTCTTCGGAACGGGAAAAAAACCGAATGGTAGACCTAGGGGCAAAGGCACATCGGCAATGACCAAGTGGAAAGGTCCAGAAATGACCTGTTTTTCGGGAATAACCTTGATTTTTCGGGCCGCAATGTGAAAGTGAGGCTGGGCTAGGTTGCAGGTGGTATAAATTGAACCCCTTACATACATATTGTTTTCTTCGTCTTTCTTGACGGTCGTTCCCCGGATATTGCCGTCGCCTTGTTGGGTTACAATGCCTTTGATAAACCCTTTTTTACTTTTAAAATTATAGCGGAGTTCTTTGGTATCATATTTTTCGCCGTTGTCCTGAAAGATGGGCTGGCCAATCCACTTTTTAGCGGTTGAATCGTAATTGCCTCGCGCAAATACCTCGTTGGTTTTCCAGTTGAGACGGATATAGTCGGCATCCAAAATGATGGCTCCGTACGTGACGTTTGCTTTGCCGTACAAATGAACTTCCTGCTGCCCTGGGTCCATGACGGTTGAGTCTTGGGCGCTGTATTTTACGGTGCTTTTTAAATCACTATCGGATTGGAGTGAATCGGTTTGGGTGCTGTCGGCGTTGATACCCACGGCAGAAATGACCTTCGGAACCACGGGGGTGGCTCTTTTCATGGAATCTAAAAAAACGGGAGTGGATAGTCTTTTGGGGGCTAATACCTGTGAAAAAGCCTCAAAGCCAACCCCCAGAAAGGTCAGCCAGACAAGGCTTATAGCCACACGCGCACTGATTTTACGATTGGAAGAGAACAATTTTACACATGCTTTATTTGCAAAAGTACGTCTTTACAGGTTTGAAAAGGCCGAAAGATTGTTAAAAGTTATTAAACGAATTAAAATTTTATCAATGTCCTAAAAACAGGCATCAGTAAAAAACGTCAGTAAGCGCCTTAAAAAGAGACATCTTCTAACCGTTTTTTTGAATGAAACATGCCTATTTTCTGTCGGTGGTTGTATGTGCCGCATTCTTTGCTTTTCGTATTCCGCAACCTGCGCCTGATTCTGTTTCTTTACAAACGAAGCCCCGCCCCAACATCTTATGGATTACTTGTGAAGACATGAGTTTTCAATTGGGGGCTTACGGAAACAAACTGGTGAAAACGCCGAATATTGACCGTTTAGCGGCAGAAGGGGTTCGATTTACCAATGCCTTTGCCACCGCAGGGGTATGTGCTCCGAGTCGTTCGGCCATTATTACGGGCATGTATCAGCAGTCTATCGGCACCCAAAATATGCGCACTTTGGCGGCCTCAGCGGTGGCACTTGATGCCTATCCTCCTGGTTTTAAAGGCTATTCGGCGGTTGTGCCGGAAGAAGTGAAATGTTTCCCCGAATATCTACGGGCGGCGGGGTACTATTGCACCAACAATTCTAAAGAGGATTATCAGTTTCAAGCGCCCCCCACCGTTTGGGATGAAAGCAGCAACAAAGCCCATTGGCGCAACAGAACGGATAAAAATCAGCCTTTCTTTGCCATTTTTAATCTTACCGTTACGCACGAGTCGCAGGTTTGGGTGCGGGCCAAAGAGCCTTTATTGGTAAAACCAGAAGATGTGGTTTTACCGCCGTATTATCCTGATGTACCAGAAGTGCGTTTGGACGTGGCGCGGCATTTATCCAATGCCATGGTGATGGACCAGCAGGCGGGTAAAATTCTAGCGCAGCTTCGAGAAGACGGGCTTGATCAAAATACCATCGTTTTCTTTTATTCCGACCACGGCGATGGGCTACCTTTTGTAAAACGAGAAATCTATGACCGTGGCCTACGGGTGCCGTTTATTGTAAAAAATCCCTTTGCAAAAAGTAAAAAAGGAGTTGTTGACAACCGATTCATCAGTTTTGTAGACTTGGCCCCTACCATTTTGTCGTTGGCAGATTTGCCCATTCCCGCGCATTTGCAGGGGCAGGCATTTTTAGGAAAACAGCAGGCCCCCAAACCTCGTCAGTATACCTTTGCTGCCCGCGACCGGATGGATTCAGAATACGACCGCGTACGAACCGTGCGCGACAGCCGCTACCGCTATGTTCGAAACTACATGCCCGAAAAGCCCTACTATCAAAATATTCAGTACCGCTTGCAACAGCCTTCCATGCGGGCCATACTGGCGTTGAAAGAGCAAGGAAAACTCAATGCTGCTCAATCTTTGTGGTTTAGGCCGACCAAACCCAAGGAAGAATTGTATGATTGCCAAAAAGACCCTTATGAATTTAATAACCTTTCCGAACTACCTGAATACCAGCCGAAACTGAAAGCATTGAGAAAAGTATACGAAACGTGGATTCAGAAAGTCGGTGATACCGCTGACGAACCTGAAATGGAGATGGTGCGCCGTTGGTGGAACGGGAAAGAGCAGGCACCCGTCACGGAAACGCCCAAAATACAGTCTGAATTTTCTAAAATTACTTTATCTTGCGCCACCAAAGGAGCCTCAATTGGCTATAAACAACGGTGGAAAGACCCAAGCTGGAAAGTATATACGCAACCCATCAATGCCTCCGTAGGTGATTCTTTGTATGTTGTTGCCCATCGTATTGGCTATCAGCAAAGCCCCGTTGTTGCACTGAAACGGTTGTAAAATTCAATTAATAATTCACCGATAAAGAATAAATTCAAATTCAAACCCACGTTCAAAACCCAAAAATACTATGTCAAAAACCCAAGTAGCCGTTGTAGGGCTCGGCTTTATTGGCCCCGCGCACATCGAAGCACTTCGTCGCTTGCCAGATGTTGAAGTCGTAGGTATTGCTGATTTTTCGGCTGAGATTGCACAGGCCCGCGCTAAGTCGCTGGGGATTCCCAAAGCCTACGATTCATTTGATGATTTGCTGAAAGACGATTCCATTGAGTGTGTTCACATCTGTACACCCAACTTTCTGCACTACGAGCAATCGAAAAAAGCATTGTTGGCGGGAAAAAATGTGGTGTGTGAAAAACCCTTGGCCACCAACACCGAAGAAGCCGAAGAACTCGTAGAATTGGCGGATAAACTGGGATTGGTGAATGCTGTTCACTTCAATTTGCGCTACTATCCGCTTATTCGTCAGATGAAAACCATGCGTGAAAAAGGCGAATTAGGCGAGGTATATTCGGTGCAGGGAAGCTATCTTCAGGATTGGTTGTTTCTGCCTACCGACTACAACTGGCGTTTGGAGCCGTCGCAGTCGGGTGATTCTCGGGCGGTGGCCGATATTGGTTCGCACTTGTTTGATTTAATTGAATACATCACGGGCTTGCACATTACGGAAGTAATGGCCGATTTTAATACAGTACACAAAACCCGGATGAAGCCTAAAAAAGCCATTGCTACTTATTCAGGTAAATTACTTCAGGCGGAAGACTACGAAGAAGTACCCATTACCACCGAAGATTACGCTTCTATTTTGTACCGTTTCGAAAACGGCAACAAAGGCGTTGCGACGGTCAGTCAAGTAGCAGCTGGACGTAAAAACCGCGCCACACTCGAAATCAGTGGCTCTAACCAAACCTATAATTGGTGCTCGGAAGCCCCCAACGAAATGTGGATTGGTCGCCGCGACGGATACAATCAGTCCTTGATTCGTGACCCAGCATTGGTACACGAAGAGGTGCGCCCTTTATTGACGTTTCCTGGCGGCCACAACGAAGGATTCCCCGATACATCGAAGCAATTATTTAAGGAAGTTTACGCCGCCATTCGCAACGGCCGTCCCGAAAATCCGACGTATCCGACTTTTGCCGATGGACTTCGCGAACTTAAATTGTGCGACAAAATTGTCCAAAGTAGCCGCGAGCAACGTTGGGTTCAAGTATAGATTTTGAGCAACAATTGAACCGTTCTCAATACATAATCGTTAAATCGTAATAAGATTTCCGTAGTTTTGCGGAACGTTTTAACGGACTAAGTCCCTTACCGCCACAGCCTTTAAACTCTTTTTTTAAGATTTTAAGTGATGTGGCGGTATGTTTTTTTACTAATTTTAGCAACACAATTAACGAAAAGCTCATGGAGCGCATTAAGATTGCCGTTTTGGACATGTATGACGGTCATGCCAACGAGGGTATGCGTTGTATTAAAACATTGGTGGAGAATTTTCTGGCACAAGAAGAAATCGAAGGCAATTATGAAGTGTTTGATGTTCGTCAAAAATGCGAAGTCCCTGATTTAAGCTACGATATTTATATTTCATCGGGCGGCCCCGGAAACCCAGTGCCAGTAGGTGAGCCTTGGGAAAAGCCATTTTTTATGTTGCTTGACCAAATTTGGCAACACAACCGCCAACCGCACCATCCGCAAAAAAAGCACCTGATGCTGATTTGTCATTCGTACCAAATGGCCTGTTTGCATTGGAATGTTGGCCTGGTATGTAAGCGGCGGTCAACGTCTTTTGGTATTTTTCCGATGCACAAAACCCAATTTGGGTTGAAAGAACCCGTTTTTGAGCAATTGTTAGATCCATTCTTCGCCGTTGATTCGCGCGACTATCAGGTGATTGAGCCAAACTATCATGAGCTAGAACGCATGGGAGCCAAAGTGCTTTGCATCGAAAAAGAGCGCCCCCACGTGGCACATTTGGAGCGGGCCGTGATGGCGGTACGATTTTCCCGGGAGATTTTCGGTACACAGTTTCATCCCGAAGCCGACGGAGAAGGGATGTTACGTCATTTTCAAAAAGAAGAAAAACGGAGCTTGATTATTAACAATTACGGCGAAGCCA
This sequence comes from Runella rosea, assembly GCF_003325355.1. GTDB lineage: Bacteria > Bacteroidota > Bacteroidia > Cytophagales > Spirosomataceae > Runella > Runella rosea. The sequence continues at coordinate 2,397,308 of NZ_CP030850.1, forward strand.
AGTACAACGATATGGTCAATTCATTGCAAGACCCCGACAAAATCCTACGTACCGAAGCGGCTATTATTCCGACGTTTCTTCAACGGGCGGCGGAGCAGTTGGTGGGGGCGCAGTTGGTGTAAATTTGGAGCTTTCATATTATTTAAAACAACTTATTGCAATTTTGTTTGGGTAAACGCCCTCTATAAACCTATGATTTCTTCCTTACGACAAGCTTACAACGCTGCTTTTAGTGTTGAAAAATACGATGAATTCATCAAAGGTATTCAGGCCGATTGGCCCGACCAATTGGAGTTTCGGGTGGCAGAAACCCCCGTTTTTGTGCCAGCAGGCCTTAAAAGCAAATTGATTGAGGCGGGAGAATCTTTTATTGATGTAATCGTTGGCCCTCATTATAAAGCCAAAACCCAGCACTCCATTCCGCCAGGGCAAGCTGTCCCGCATGAAAATGACCATGCTTCGTTTTTAGCCATCGACTTTGCCGTTTGTAAAGATGAAAACGGCGAATTGACACCTCAATTGATTGAGTTACAGGGCTTCCCTTCTATTTTTGGATTTCAGACCTACGTGACCGAAAAATTCCGTGATTATTTTCCTGTTCCTGCCGAGTTCAGCAACTATTTCAGCGGTATTTCCAATCAGGCAGAATACATCGCTAAACTGAAAGCGGTGATTTTGGGGAATGAAAACCCAGAAAATGTGATTTTGTTAGAAATTTATCCTGAGCAGCAAAAGACCCGTATTGACTTTGCCGTGACCGAGGCCCTGTTGGGCGTAAAAGCCGTTTGTTATACCAAAATAAAGAAAGTAGGGCGTCAGCTTTTTTACGAGAAAGACGGCCAGCCCATCGAAATCAAGCGCATCTATAATCGTCTCATCTTTGATGATTTAACCAATTTTCCCGACCTCCAAACCGAGTTTGACCTTACGGATGATGTTGATGTGACGTGGGTAGGACACCCCAATTGGTTTTTCAGAATCAGTAAATATACGCTTCCGTATTTGAAAAGCCCCTATGTGCCCGATACCCATTTTCTGAGTGAATACAGCGATGATTTTCCTGAAGATTTAGAAAACTACGTGTTGAAACCCCTTTTCTCCTTTGCAGGTAGTGGCGTAAAAATCCACGTCACGCGGCAGGATATAGCGGAAGTAACTGACCCTGAAAATTGGATTTTACAACGAAAAGTAACGTATGAGCCCGTCATTGAAGCGCCAGATGGGTTGGTGAAATGTGAAATCAGAATGCTCTATGTTTGGGAAGATAATGCCCCGCGTCCACAACTATTGACAAGCTTAAGTCGGCTGAGCAGAGGTGAAATGATTGGCGTGAGATTCAACAAAGATTTTACTTGGGTAGGCGGAAGTACGTGTTTTTATCAACCTTAATGGGGGAGGGAAGTCAATACAATATCCCCTTTTTCAGGGGATTGAATCTGCTTTATGTTTTGACTTTTTAAGTATCAATCAGTACCTTTGTACAGGTATTTGAAGTTATCTGCACTGATAGCCAATGGAACGTTTAGCCAATCAAAATTTAGAAAGGAAAAATATCCCTCAAAAAGGGTGATTTGCGGAATTGTTGCAATACGCAAATTTGTACTTTCTGTTGTTGAGCCATCATTTATATTCTGCCCGAATTGGCTCAGGAGCTTAACCTAAACAATCACCCCTTGCTTTTTTGTAGATACAACTAACAAAAATCTATTTTTAGTAGTTTTTACGATTGTATACCCGCAATCGCCTTCTTCGCTTTTTGCTTAGAAGGAGCTGATAGCTTTTAGATGCATTACCCTAATTTACCATTTTTATCATTTTATCAACTCTAACAAATCAAATTGCATGAGACACATTTTACGTATTAGCTTGTGGATGCTGGTATGCTTGTCGTTTGTTGCCGTAAGGGCGCAAGACAAGGTTGTGACTGGAAAAGTCACCTCATCCGAAGACGGTGCCGGGCTACCGGGCGTTTCCATTACGGTAAAAGGCACTACGCGCGGTGCCAACTCCGACGCGGAAGGGAATTATCGTATTTCCATTCCTGACAATGCCACGTTGGTATTCAGTTTTGTCGGGTTTTCTCCATTGGAGGAAAAAGTAAACGGACGTTCGGTGATCAATGTTCAGCTAGCACAGGACACCAAAACATTGAGCGAGATTGTGGTAACGGGTTTTGGTTCGCAAATCAAGCGCGAATTGACGGGTAACATCGCTCAGGTAAAAGGAAAAGACATTGAAAACATGCCTACGCCGACCGTAGATGCCGCTTTGCAAGGAAAAGCCGCCGGGGTGTTTATCAACTCAGGTTCGGGTAAATTAGGCCAAGCCGTAACGGTGCGTGTTCGTGGAAACTCTTCTATCAGTGCCAGCAGTCAGCCGCTGTACGTAGTAGACGGAACGCCCATCACCACGGGAGACTTTGGTAACTACGGCGGTGAAACCAACGCTTTAGCGGATATAAATCCAAACGATATTGAGTCTATCGAAGTACTGAAAGATGCTTCTGCGGGGGCAATCTACGGTGCCCGTGCCGCCAATGGTGTAGTGTTGATTACCACCAAACGTGGTAAATCAGGCAAAACCAATATTTCTTTTAACTACCAAACAGGAACGGCCGAAGCGGCACGTCGTCTGCCTTTCCTCAGTTCTTCGGAGTTTATTTCGTTCTACAAGCAAGCGGCTGGATACCGTGACAAATTGGCCAATATCGACCCAAATGACCCAGATTCTTTTACTCAGTACATTTTTGGCGCGGGTGGCTTCCTGGAATATTACAGCTACGGTACCTACGGAACGCCTCAACAAGCCGATGTGAATTGGCAGGAACAGGCTTTTCAAAAAGCGCCAATGCACCAGGCCGATTTGCAATTGAGCGGCGGTAATGATAAAACAAGATTCTTTATTTCAGGTCAGTACTTAGATCAGACAGGAACGATTATTGGCAACCGATTGAAGCGTATGTCGGGGCGTTTAAACCTTGACCATCAAGCCAACAATTGGCTTTCTATCGGTTTGACAATGAACTTGGCTCGTACTGAGAACCAACGTTTGCCAGATGACAATGCATTCTCTAATCCATTGCAGATGTCGGCATTGACGCCATTGACGCCTTTGCTGGATCCTACCACAGGCCTTCCCGCTGGTACTCCTCCTGGTGATATTAACATTCCTTTGTACTACAACCCGATTATTTCAATCAACTACGCCAAATTTGTGGCAACGTCTATTCGTAACCTAACGAATGGTTATTTGCAGGCCAATATTTTTAAAGGATTGAAGTTTCGCAGTGAGGTAGGCGTTGACTTATTAAACCAGCAGGAAGAAGGCTATTTTCAGAGCCAAACTGTTCGTAACCAAACCCGTGCTACCAACGGTATCGGTGCAAACTACGGTACGTTTGTGACCAACTATAATACCAATAATTTCTTTGCGTACGACAATACTTTTGGCAGACACGGAATCAGTGCTACGCTCGGGATGTCGTATCAGCAATCTCAGACCAAAACCAACTTCATCGAAGGTACGCAGTTTCCTTCGGACTCTTACCAGCGGATTGCCAGTGCTGCCACCAAATCTGACGGTAGCAGTACCGAAACAAATTTCCGTTTCTTGTCTTATTTTGCTCGTGCCAACTATAAATTTGCTGATAAATACTTACTCTCTGCCAGTGCCCGTATCGATGGGTCCTCACGTTTTGGGGCCAATTCACGCTACAGTTTCTTCCCTGCGGTTTCGTTGGGATGGGTGCTGTCGGAAGAGAATTTCCTAAAGAATAACACTGTCATCAGCTTCCTGAAAGCCCGCGCCAGTTACGGTGGAACGGGTAACTCAGAAATTGGGAACTTCCCACAACTGGGTCTCTTTACGGGTGATGCAGGATATGCAGGAGCAGCAGGTCAGCGGCCGTCACAAATCGGGAACCCTGATTTGAGATGGGAAACGACCTATCAAACTGACTTTGGTATTGACTTTGGTTTCCTTAACAACCGTATCAATGGTGAAATTGATTACTACGTTAAAAATACCTCTGGTTTGTTGTTGAACGTAAACATTCCTGCGACCACTGGTTTCTTGAGCCAAGTGCGCAACGTGGGTAAGTTGGAAAATAAGGGCTTTGAATTTGTGGTAAATACACAAAACTTTGTGGGTAAATTTAAGTGGAATACTTCATTCAACTGGGCCAACAATAAAAACAAAGTAACTGATATTCAAGGGCAAGTCATTGAAGGAGGAATTCGTAACATGAACCGCGTGGTAGAAGGACAGCCTATCGGGGTGTTTTACACGGTTGAATATGCGGGCGTAAATCCTGATAACGGTGATGCGTTGTTTTACAAAAATACCACAGGTACCGATGGCTCTGTTGATAGAACAACCGTAACCAACGCTGGATATAACTCTGCGCAACGGGTAGTGGTAGGAAATCCCAACCCGAAATTTATCGGAGGTATTACCAACTCATTCTCTTACAAGGGTTTTGATTTAAGCGTATTCTTCAACGGAGTGTACGGCAACCAAGTTAACTTCTATGGGGTAGGTCAGTATTCGTCAGCCAATGGTATTTACGAGGATAACCAAACCAGAGACCAATTGAACGCTTGGACCCCCGAAAATCGTAACACCGACGTACCAGAGGCACGTTATCTGCGCGGCAACGGAAATCAAGCATCAAGTCGCTACATTTTCTCAGGTTCTTATTTACGCCTTCGTACGGCCACATTAAGCTACACTCTGCCAACGAGCCTCGTCAATCGCGTGAAATTAGACAAAGTTAAATTGTATGTTTCGGGGATGAACTTAGCCACTTTTACCAATTATAAAGGTTGGGATCCTGAAGTAAGCGCCGATAGTTTTACCAGCAATTTTGCCATTGGTAACGACTTCTACACGCCGCCTCAGCCGCGTACCATTTTGTTTGGTATCAATATTGGTTTGTAAATCCTCTTTAAAACGACTTTCAGAAAATGAATAGACTATTCAAATATAGCTTTTTAACCGCCGCTGCGTTGACGCTGTTGAGCGGTTGCGACCAAAAACTCAATGTAGCACCCACCCAAAGTATTGATGACGTGGCCGCTTTGAGTACTTCCAAAGATGTTGAAGTGACCCTGATTGGTTGCTACGACGGTATTCAGGATGGTGACGTGTACGGGGGGGCTTTTCAGTACGTATCCGATTTATACGGTGATGCGGGCGAAATTCGCTTTGGCGGTACTTTTGCCAACTTACTCGAAATTTTTGATAAGCAATTAACCACCGCCAACTCAACTGCCGATGTGACTTGGAGCGATACCTATCGGGCCATCAACCGTTGTAATAATGTTTTGTCGGCATTGGATAAGGTAGAAGAGGCCAAAAAGGCGCGTATCGAAGGTGAAGCGCGTTTTATCCGTGGTTCGTTGTACTTTGAACTGGTACGTCTTTATGCCAAAACATGGGGCGATGGCGACAATGCCGCCAATCTGGGAGTGCCGCTTGTGCTTGAGCCTACGCGGAGTGTGACCGATGCTGACTACAGAAAACGTAACAGTGTGGCCGAAGTATACGCGCAGGTATTGGACGATTTGACCAAAGCCGAGAATTTATTGCCCGCTACCAATACTATCTATGCCACCAAAAATGCCGCCGCTGGTATGTTGGCCCGGGTGTATTTGCAGCAGGGAAATTATGCTTCTGCACGCGATGCCGCCAATCGGGTGATTACTTCTGGTCGTCAGCGTTTGGTGACTCCATTTAGTTCCTTGTTTTACACGTTTTTGAGAAATGGTGGTGCAAATCCAGCGGAGTATGTTTTTTCAATGACAGTCACATCGCAAGATGGTACCAATAGCCTCAATACTTATTTTGGAGCAACGGTAAGTTCAATTCCAGGTACCGCAGGTCGCGGCGATTTTCGTATTTTGCCAGCCCACCGTGCCCTATACGGAGCGGGTGATACGCGGGGTGAGTTTTTTCAAGTAGCTGCTAATAACACCTTTACTCAAAAGCACTTAGACCGTTTTGGAAATGTCCCTATCATGCGTTTGGCGGAAATGCATTTAATTCGTGCCGAAGCTAATTTCCGCCTTGGTACGACCGTAGGAGCGGCCCCTTTGGCAGATATCAATGCGATTCGTGCCAGAGCGGGTGCAACGGCTTTAACCGAGGTGACTATTGCTGATATTTTGAAAGAACGCAAGTTAGAACTGGCTTTTGAAGGGCACACGTTGCACGATATTAAGCGTTTGAAAGGCAAAGTGGGCGCGTTGGACTTCAACAGCCCCCGCTTGATTTTTCCGATTCCTCAGCGTGAAATAGATGCTAACAAACAATTGACACAAAACGTGGGTTACTAGAAACTGCTTCACGTCTTTGTTATTATTAAAAACAAAAAACCTTCGGCCTTGGTCGAAGGTTTTTTGTTGATATTTGCACCTGAAAAATTGAATTCTCAATGACCCCCGCACTTTCTCACCGACAACAGCTTTTTTATAACCACCTCGCTCAAACCTCCGATTTTCCGTTGGCACTAGACATCGAGCGAGCCGAGGGAATCTATTTATACGGTCAAAACGGCCAACGCTACATCGACATGATTTCGGGAATTGCCGTCAGCAACGTGGGGCATCGGCACCCACAAGTGCTGGAAGCTATTCATAATCAGTTGGATAAATACCTGCATTTGATGGTGTATGGCGAATATATCGAAACCCCGCAGGTCAAACTTGCCGAAGCGTTGGTTAAAACCTTGGCAGGGTTCAAAACCCTGCCAAGGTTCGGGTCATTAGACAATGTCTATTTTACCAACTCTGGCACCGAAGCCGTGGAAGGAGCCATGAAGTTGGCCAAGCGTTTTACGGGTCGTTCCGAAATTATTTCCTGCTTTAATGCCTACCACGGCTCTACCCAGGGCGCGTTGAGTTTGGCGGGGGCGGAGTTTTTTAAGCGGAGTTTTCGCCCTTTATTACCTGATGTTCGTCATATTCGGCACGGAATACTCGAAGATTTAGAGAAAATTACGACCCGTACGGCGGCGGTGATTATTGAGGTGATTTCGGGAGAAGCGGGCGTACGCGTACCGACCGAAGCCTATCACCAAGCCCTGCGAAAACGCTGCGACGAGACAGGAACACTCCTGATTTTTGATGAAATTCAAACGGGCTTTGGCCGAACGGGTACCTTCTGGGCGTTTGAACACTACAACGTGGTGCCCGATGTGCTTTTGTGCGCCAAAGGCATGGGCGGCGGCATGCCCATCGGAGCCTTCATTGCGTCCAAAGAAATCATGTCTGTTTTTAAAAATAATCCGATTTTAGGGCATATAACCACTTTTGGTGGCCATCCAGTGAGTTGTGCGGCTTCGTTGGCCACGTTGGAAGTGGTGCAGGATATTTTGGACGGAACAAGGGGAAACGGAGAAAATGAGGAATTGAGCATTAATGAGAAAGGAGATTTGATTAAAAGATTATTGATTCATCCAAAAATTAAAGAAATCCGTGGGCGAGGGTTAATGCTGGCGGTAGAGTTTGCATCCTTTGACGTGTTGAAACCCATCATCGACCGGGCCATTCAAAACAGCCAAAATGGCGGCGGTGTTATTACGGATTGGTTCTTATTTTGTGATAATTCCATGAGATTGGCGCCGCCTTTGGTTATTTCTGAAGCGCAGATTCGCGAAGCCTGTGCGATAATTTTGGGAGCGATTGATTAACAAATTTTGATACCTTTGCAGCGAAAGTCGTGACCCGATTTTTAACCTCCACCAATCTCAATTAATAACTAACGGAAAAAGTACCCAATGGACACCAGATTTTTAGGCGTAGGCGTTGCGCTTGTGACCCCTTTTGACGCTAACCACGACATTGATTTTCCTGCTCTCCAAAAACTCCTTCACTTTGTAAGCGATAGTGGCGTTAACTACCTTGTGGTACAGGGTACTACGGGAGAAACATCGACCACCACCGCTCAGGAAAAGCTGGATTTGCTCAAGTTTGTGCAGGAAAACAACCCTAAAAAGCTCCCCATTGTGTATGGGTTGGGAGGAAACAACACCCGCGCGGTGCTGGAAACATTCAAACAAACGGATTTGACGGGCGTCGATGCAGTTTTGTCGGTATGTCCTTACTATAATAAACCTTCGCAAAAAGGCCTGATTGCGCATTTTACGGCCATTGCCGACGCAAGCCCCGTACCCGTTTTTCTGTATAACGTACCCGGACGGACGGTGGTCAACATGAAAGTAGAAACCATTGCAGAATTGGCAAAACTCCCCAATATCATCGGTATCAAAGATGCGTGCGGGAATTTTGACCAGTACATGGAACTTGCCAGCGAATGCCCGAGTGATTTTCTTTTGATTTCGGGAGACGATAACCACGTGACACCGATGGTAAGCGTGGGCTGGAGAGGAGTTATTTCGGTGATTGCCAACGCATTCCCCAAAGAATTTACGGAAATGACCTGGCACGCTATTGAAGGCCGCATGGATGAAGCCGCCGCTATTCAGTACCGTTTTCTGGACATGGATGCGCCGTTGTACGCCGAGTCTAATCCAGTAGGAATCAAAAAGTGCCTCGAAATCAAAGGCATTTGCAGCAGTGAGGTGCGTTTGCCGTTGGTCAAAGCTTCAGATGAACTGGGCATGACGCTGAAAGCAATTATGGAAAAAGAAGGGCTGATATAAGCTAAACTCTGTTACGATTGATATATAAAACAAAAGCGCGAGACTGGGTCCCGCGCTTTTGTTTTTTTAGTAATGCAAGTTTTGAGAAACCTACATTACGATCTGGTTAAGGAACCATAAATACCGCGTTGGAAAACAACAGTTTGCCGTTGTACCAGAAACCACGGAAGAGCGGGTCGTTTGCCATGTAAATCACCTTGCCGCGTCCAATTTCTTCAACGCCGTAAAACAGCGCATTTTGCAGTTTTTCTTTGGCATTTTTACCCGTAAATCCAGCCACATAGCTCTCTTTTTCTTTCTTCAAATACCCTACGTTCCAACCATCTTTTAGGAAGTCGTAGTTGTAAGTGTTGTTGACCAAAGCAAAGAAATGGTCAGGGAAACCAAAGGCTAACGGGTGCGAATTGTCAAGTTTGATACGGTAAATACTACCGGGGGTATCGTCCGAAACCGCCTCACGCTCACGGTTGCCGTATACTTTGAGCGAGTCGGCCGATGTTTTTTTGTCCATTTTTTTGCCGTCCTCTTTTTTGTTTTTGAGGCCAAATCCTTCTTTATCGGCCAATAATGAGGTAGCATTTTCTAACAAAATCAATTTGCCGCCCCCGCGCAACCACTCGCGCAATGCAGGAAATTGGCTTTCGCGCAGGATATTTGCACCAAACGAAGTAGGAATAATCAACACGTCCAGTTTCGCAAACGGAAGGATGCTTGTAAAGCGGCTGTTGGGGTCAATCAGTGTGATGGGGTATTTGAGTTCTTGATCGAAGAAATGCCACACTTCGCCCACGGCGGTCATTGAGGTGCCTTCGCCCGCAATCAGGCCGATGCGCGGAGCTGCTTTCAGGTTAAATACATAATCAGAACCAAAATCAGAGCCTTTAGTAGCCCCACCGCCCTCGGTGGCGTTGAGGGTGATGCCAAGTTTGGTGGCTTCTGCCCGAATGATTTTGTCAAAGGCATCGCCTAGCAGTTCGTTGCCTGCGCGGGTAATGACAAGCGTTCCTTGCGCGTAAGCTTTACCGCCAATTTCAAACGGCTTTTCGGCCGCCCGAACGCGTATTTTTTGTTTAAGAACCGCGGCCAAAAACTTGGCATCTTCGGCTGATTTCCAATTGACAAGGTAGGCGTAAGGCTTATTTACCATGCCCGTTGCGGGTTGGACAGTGGCGGCTGGTTGCGCGCCGGGCGTAAGCTTCTCTTTAACACCGTAGGTTTTGGCCCCAAATGCCAACGGAACGCACCACGACGTAATGTCATACGTCACCGAATCTTCCAGTTTTGGCTTGGTTTCAAATAATATTTTCAACAGGTTGGATTTGGGCTGATAGGCGCTGATGACCAAATCGCCCGCGTCGGTTTTAAAGGCTTCGTCTTTTTGATTTAAGTAATTATAACCCGTCAATGACTTGGAGTCGGTGGCGTATCCGTAGCGAATTTGGTTTTTATCCAATAATTCTTTCAATGCCTTAATACGACCTTCTTCGCCCGCGGCTTTTATCACGTACGACTTATAGTTTCCAAGCGGGTTGTTTTGGTTACGATCATAAAATTTAATGAATTCGTCCACTACTTTTGCTGAGCGGTCGGCAATGGCTTCCATGGTAGCAATACTGGCCGCTGCCACGTGGGCTACACGGTCGGTAAGGCGCAAGGTATCGCCTTCTTCGGTCCGCTCGTAGGCCAATCCGGCGATGCCGCCGCCACCTTGTTCGTAGGTCATCGCAATGGCACCGTTGTAGGTAGGCCAAGTGTCGCCATAGCTGGGGTAAAACAAATCGAAGCGCTCACGCGTGTAGTACAACCAGTTGTTACGGTCAAAATAACGTTTGTTATAAGTTCCGACCACATCCTGCATTTCGCGTTGCCAAGGGGTAATATCTTCGTGGTATGGCTTAGCCGAAGGTGCAAAATAATACGGACTGTTGGGCCCCATTTCGTGAAAATCGCCGTGAACGTGCGGCATCCATTGGTGATATACTGCAACCAACTGTTGCATAATTTCCTGCGTTTGCCAAGCCCAATCGCGGTTGGGGTCAAACAAATAGTGCGTGTATCGACCACCTGGCCACGGCTCGCCGTGTTCCCAGGCGGAGGTATTGGCGTTGGGCGAAGTTCCTATTTTTTGGTTGTACCAGTTTACATACCGGTCGTGGCCGTCGGGGTTGAGACAAGGCGCGAGAATGATAACGGCGTTTTTTAAGATTTTGTCAGACACGGTTCCACCCGCCAATAGTTCGTGCAATACCTTGGGAAATGCGGCGGAGTTGGTGGCTTCGTTGCCGTGTACGTTGTAGCTCATCCAAATCACGGCTGGGCGAGTTTTGCTCGTGGGCTGACCAGCCAACATTCCAATGCTTTTGAGGTGGTCGGTCCGAATTTGCTCCAAGTTCTTCATGTTTTCTTCGGAACTAACCACGACCATCATCAAGGGGCGTTTTTCAAACGTTTGGCCATACGACATCACTTTCACCTTGGCAGGAACCTGAGAGGCAGCATGATCAGCGTATTGGTACAACCGGTGCGTAGGAACCATTTGTTCGCCAGGGGCAAAACCGAAAAATTGTTGGGGAGATTGGAGTTGAGCAAAGGATTGAAGTGCCAGGAGTAATCCTGCTAAAATGAACGTAAATTTTCTCATTGGGTTTTGTTTGAAGATAAATGGCATTCTAAGGACTTTTGTAACAAAGATAGACAAACTTCTTTTGAATGTATTTGACAAATTTAGCCGTAGCAACCATAGAAAACGACGTATTGGTGCTTTTTAGAGAAACTAACTGTAACAACTTCATGAAATCTCGTCGTGATTTTCTTCTCAAGATTGGTGGCTCGGCATTAACCCTGCCTTTGGTATCTGCACTAACGCCAGCGGAGGCCGCAGTACTTCCTGAAACTAGCCCTGTCGCTGACAAACAACTTCGGGTGGTCTTGGTAGGCCTTGGAAGTTATGCAGAGCGGGTGGCTACTGCCATGAAAGACTGCAAAATAGCCAAGTTGGTGGGAGGAGTAACGGGAACACCCGAAAAAGTCGGAAAATGGTCGGATAAATTCGGTTTGGACAAAGCCAATTTCTACGATTATAAAGACTTTGAAAAAATCAAAGATAATCCCAACATCGACGCGGTGTACATTACGCTGCCCAATTCAATGCACCACGAATATACCCTTCGGGCCGCCAAAATGGGCAAACACGTCATTTGTGAAAAACCTATGAGCGTCAGCGTAAAACAGGCACAAGAGATGATTGCAGCCTGTAAAAAAGCCAATGTGAAGCTATATATTGGCTACCGACTGCACTTCGAACCCTATACCCGCGAATTGATACGGATGCGAGAATCGGGTGAATTAGGCAAAATTATGCACGTAAATACTTATGACGGCTTCAAAAGTGGCAACCCTAATCAATGGCGACTCAAAAAAGCCCTCGCGGGAGGAGGCGCCCTGATGGATGTCGGTATTTATTGTATTAATGGTGCTCGCTACGCCACGGGTGAAGAGCCTATTTGGGTTTCGGCAGAAGAAGCCAAAACTGACCCCGTGAAATTTAAGGAAGTAGACGAGACCGTGACCTGGCAAATGGGTTTTCCTAGTGGAGTAATAGCTTCTTGTTCAACTACTTATAATTTCAATAATTTTGAACGCCTCTACGTAATTGGCGAAAAAGGCTTTGTCGAACTCGGCCCTGCTTTTGGCTACGGCCCCATGAAAGGCCGCACCCATAAAGGGGAAATGAGCTGGGATACGACCAAAATGCACCAAACTTGGCAAATGGACGGCATGGCCGATTGTATTCTGAACGGAAAACCTGAACCCAACATATCGGGCGAAGAAGGTTTGAAAGATATGAAAGTGATAGAAGCAATTTACAAATCTATTGCGGCGGGAGGTAAAAAAGTGCCTGTTTAGTTACTTTTTCACCTCATTCAACCAACATGAGTCATCCCAAACTTTGGAAATCGGTATCGAAGCATTTCAATACCGATTTCCTGTTCTATGACACCATTGTTTACAAAAAAGAAGAATTCAATCAAGAAAAGCAGTAAGTCATAGAATAAGGTTACATTTTTACTACTCTGCAACATACACGCTGACGGCCAAACTATTTTTTAAAATCTTGGGTTGAAAAGTAAATACCTAAGTACAATTTGAATTATTCCAAATCAGTCATGCGTCGCGAAATTTTTGAAACGATTAAGTTAAGTATTCCCATCATCATTGCCCAACTCGGCGTTATTCTCATGGGCGTTACCGACAATCTGATGGTTGGGCGTTTTCTGGGTGCGGTGCCATTGGGCGCCGCAGGCTTGGCTACTTCGCTGTCGTTTCTGGTCACGAGCATTGGTTTTGGTGGATTAGGCGTCATTGCGGTGCTCATTTCCCAAGCCAAAGGACAAAATGATACGGCCGAAATCGGGCGGTTGTTTCGGGCGGGGCTTTACGTAGCCATTTTAATGAGTATTGTACTAGGACTCGTAGGGATGGCCATTGGAATGAATATGGACGCTTTAGGCCAAACACCCGAAGTAGCCCGCTTGGCTGAGCCATTCATGTACTATTTAAGCATTTCTACCTTGCCGTTATTGATATTTGTGGCAGCCCGGCAGTTAGCCGACGGGCTTTCCTATACACGAGTGGCCATGATTGTAACCGTTTCGGCCCTATGTTTCAATGCTTTGGTCAACTGGTTACTGATTAATGGTATCTGGATTTTTCCAAAAATGGGCCTCAACGGAGCCGCCGCAGGAACGCTGTTATCGCGCATCTATATGGCGGTGGCTATTCTGGTCTATATCTATAAAACCAAACATTTTTCACGGTATCTTGTGGCCGCCCGTCGCGTAAGTACCGAACTAGTGGTCAAAATCTTACGGTTATCCGTCTCCGTCGGGTTTCAGTTTTTCTTTGAGGTAGCCGCTTTTTCACTGGCAGTAGTCATGATTGGCTGGCTGGGTGAAAGTCAGTTGGCCGCCCACCAAATCGCCATCAATTTAGCTTCCACCACTTACATGATGGCCACGGGTATTGCCTCAGCGGGAGCCATCCGCGTGGGACGTGCTTTTGGTGAGCAACAGCCAAAAAACGTGCGCAGTGCGGGTACGGCCGCTTTTGTGTTGGTTGCGGCATTTATGGGCGTATGGTGCATTACATTCCTGACGGCGAGTGATTTTCTTGTGTCTCTCTACCTGAAAGACAATCCAGAAGTAACGCAAATTGCGGCAACACTCATGATATACGCGGGTTTTTTTCAACTCTCCGACGGCATTCAGGCAACGGGTCTGGGTACATTGCGTGGCGTATCAGATGTCAATGTCCCCACCATTATCACACTGATAGCCTACTGGGGGATTTCCCTCCCCTTGAGTTATGTATTGGCTTTTACCTTCCAAATGGATGTCGAAGGAATTTGGATTGCTCTCTCGGCGGGGCTTACGTTTTCGGCGGTTTTTCTGACCATTCGATTCTACCGATTGGTGCGCTTAAAACGACCCGAACCCTCCAATTTGCCCATAGCGTAGCCTTGGGAAATGTTTTTTTATTGATTCTTTTACTTAAAGCAAAAATACTCCGCCTTAACAGTATTACTTCCTTTAAGTTTTATCAATATTTGTAAAAACATCGACCCTTTATGAATCCCCGTTACTCCTTCGTCCTCCTTTGTTTACTCACGTTTGTCACTTTTGCCCAAAAGAAAAACACCCCTCTCCCACCCTCCGATCCACTGACTGGCTTTGATGCGTTTGTCAACCAAATGCTTGTGGAATGGCGCGTACCAGGGGCATCGGTGGCCATTGTGAAAGATGGTAAACTTCTGTACGCCAAAGGTTATGGATTCAAAGACATCAAGAAAAATTTACCCGTTACGGAAAAAACCCTTTTCCCGATTGCCTCCTGTACCAAATCGTTTACATCGGCGGCGTTAGCGATTCTGGCCGATGAGGGAAAACTGGATTGGAACAAACCCATCAAAGAATACCTTCCTGATTTTCAATTGCAGGACGAATTTGCCACGAGAACCATTGCAGCCCGAGATTTGGTGTCTCATCGCACTGGCCTCGCCCGCCACGACCTCACGTGGCTTTATGCCAATCTGGGACGTCAGAGTTTATACCAAAACCTGAAATACTTGCCACTTTCAAAGCCCCTGTACGCCCAGTACCAATACAACAATTTGATGTTTATGACCGCAGGCGTTTTGATTGAACGCGTCTCTGGCAAAAGTTGGGAAAACTTTTTACGGGAAAAAATCCTGCAACCGCTCGGCATGAACCAAACAGTGCTTACTTATCCAGAACTATTTCAGAAAGAGGACTATGCACTTTCGTACCGCGACTCCAACGGCCAATGGACAGAACAGGGGTTTGGCAGCAACGTGGATGCTATCGGTCCAGCGGGGTCCATCAAATCCAACGTGGTTGAAATGGCTAATTGGCTCATCATGCAACTCAATAAAGGGAAGTTTGGGGACAAACAAATCGTTTCGGCCGCTAATCTAAAAGAAAACCATACCCCGCAAATTATCGTATCACCCGCCGAGGCAACGTTTAGCGAGTTGGGTTATGCTTCTTACGGCATGGGATGGAGCATCAACACCTACCGTGGGCACCTCCGACTAGCCCACAATGGCTCGATTGAAGGGTACCGTTCACAAATGGCTTTTTTCCCCAACGACAATATCGGCGTCGTGATTCTCACCAATACGGGGGCCGTAGATTATTATTTTGTCAATGCAGTATGCAATTATTTCTCCGACAAATGGCTCAATTTACCCGTCATTGACTGGACTCCTCGCCTCAAAAACGCCCAAGTCGAAGCAAAAGCAAAGCAGGAAAAGGCAAAACTCGACAACGCCTCAAAACGCAAAAACAATACTGCCCCCTCCCACATACCCGATTCTTACGCTGGAACCTTTGAGCATCCTGCCTACGGCACCTTTGTGCTGGAGCCCAAAACCGACGGCACTTACGTAGGTGCTTTTCATGGGCTTCCCTTCACGCTCACACATTATCACTACGATATATTTGAAGGCACTGGCATCTTTGACCAAACGAAATTTGATTTTAAAATAGGACCAACGGGCGAAATCGAACGGGTGACTCTCCACTTGGCCAATGCTGGAGAAATTGGTTTTCAAAAAGTGATTAAATAAAACTGATTTTCAAAATCTTTGAATTTAAAGCGTTGATATACTTATATCACCGTTTATCCAAATTTAGTAGAGGGAGCAAATTTAGTTTTGTAACCTTGACATCGAAAATCCGAAACAGCGATGAAAAAATGGTTACTCGCCTTTGCGCTGGGTGTTAGCGTATTAGTCCACGTCCAAGCTCAACAAAAATATACCCTCCAACAGTGCATTACGATTGCGTTGGAAAACAACCTGCAATTGCGGCAATTAATGCTGCAAGTTCAAACGAATCAGAACGTTTTTGAACAGTCAAAATGGCAGCGTTATCCTACCCTCAACTTCAGCGGAAGCCAAGGTTTACAATCAGGACGTAACATTGACCCGTTTACCAACCAGTTTGTGGAGCAAACGGTCAATTTCTCC
This sequence comes from Runella rosea, assembly GCF_003325355.1. Taxonomy (GTDB): domain Bacteria; phylum Bacteroidota; class Bacteroidia; order Cytophagales; family Spirosomataceae; genus Runella; species Runella rosea. The sequence continues at coordinate 2,413,519 of NZ_CP030850.1, forward strand.
AACTTCTCGGTCAATACGGGCGTCAATTTGTTTAATGGTTATCAGCAAAAAAATATCATCAAACAAAACCAAACCAACGTTCTTGCCACCCAGAAAGATGTCGAGTCAAACCGCAACACCTTGATTTTGAATGTTGCTTCGAGCTATATTTCCGTATTGAACAATCAGGAACAACTCGAATTTGCCCGTCGTCAGGCCGAAACTACCCGCCTGCAATTAGACCGCACGGATAGATTGGTCAAGGCAGGGTCTTTGTCGCAAATCAACCTGTATGATATTCAATCGCAGTTAGCCAACGACGAACTGTCGATTGTCAATGCACAAAATAATATCGAACTGTCGAAATTGACGTTGAAACAACTCCTCAATCTGCCCGCAAGTGAAGTATTTGAAATAACCCCCATCGCACTGCCAGCGCCCTCTACGACAACCCCATACGATGCTACCCTAGAACAAGTCTACAACGCGGCCATTAAGTATTTACCCGATTTGGACGCGGCTAACTTGCGCATTGAAAGTGCCAAAACGGGCATTGAAATTGCCAAAGGTGCAAAACTTCCCTCCATCACTTTGGGCGGAGGGCTTAGTTCTTCGTTTTCCAGCGCGGCCCCAAAACAACGTTTTGTAGGTGACGGTGGCGCTTCCAGAGTCGTGGATGTTCCTTCTACTACGCGCTATGTATCTTATGGCGGTTTTACCGTCCCAGTCATTGAAAAAGTGACCGTCCCGAGCGGTGCGATTCAGGACTTCGGGTACTTTGACCAACTGAATTTTAACCGCAACGCCTCCCTTTCCCTTTCATTACGGATGCCTATTTTCAACGGTTATCAGGTAAAATACCGCATTGCAAACGCCATGATTCAGCAAAAAAACTTGGAATACCAAGCGCAAATCGTCCAGAACCAAATTCGTCAAACGGTTGAGCAGGCTTATTATAGCATGGTCAACGCCGCCAAGCGCTACGAGGCCACTTCCCGACAAATCGAGTCGCTTGAATTGTCGTTTAAAGCCGCCGAGTTACGTTTTAATGCAGGAGCTATCAACGCCACGGAATACAACATCGCCAAAAATAATTTGGACCGTTCACGCGCCAGTTTGATTCAAGCCAAATACGAGTATCTTTTCAGAACCAAAATTCTGGATTTCTACCAAAGCAAACCTATCTCTTTAGAGTAAAACGAAATTCCTTCCTCATCAATATTAAAACGGGAAAAAGACAAGAATATAAAAACGCTTTTTCCTTACTCATTCACTAAATTACACTTTACAATAAAATTAATCATGGCTAAGAAATCTTCTTCTCGTTTATGGTGGATACTCGGAGGCGTTGTGGTAGCATTGGGGGCGGGGTTGCTAATCGCTAAGCAACAAGGTTGGATTGGGAAAGTCAAACCGACCGAAGTAGAATTTGCCAAAGTAAAAAAGATAGACATCATTGAACGCGTGAGTGCTTCGGGTCGGGTGCAGCCAGAGGTAGAAGTAAAAATCAGCCCAGACGTACCAGGCGAAATCATCGGTCTCTACGTAGAAGAAGGCGACTCGGTGGTAAAAGGGCAATTGCTCGCCAAAATCCGCCCCGACAACTACGATGCGTTGTTGGCCCGTGCGCAGGCTGCGGTCAATTCTAGCAAAGCGGAAGTAGAACGCTCCAAAGCCTCACTGGCCCAATCCAATGCGCAATTGATTCGGGCAAAAGCCGATTATGAGCGTAATAAAAAATTACAAGCCGATAAAATTGTTTCGGACGCCGACCTTGAAAGAAGTGAGGCTGACTATGGGGTAGCATTGCAAAACGTAGAAGCTGCCAAAGCCGCTATTTCGGCCTCTAAATTCAACGTTCAAAGCTCCGAAGCCGCCTTGCGCGATGCGGCCGAGAACCTCCGTAAAACAACCATCTACGCCCCACAAAGCGGAACGATTTCTAAACTGAACGTCGAACTTGGAGACCGTGTGGTAGGTACGTCGCAGATGGCTGGTACGGAAATGATGCGTATCGCCAACCTCAACAACATGGAAGTGAGGGTGGATGTAAATGAAAACGATATTGTGCGGGTTCATCTCGGCGACACCGTTGACATTGAAGTTGACTCTTATGCCGAGCGAAAATTTATGGGGATAGTGACCGAAATTGCCAATACAGCCAATGGAATGGCTACAACATCGGCCAGCTCAGGCTCAACCGATGCCGTCACCGAGTTTGAAGTAAAAATCAAAATTCTGAACTCATCATACCGAGATTTGATGGTGAACCGCTCCAAAAAATCGTATCCTTTCAAACCTGGTATGACGGCCGCTGTTGAAATCATCACCGACCGTAAAGGGGGCGTACTTTCGGTTCCGATTGCCGCCGTTACCACCCGAGGCAAAGAGGAAGAGGAGAAAAAAGAAGGCCCCGACGCACCTCCGGCCCCTGCCGAGCCTGAGCAAAAGAACAAAAAAGAGGAAAAACTCAAAGAACTTGTTTTTGTGAATGACAAAGGCAAAGCCGTGACCAGAGAAGTGACCACGGGCATTAGTGATTTTGAAAACATCGAAATCTTATCGGGCCTAAAAGAAGGGGAAGAAATTATTTCTGGGCCGTTTATAGAAGTATCCAAACGCCTTAAAAACGGCACGCTGGTTATCAAAAAGGTAATAAAGAAAGAAACAAAAGAAGAAGATAAGGCTGTAAACTAAGCTTTAACGGCTTATTTTGAATCAGTATTTTAACGGCATTCCGCCTTGGCAGAACCGTTAAGGTACTGATTCTTTCTTTTTAGGGGAAAGTCGTTAAATTTGTCATTTAACCATTGTTGCACCCATGAAGCGATTTTTTTGCTTTTTTCTGTTCTGTTTTGTCGGTTTTACTTCAGGCTTTGCCCAAAATGAATTTGAAGTAGGCATTGAAGTGAAAGATAAGTACACCAAGCGCATTCTTATCCCAATTATATCGGTTTTGGCCCCAAATAGCCCCACAGAGCTTGCTGGGCAGATGAATTATGATCGGTACGTAATAACTGCAAAACCCGATATAAACTACCTGATAGTGGTGGCTTTTCAGGAATACAAGACCTACCGCCAAACCCATACATTTACCAAAAGTACTACCAACGATAGAACACTTCTGACGATTGAATTGGAACCGCTAGTGCCACCCAAAAATGCCATAACCGAACCTCAAAAATCACAGGAACCGCCCAAACCTACCCAAACATCTCCCGCTACCATCGTTTCTGCTCCTTCCAAACAAGAACTCACGTTTCAGGCAGTCGATGCCCTGACAGGCAAGCCAATTGCGGCGGAATTTTTGCTCACCAACGACCTAAAAGAAAGCTATTCGGGCACAACTCGTGCGACGGATGCTACGTTTTCAGCCCGCGTATCCCTCCAACCCCGCCCATATACCCTCACCGTGAACGCAAACGGTTATCGAAGTCACACATCTAAACTCTCCGTTTCTGCGCCTTCACCAGAAAATCAACCCGTACAAATCATTAAATTATTCAAGGGTAATATTGTTTTAAGAATCAAAGTCTTGGAAGAGCAAACGGGCAAGCCCATTCTCGCCACGCTCCGGATTGTGAGTGAGGGCGATGACCGTGAATTATTTAACCAAAAAAATTCTTTCAACGGACAAATACCCATTTCACTAAACCCTAACGGAAGTTACCGGATAGAAGCCGAAGCAAAAGGCTACATGCCGTTTCGAAAAAAACTAGAAAAAGCTGTAGAAACACTCAGTGAAACAACGCCATTAACCATACGGCTGTCGAAAATCGGCGATATTTTTCTAAACCTTTCGGCCGTAAATGCCTCTAGTGGACAACGAGTTGCGGCCACTTTTAAAATTACCGCCTCCCTGACTGGACAAGTAACCCAGCGAAAGAGTGCATTGCCTATCAAACATAAAATTGTGGAACCCGATATTTACCAAATCGAAACCATCGCGCCTGGTTTCGCTCCTTTAAAAGGAGAAATTGACGCCGAAGAGATTGGTGTTGGACAAGTGTTTAATTACGAGGCCAAACTTGTACCAACCACCAAACAACCCGCTACCAACGCTCCTTTAGAAACCTTTCGTTTTGCCATTTTGGACGGCCAAAGTCAAAAACCAGTGCCGAACGCGCGATTAAAAATTATCAATACAGCCACTCAAAAGGTGATTGCGGCCAAACCAACAGGACAATACAGAGAAACAAGACTGAAAACGGACCAAACTTATCTAATTGAGATTGAAGCCAAAGGCTACGAAAAAACAACCATGCAGATGGCAGCGGCAGAATGGGTCAATCGAGGTGAGTTTTTGACCAATATCTCGCTTGTTCCCATCATTAAAACCACTGCCACCCCTCCAAATCGGGTCATCAACGAAAAGATTTTTGACAATATCAAAGCGGGTCAATCAGTGAGCATTGAAGACAACATCTATTTTGACCAAAGCAGCTATATTCTTCGCACCGAAGCCTACGGTCAATTGCTACGTTTGGCCGCCGTCATGACCAAAAATCCCGACATTATTATTGAAATTGTAGGCCATACCGATAACGTGGGCGATGCTCGGCTGAACAAAATTCTTTCTGAGCAACGTGCAAAGGTCATTGCAAACTTTCTTGGCAATGAAGGTATCAATGAGTCTCGCCTTATCTACCGAGGCGAAGGCGGAACCAAACCCATTGCCCCCAATGATACCGACGAAAATCGCCGCCGCAACCGACGGGTGCAGTTTCTGATCAAGTAAAACAAAAACCTTCACTACATACTTATGAAATACTTTTTTGCTTTCATTGCGATCGGATGGATATTCCCCGCTTTTTCCCAAAAGCCTTCTGCTGCACGCCTCAAAGAAGCTATTCAAGCTAAACTGTCAGGTATAGAAGGTAATTTTGGTATAGCCTTCAAAGATTTGCAATCAAATCAAACGTTGTTTATCAACGAAAAGGAAAACTTTCATGCGGCCAGTACGATGAAAACGCCCGTGATGATTGAGGTTTTTAAGCAAGCAAAAGAGGGTAAATTCAAGCTTACCGATTCAATTTTGGTCAAAAACGAGTTTAAAAGCATCGTGGATGGCTCAACTTTCAGCCTCGACATAAGCGACGACAGTGCCGACGGGATGTACAAAATGATTGGTAAAAAAATGACCATTTACGACCTGACGTACCAAATGATTATCGTCAGCAGTAATCTAGCCACCAACATTCTGATTGATTTGGTGGATGCAAAGAAAGCCAACGCTACCATGCGCGACTTTGGCGCAAAGGACATTCAGGTAGTGCGTGGCGTAGAAGATAGTAAAGCGTTTCAGCTCGGAATGAACAACTCCGTAACGGCGTATGATTTGATGGTGATTTTTGAGAAAATCGCCAGAAAAAAAGCCATTGACCGCACTTCCTCGGAGGGCATGACAGATATTTTATTTGACCAAAAATTCAACGAAATCATTCCAGCCAAACTGCCCAAAGAAGTAAAAGTAGCGCATAAAACAGGCTCTATCACGGGAGTGCAGCACGATTCAGGGATTGTATTTTTGCCCGACGGACGCAAATACGTCCTTATACTGCTATCCAAGAACCTAAAAGACCCCAAAGCGGGCGTACGAACATTGGCCGATGTTTCGGAGATGATTTACGATTTTGTAAAATAGAAACTCAATCCGTATAAAGTCGACTTTGGATAAGCCTAAAAAAGCTCTTCCTCTACGCCTTCTTCTACTTTACTTTTACCTTCCAACACCTCCAAAATAGGTTTGATTTGGTAGATGCTCCGATTGTAACGGTTGCTGAGAATGATGATGACAAACTTGTTTTTAGGACTAAACCACATCAATGTATTATAGCCTTTCCACCAGCCAGTATGGTAGACGTACTTAGGCTCACGCGTAGCTTCGTTTACATGCATCCGGAAGCCATATCCATAATTTTTGATGCCATGACGCTCAAAACTCCGGGGAGTAAAAGCCTCTTTCATGGTTTCTGGACGCAAAACACAACCACCACTAAGACCTGAATACCAACGCAATACATCATCCATGGTGGAATATACGCCCTTATCTCCCACTACATCGTCAAAATTATCCTTGGGTAAACGACGGTTGTATTGATAGCCCGTGGTACGGTATAAATTTAAGGAATCGTTACGACTCGTAATCAAATACGTGTCTTTCATTCCGAGGGGTTTGAAGATATACTGCCGCAGGTAGTCTTCAAATTTTAAGCCTGATACTTTTTCTACAATGGTGGCCAAGAGGGCATAATTCGTGTTGCTGTAACTGAAGTTCCGATTGGGTGTGTTGTATAATTTAGGTTTCACGGCACAATACCATCGTACAATGTCGTCGTTGCAAGGATAAGGATTTCGCTTGCGTACGCTGTCGGTGAGCACATACGCATAGTTGGGCAGGCCACTGCGGTGCGACAATAGGGACTTAATCTGAATACCAGAATAGGGAAATTGCGGAATAAATTTTTGAATAGAATCCTCCAGTTTTAGCTTGCCTTCTTCGTACAATTTCAGAATGGCCACCGCCGTAAAGGTCTTGGAAAGCGATGCCAACTGGAATTTGGACTCAGAGCGCATCGTATCTTTGTGTTCAATTTGTGCATATCCAAAGGAGTTTCGATAAAGCACTACGCCTTGTTGGGCAATCAGAACATTCCCGTTAAAACGCTCCAACTTGTACTTTCGCCGAAAAATCGAATCCAAACTCGCCGTTTTTTGATCTGCCTTGATACGCGTCCGAATTTTAGAAATCTGTTCTGGGGTCAGGTTTGCATCAGTGACACAATCGGCCAGTGCATTTTGAAGGGAAGCGGCATGGTGCTGGTCGGCCGTGTTATTACAGGAAAACGCAACAATTAAGGCGAGAATGATACCGGTTTTAAACATCGCTGAAGGTTATAAATACGAGGCACTGAGTATTGAGTATGATCGTTACGCAATACGTTGCAACACCCGGCCATACCCTCTTTCGTTTACAAAAATAACAAAAAAGGCTTTGACATCAAGCCAAAGCCTTTATATGCTTTTAAAAATCAGGAGTCTGAAGATTAATCCGTTGGTTATGAATCGCATAACCAACCACTAATATCTACTTGCCTTTCTTTGCTTCAGGTGCTTTGCTGGCCACCACTTCCCCTTTAAGGGTTAAGTATAAAGTGCCATTTTCAGCATTGCTCGGAACCGTTACGGTTTTGTTGAAAGGTCCCATTACGCCTGCATTAAACGTAGCTTTGATTGACCCTTTTTTGCCAGGCATTACAGGCTCACGCGTCCATTCTGGAGTGGTACAACCGCATGATGCCGTTACGTTTCCTAAAACGACGGGATCAGTGCCAGTATTGGTAAACTCAAATACATGGCTTACGGGCTTACCCTGTTCGATTTTGGCAAAATCATGCTCGATTTTGGCGAACTTTACGACTCCCTTTTGCGCGTAGCTTGCTGCGCTGAATACCAAAATTGCTACGAAAAATGAAAGAAACTTTTTCATGTTCATTGTAAAATTTAGTTTTGTAAAAGTTGGTTGCTTATCTAACAATAATTGTACTAGCAAAAGTTTTGCCAAACGTTCTTTTTGACGAAATTTTTATGGCAAGGTAACAGAAAAAACTTGTATTTTGAAACCTGATTTGTTTTCCCTTATATTTACTTGCCAAAACAATGAAATTAATTATTCGTTGTAAATAATTAGTAAATGTTTATTTATTTTACTTTTTATTTCAACGGAAACCTACAAACTTTCATCAAGAAACGTGATAGAGAACGAACTCGCGACCGACTTTATTGCCCTTACGCGTCAAGGGATTCTGAACGATTATCGTTTGGTATGTGAAAGCCGACAAGCCAGCTTATTGGGTCGAAAGGATGTGATGGGAGGACGTGCTAAGTTTGGTATTTTTGGCGATGGAAAAGAGTTGGCGCAGGTCGCAATGTCGAAGGTGTTTCATAAAGGAGATTTTCGTTCGGGTTATTATCGTGACCAAACCATTGTAGCAGCACTGGGAAATCTCACCTGGCAGCAATATTTTTCTCAATTGTACGGACATGCCGATGTGGCCTTTGACCCGCATACGGCTGGGCGTTCGATGAACAATCATTATACAACCCGTTTTCTGGACGAGAACGGCCTTTGGAAATCACAAGTAGATACCTATAATCACATCAATGATCTTGCCCCTACCGCAGGGCAAATTCCGCGCTCGGTGGGTTTGGCCTATGCGTCCAAACTTTACCGACAAAATGAAGAACTCTGGTCGATGACCCATTTTTCGCGGAAAGGCAACGAAATTACCTTTGGCACCATCGGCGACGCCTCTACCTCACAGGGGATGTTTTGGGAAACCATGAACGCGGCGGGAGTATTGCAGGTACCGCTGTTGATGTCGGTTTGGGATGATGGCTTCGGAATTTCGGTACCTGTGGAGTACCAAACCACCAAAGGTAGTATCTCAAAAGCCCTAGCCGGGCTCCAGCGCCACGAAGAGGAAGCGGGGATTGAAATTTTTACGGTCAAAGCGTGGGATTATGTTGGTCTGCTGGAAACCTACCGTAAAGCAGAAGAGATTTGTCGTCGCGACCACGTGCCTGTGCTCGTCCACGTGCAAGAAGTGACTCAGCCACAAGGACATTCCTCTTCGGGCACGCACACTCGTTACAAGTCAGCAGAGCGGCTTGAATGGGAAAAAAATTGGGATTGTAACCGTAAGTTTAAAGAATGGATTCTAAACAACGGCTACGCCAACGAAGATGAGCTGGACGAAATAGACGAACAAGCAAAAAAACTTATTCGGAATCAAAGAAATGATGCGTGGAAAGCCTACAATGAAGCCATTGTAAAAGAGCAGAAAGAAGCCTTGACGCTCATTGAGGCGGCGGTTCAAGAAAGCCGTTTCAAAGAGGAACTACTCCAACTTATTGACGAAGTACAGCGGGAGTTTGTGCCCCTTCACCGATACAATACCACTGCCGTTCGAAAAACACTCCGCATACTGCGTTCTGAAAATATACCCGCCAAAAAGGCACTGGCAGATTGGCTCAAAAAAAATACTGAAATCAACCACGACCGATTCAGCTCTTACGTTTACAGTCAGTCTCCCGAATCTCCGTTAAAAATTGTACCCGTTGCTCCTATTTACGACGACGAATCGCCGTTTGTCGACGGGCGGGAAGTAGTACGTGCCAATTTTGGGGCGTTATTTGCTAATGACCCCCGAATCGTAGCTTTGGGTGAAGACGTGGGCAAAATCGGCGATGTGAACCAAGGATTTGCGGGCCTACAAGAATTATTTGGTGAGTTGCGAATTACTGATACCGGCATTCGCGAAACCACCATCATCGGCCAAGGCATTGGCTTGGCCATTCGTGGGTTAAAACCCATCGTTGAAATTCAGTACTTTGACTACGTATTTTATGCATTAGCCACCCTCACCGACGACTTGGCTTCGCTGCACTACCGAACCAAAGGCGGTCAAAAAGCCCCCGTCATTATCCGAACACGCGGCCACCGTCTGGAAGGAATATGGCACTCTGGCTCTCCCATGGCATCCGTTATTCACAGTCTCCGTGGCCTTCATGTGTGCGTACCCCGCAACCTTACCCAAGCCGCAGGAATGTACAACACCTTACTGCGCGGCGACGACCCCGCACTGGTGGTAGAGCCACTTAATGGCTACCGGCTCAAAGAGCGTATGCCTTCCAATCCAGGAGAATTCTGCGTTCCACTCGGGCAGATTGAAGTGTTGCGTGAAGGAACGGATGTAACCATTGTAACCTATGGCTCCATGTGTCGCATTGTGTTGGAAGCCGCCGAGGAGCTCGCCCAAACGGGAATTAGTGCTGAGGTTATCGACGTACAGACATTACTCCCCTTTGACGTTGACCATCAAATTCTCAAATCCATCAAAAAGACAAATCGGGTTATTTTTGCCGACGAAGATATGCCCGGCGGTGGCAGTGGATACATGATGCAGCAAGTGTTGGATGAACAGAATGCCTACAAATGGCTTGACTCGGCCCCACGATGCGTATCGGCCAAACCCCACCGCCCTGCTTACAGCTCCGACGGGGATTATTTTTCAAAACCAAATGTGGAAGATATTTTTGAAGCAGTGTATCAATTAATCAGTGAAGCTTCTCCAGACCAGTACCCTGAGTTTTGTTGATTTTAGAGCATCAAACCTTACTTTTCCTACCCTTTTCACCTACCCGCGATTTCGGTTGCGGGTTTTTTATTATTCTTTATTCAGTAGGATTATTTCAGGAAACACGCTTGTCTATTTCTTTGGACAAATACACTTTTTTTTAAAAAAGTTTTCAACCTATGGATTTTATAGTGATTAAATAAATGACTAAAATCAGCATATTTTCCACTTGGGTTTAGTACGTTGTAATAGTAATCGCTAATTTTGCACATTATTTTTAATGACATACCGAACCAACAAGTATGAATTTTAAACTATCTCAGGTCCCCGAGCGCACCAGTAAACCTCGTCAATTTGGGTTAACCATGGTCATGGACAAAGGGCTAAGCATCCGTCAAATTGAAGATATGCTTGATATTTCAGCCCCGCACATCGACATCGTCAAACTGGGCTGGGCTACTTCGTTTGTTACTCCTAATTTGAAAGATAAGATAGCTGTCTATAAAAGTGCTGGAATCCCAGTATACTTCGGAGGAACCTTATTTGAAGCCTTTGTGGTTCGCAATCAATTTGAAGACTACCGCCGTTTGATTGACGAATACGGCTTAGAGTACGCAGAAGTCTCTGATGGCTCGGTAGACATGCCCGAAGAAATCAAATGTGATTTTATTAAAGTCCTTGCCGAACAGGTAAAGGTACTCTCGGAAGTAGGTTCAAAAGATGAAACCAAAATCATTCCTCCCTACAAGTGGATTCAACTCATGAAAGCCGAACTTGAAGCAGGTGCTTGGAAAGTAATTGGCGAGGCCCGTGAATCTGGAAACGTGGGTTTGTTCCGCTCCAGTGGTGAAGTACGGCAAGGTTTAGTGGAGGAAATTTTAACTCAAGTTCCCAACAAAGACATCATTTGGGAAGCCCCTCAAAAAGCCCAACAAGTGTGGTTTGTCAAACTTCTTGGGGCCAATGTCAACCTGGGTAATATCGCTCCTAATGAAATTATTCCGCTCGAAACCATTCGTTTGGGCCTTCGCGGCGACACATTCGCCCATTTTCTTAACGACAAAACGCGTAAGCGTTGGAAGTTAACAAAGTAAACTCGCACCATTGTGCGTTAACTAAATACAAAATAAACATCACACACAAATGGAAATTCTCGCGCAAATTTTAGACTTTTTTTTACACCTCGATAAGCACCTCGCCGACATCATCAACGAATACGGTACCCTTACCTATTTGATTCTGTTTTTGATTGTCTTTACCGAAACTGGCTTGGTAGTTATGCCACTCCTTCCCGGCGATTCACTTTTATTTGCAACAGGCGCTTTAGCAGCCTCTACGGGAGCGCTTAATCCTTGGATTGTCATTCCTTTGCTGATTGTAGCGGCGTTGATGGGGGATAATGTAAATTACTTTGTTGGAAAATTCTTGGGAAGTACCATCAAGAAACGAGAACGAATCTTGTTTTTCAAGCGTGAATATTTGGAACAAACAGAAGAGTTCTACGCCAAGCACGGCGGCAAAACCGTCATCATGGCCCGTTTTATTCCAATTGTCCGCACCATTGCTCCTTTTGTGGCGGGTGCCGGTAGCATGACCTATTCTAAATACATCCTCTTTTGTATCATCGGAGCTATCCTTTGGGTGCCTTCCCTTACCATGTTGGGTTACTTTTTTGGAAATTTAGACTTTGTCAAGAAGAACTTCGAATTGGTCATCTTCGGGATAATTGGTCTTTCCGTTTTGCCGATGGTGTGGCAATTCGCCAAATCGAAATTGTCCTCATCCAATAAAACGACCGCCTAATAAACGAGTCTTTTTCCCACTAAAAAAGGTCGTGAGAGAGTTCTCACGACCTTTTTTAGTGGGCAGTTCCCAAATATCAATATGCTTATTTTCTGGCTTAACTAATACTTTAAAGTAGTATCGGCAGGGCTATCAGCAGGGCCTTTGTCCTTTTTGCTAAATACCGATACATTTACGTATCGCTTGGGGTATTGACGAAAATTGGTCATTAATTTATTGACACTCACAATCGTACGGTTCAGGTTATCGTACAAGGCTTGATCTTTCAATAATTTACCCGCCGTTCCCTGACCTTGTTCGAGCGCCGTAAGCGATTTTTGGAGCGTTGCCACGGCGGCATTGGCCTGCGCCAACGTCTGGCCTAGTCGAAGGGCTTTCAGCGAATCGGTAGTAGTCAGTAGATTACTAAGAATGGGCTTCATTCCTTTTTCAGTCTCAATCAAAGAAGCTGACAAAGCATTGATATTGGCCATAGTAGCGGCGATTGTCTGCCGATTTTGGTCTACCAATGCGTTTATTCCCATGGCCGTTTGATCGGTCGTGGTCAACAATTTGTTGAGGGCATAGCCCGTCTGGTCAAATTGGTTAATGATTTTGTTGAGGCTTACAATCAGCGAATCGGCATTTTTGACGACTGGTAACGCTTTTTCTTGCAACAACGACTGAATTCCTTTTTCGGTTTCGGCCAACAAAGTATCCCCTTCGTTGAGGCGAGGTGCACCCGACGGAATCTGAAGCATCAAAGCACTTCCTCCGAGCAATTCTGAGGTAAGCATTGCTTTGGTTCCTTTGGTTAAAATGATGTTCCGATTAATATCGAGCGTTACTAAAACGGCGTTTCCTCGCTCTTGTAGCAACTCCGTTGCTTTCACAATACCTACAGCAACACCGTTGAGTTTGATGGGGTTGGAAGGTTGGAGGGAACCTACGTTGTCGTATAGTACGTAGTATTTATGGGTTGTTGAAAAGAAGTCCGAACCTTTTAAGAAATTGAAGCCAAAATACAGCATCGCTATGGTGACAATTGCTAATATACCAACTTTTGCTTCTTTTGATATTTTCATGGATGAGTATATGTTAAAAATGAAGCGTTAAAAGTGCATTCATAACGCCTAGCTTTTAACCCTTGACTATCTGTTTGAAATGGCAAATTTATCAGTTTTCTTCTACTTCTTCCTTATATTGCTTAAAAGCTCGGAAGATAGATTCAGCGATTTGGTCCTGACCTTCTTCTGAATTAAGGTATTTTTCTTCTTGGGCATGGCTCAAAAAACCCGCTTCTACCAATACACTCGGCATGGCAGTTTGCCACAAAACCATAAAACCCGCCTGCTTTACCCCACGGCTACTGCGGTCGGCGTGTTTTTTAAATTGGCGTTCAATCTTTCCCGCAAAATTCAAACTGCTCGCTATATACGCATTTTGGCGGTTGGCAAGCATAATATAAGCCAGCGGAGAGTTCGGGTTAAACCCTTTGTATTTGTCTTCGTAGTCTTTTTCCAGCAAAATAACCGCATTTTCTCTTTTGGCCACTTCTAGGTTTTCGTCCGACTTGTGCAATCCCATCACAAAGGTCTCGGTACCAGCGGGGCTTACTTTATTTTTCGGAAGAGAATTGCAGTGAATAGAAATGAACAAATCTGCTTTACGGCGATTGGCAATGTTGGAGCGCTCGTCCAAATCCACAAATTTATCGCTGGCACGCGTCAAAACCACCCTTACTTCGGGCATTTCTGACTTTATTTTCCGCGCCAATTGAAGGGTAATGTCCAGCACAATATCTTTCTCACGCGAGATGCGCCCGCGCGCGCCGGGGTCTTTTCCGCCGTGCCCTGCATCAATCACCACCGTCTTTATCCCTCCTTCGGCATCAGATTTTAAGGTAAAGCTGCAGAGCGCAATCCAGCTAAAAATCAGTAGGGTTTTAAGAATCGTCGACATGTACGTAATGAATCGTGATTAGTTATAAAACTAATGTATTAACGTATTTAGATACAACGTCTGCGTAATTTGGCAGCTATATTTTATCTAAATACGAAATAACGGCTTTTTGAATTTCAATCATTAAACTATACAAAAAAACTTTCCGTGATTTTATCCAATGGTAAAACGGGAAAGTTTTTGTTGAATTTTACGCAAAGAAACTCAAAATTATGGTAAAAATCGCCAAAGAAGCCCTACACTCCTTCCGCAACTACCTCTTTCACGTCGGGTACCATTTGGGTCAGCAAGTTTTGGATACCTGCTTTGAGCGTCAATGTGGATGAAGGACACCCACTGCATGAGCCTTGCAACAATACTTTTACGGTACCCGTTATCTCTTCAAACGAATGAAACGAAATAGCTCCCCCGTCTGACTCTACCGCTGGGCGAACGTAGTCGTCCAAAATGGTTTTAATTTGCCGAACGGTCGGACTGTCGGTATCTAAGATTGCCGTGTTCTTGTCAACCGTCTTTTGTTCAAATACGGGGTGATTTTCTTCAAAGTAAATTTTCAAAAACTGCTTGGTATCCAGAATGACATCCCCCCAATCGGTGGCATCATCTTTGGTGACCGTAATAAAATTGGACGCTAAAAAAATACGTTGGACAAAAGGAAACTGAAATAAATCTCCCGCCAACGGCGACGCTTTGCCTTCAATTTGGGTAGACTCGCTGTCTGGGTAATCAAACGAAAGTCCCTGCGGAACAAGCTCGAAGTTTAGTACAAACTTCATCGAATTGGGATTGGGGCTCGCTTCTGTATAGATAAATACGGGTTGCATGGTCGTTGCTTCGCACTGTTAGTGAATGATAAAAAAACAAAAAGGACAACCTCTGAAAGATTATCCCTTTTGCAACAAAAATTTAACTGAAATGGTTTTCCTTTGGTCTAATTAACGCCTTAACACCTTCCTAAAATCGTAGAAAAGTCGTTCAATCAACTTCAAATCTTCCGTCACTATCTCGCCCGTGGCCGTCATGCCGTTACGAAAGGAGATTTTCTTTTGTGAAGATGTCACCAATCCTTTGGGAAACTGCACCTTCACCAAGTAAGCCGTATCTTTGGGTATATCCGAAATCGACGCAATGCGCCCGCTCACGGTGCCAAACTCTTGATACGGGTAGCCCGCAAACTTCACAATGACCTCCTGCCCGCGACGAACTTTCCCGAAATTGTACTGCCCTACGTACATTTCTCCTTCAAATCCCGCTCCCTCGGGCAATACATAAAATAACTCCTGCCCAGCTTTGACGGTTTGGCCTTCCTGCAACGGAGTACACCCAAGGTTTTGAAGCCAATACTCTCGGCGGCTTGGGCAATACCCAGAAGATTCACGCCCTCTTTCCCAATCTCCGCCGCCGCCCGTAACGGCTGTATGCCATAACTCTGCCCATAGTACTTAGCCACCATCCGAAGACAGGTAGGGCCGCAGTCCATGGCGTCGAGTTGCTTATAAAAAGGGAAGGATTTCAAACGCTTATTATTATTTGGCTGACAGATATAAGCAGATGGGTCGGACGGACGTTTCCGCGCACCAGGCAGGCGTTCCTGCGGTCCGACGTTTCGCGGTCCGACGTATCGGCCATGGCGTCGAGTTGCGGTTCGACGATTCGACGGTAATGGGGGAATTTACTCGTGGGATGTGGTGGTGCTAAGTATTAGGTTATTTATTTTTTCATTGATAAAATTTTTGAGATTTTGAATTAAAATTTGAGGAAAGGCCGAGATAGAGAATACCTGATACCCTAAAATCTAAATTAATGATATATAACGATATAGGTCAAAGTGATCGAAAACTCGCTTCAACTGTTCATCGTTCTTCTTCATGATTACATTTGTATGATAAAGCGAAGTCTTTTGACTGCCTTCAATTAGCTTAAAATGTACGTTATGTTGCAGTATTCTTCTAGCTTTCGTTTGATTGAGCAGGGCGCAACATTTAAACCAAATATCGTCATTACTAGGAGCCAGAGACAGAAATAAGGATTTGTTCAATACTTCTTCATGCAAAGAATTGGGTGGGTAAAGTACTCCTGATACGCCTGTGGGCATCAGCTCATAACTGCTTTCGATGCCGTAGCTATTTTTATTCTTCAATTCATTATAGTTCATCAAAACATTCAGCGCCACTAAGCGCAAATCGTGGCCCCGGTAACAAAGGATGTCTTCAGGATAACGCCGGTGCACTTGCAGCATCTGCTCAAGCCAGTTGGGCGGATAAATTATGTCATCATCAATAGTGATAATCGTTGATTCAGGGTATGCTTGCAGGGCATAATACAGCTTTTTATATGGCCCCAGATTTTCAGCCACGAAATCTAATCTTATGCCTCGCTTACGCAACCTTTCTAGTGAAGCGGGCAATGTTTGGCTACTAAACTCACTCTCGGCTAGCCACACATGAATGATTTCTGGCTTCACTGTCTGCCGAAAGATAGATTCTATCGTTTGGTAAAGCGTTTCAATCCGGGCGGGGTAAGAGGTGATAGAGACTACGAACGCATCCGATTTTCCCACCACCCTTTCGCAGCTGAAACGATTGAGCAGGGACCAACTAGCTTCGGAGAAATGGGAGTTGCCGTATAGGTGCCTATGTAAAATGCTCTCCAACATGCATAAATCCTTTTATCTGACCCAAGGTAATTTGTAATTGTACTTATCAAGCATGAATTGATTGCCCCGTAAAAAATAATCAGGCGTAGGTGGGCGGCCTTCAGTAAGGCGATAATTTACTGTATACAGCCCTGTTGATTTGAATTTTGGCGATGCTGTTCTCAAATGATAAAAAAAATAACGGTCTGCTCTTAAGGGATGATACCAATAATGGGCTACTTTAACCAATGTACTCCTTCTAAAACCGTAACAATTGGTATCTATTAGAGGAGGCAGTTCCGAAAAACAAGGGTAATCTCCGATACTTTCGCAGTTGTCTTGTGTTACAAACGCTCCGTTTTCTGTATAAATATTACGCATAGCATACACCCAATCTAAATCATCCTCCTCCATTTTATGAATCATGGCACTGATATGATTAGATTCATACCAATTATCTTGATCCAAAAAAAACACGTACTCAGAATTGACCAAAAAAGGTAACGCAGCATAAATCCTGTGTCCATTCATACCGTTTTTCCCCGTATTGTAGGGCAGTACCAATACATCTATTTTGTGATTTGTGTTATTTCTTAGCACCTCATCTGTTTGCTCCAAAAACGCTTGACCATCTATTACAACCAAGTGTCTTAAATCCTCAAAATCTTGGTTTTGTACACTTTCTATTGCTTGCTTCAAATACTTATTGCCCGTAGTAGGCGTGATTACCGTTACTTTTGATCTAACTGATAACCCTATGATTTCATCTACCTTGCTATACACAGCATCCGAATCAAGCACTTGAGCAGCTTTTCTCACAGGCTTTTTAGCTTCTGTGATTTTTCTCAGAAAACTAACCCAAGTTTTGATGCTATATTTTAGAGATGAGATATAAAACATCTGTGAAGCAATCGTTTTTAATCAAAGACAAAAAAGTTACTTCTTCAACAACTCCTTAAACAATACTATCTATATACTTTTGCACAGCTGTGTTTTTTGAGGTCATCACTCAGTAATTTAAACATTTCTATATGCCAGGCATCATCCGATTCAAAGCCTGATTCAGTCAAATAATATAAGCTCAAAAATGAATTTGGGTTTGACCTAATAAAGTTTTCCCTAAACTTATGAAGACCTTCCTTTGCAGCTTCGGAAGCTATACTTTTTTGCTTCTCCAATTCAACGATTCTCGTTCCATCTTTTTTATGTGCTCTCTCCTGAGATATGAGTTTATCCAGTTCTCTTACTTTATCGAAGTAGGTTTTATTTAAAAAATCACTACAACTATCTCGAAGTGCTGTGAGCGGGGACTTAATACTTGTAGGGTAGAAGTTGCTATTACTAATCTTCATTTCTACCTCACCGTCCCAAATAAACCAATAGTCTAAATTTGGACTATTAGGGTGTCTTATAATGTAGGCATCTATTTCATTTATCTTATTATTTTCGTAGTAAAATTTGTTATCAACAACTGGAATATCTGCAATATATTTATCTTCAAAGTGGCTGATGTATTTTATCAACTTTATACTTTTTAAAGTATCTTTCCCTGACACACTTCCTATGATTGCGAATTTAGTATCTTGCCCATAGATAAAATGCGATGATAGCATTATTAATGAAAAAATATAGCAGAAGTTATAATGTAGCTTAGTCATCAATTCCTTTGTTTAAAGGGTGTTTTCAGAAATGTTTAAAATGGGCGTTGTGTCGTATTAAGGCTGATATGGTAAATATCAGCCTTAATTCTACTAAGAAAAGCTACAATTAACAGGCGAGCCATTATTACAGTAAACACTCACAAGAAACTTGTATGCAGCATAATCTGGTACATATCCATTAAAACCACTATTTCCACAAGTACAATTAGCCGAGTAAGGTCCCCAACCTCCTTTTACTCTTTTCATCTCCGCCCTTGTCAGCGCAGCATCCATAAAACTTGAAATTGATTTTTTCATTTTGATTGGTTGTGCGGTTCGCCGCACCGTTTTGTGTCTTGGGAAATTAATTTATGTTGATTCGGCCAAATCCTTAGGTCAAGGTGCCATCAGGCACTAAAATACGGCACAGGTTTTCTACATCGCTGAGGTGATAAGCAAGCGGTATTTGTCGCCCGTTCAGGTAAAGTGTAGGGGTTGCCTGTATTTCTGCTAAATCACACCATTGGCGGTGTAGTTGTATTTGTTGGTTAGCTTCAGCATGTAGGGCATCAGCATGTACGTCTTTGCTCCACTCTTCCACGTCTCGGTACTTTGCTGTGTACCACCGGTGCATGGCCTCCACGGCTCGTTCGTTGGGCAAGCTCATGATTGTCTGCACCAACGGCTGCACACTGGGAGAACCCAAAAACACAAATTGGCAATTGACCGTATCGGTATATTCAATAAATGCTTCAATTTCAGGGTGTAGTCTTACGCAAGGCCCGCACATGGGGTTGGTTACTATGGTCAGCGTATGTTCGGCATCGGGGTTACCCATTTTCACCACGCGCATATCTTCAAAGATGGGTGGCATTAGTGGTTGTTTCGCAAAAAGGCTTTCCACGTATTCGGGGTTAAACTTGGCCTTTTGGAGTTCGCGCCTCAGCGTCCACACCTGCGCAGCTTCTTGCATGGGCTTTTTTATGAATACTAACAATACCGCAGGTAGTAAAAAGGGGCCCAAAGCAGCCCCCCCTGCCCCCAATGGGGGAGCTAAGTCCAACCTATCTCCGAAAAATAGGAAAAGGTCAAGGGGGATGATAAACTCCACCCAAATTAAGGCCTGCACCATCAGGCACAGTGTACACCAAGTCTTAGCCACCTGCCACTGATACCAAACCGACCAAACCGTATAAGGCAACGCAAAGCCCCCAGTCCCCAAAGGGGAAGTAAGTAATTAGCTCCCCCATCGGGGGTTGGAGGGCTTGTTAGGGGGGCTAGTAGATAAATAAGTCCCCCCGCAAAATACACAAAGCCAATATCGGCCCAGCCTAGCCAGCCCCATAGTTTAGCGGCTTTGGATGATAACACATGATTGCAATCGGTGCGGCTATCAAAACCACAGATAGACCGCAAGAGCGAATTATCTGTTCCCAAGGTGGATAACAGTAATAAACTACTTATCCCTGCCCCTAGCAGTTTAGTAACTAACAATGCCCAAAATTGCCACTCCTGGCGCGCCAAAGCGGCGAAATTTGATAATCCCCATAGTAATGCGCAAACAAACAATCCTCCCATAACAAAAGGGGTACGAGCATTGGCAAGAAAAGCTTCTTTACGTTTTTCTTTATACTTCGCTTCTTGAGATTTTTCGTTGGGTTCAAGCAACAATACTACATTATTCCATTTCTTATAAAACTCCTCTAATGGCTCTTTTTGCCATCCTTTTTGGGTATCTAACCATTGAATTTCTGTTGATGACACATTACGGATTGGTGCAAAATACCCACCTTTTATTTCGAGATAGGCTATGGCCGGCAAGGGAATTTCCACTAATTGCTCCCGAAACACCCGCGCAGCAACAGTAGGTATGTTCCATTCTCGCAACACATCACTAAAAGCCAGCATAGACGGAAAATCGGGATGCAGGTAGAGACTCTCCTTCACCGATTTTGCGGTCACTTTTACACCCGTAGTTTCTACAATATACGTAAGGGCATCAATTGCGTTTTTTTCGGTTGGATTTAGGTTCATAGACTTTTTTATTTTTTGTCACCCTGCAAGGGTCTATATTCTCTTAGGCCAATACGGCTGAATGCTTATCCAAAAGAAGGCTCTGCATTGTCCCTTTTATTTTCTTTTCCCTGTATTCATCTACTATCTCTTCCCTAAACTGCTTCACTTTCTCTCGAAATGAATTTTCTACCAGCAATCGTTCGAGTTTCTTTTTCAAATCCCCCAGGCGTTCGTGCGCAAAAGCGCCCCGCAAGCCCAAGCCGTGGCATTCTATTTTCAGGGCGTTGCCATTTTGGTCGTAGTGCGGGTCGAGGGGGTAGGCCAACATCGGCACGCCGTAGTAAATACTCTCCTTGATAGACCCAAAACCCGCATGGGTAATAAACACATCGGCGGCGGCCAATACCCGCAGTTGCGGCACTCGGCTAAAAAAGTGCGTGCGGTCGGTGAGCAGCTTTCGGGCGCGGAGGGTTTCTATCACGTATTTATTCACCGAGCATACCAAATGGACATGGGGCAATTCACGGATTACCTCCAACAAGTTGGTCACAAAACGTAACAGCGTAGCGTCGGCACCTTCATGGAAGGTACCAAAACTGCAATAAATTAACCTCTCGGCAACGGCCGCTCGGCCTAAATCCCTCTTAAGGGGAGGGACTTTATTTTGCTGTAGTCGTAAGTTCACGATATGCTCCCAAGCTTGCTCAAATACAGGGTCAAGCTCGGTATCCTGCCGATGCTCGCGCATACACAGCCCCAAATAGTATTGGTGGGGTTTGCGTATTTCGGTGGCAAATTCAAACTCCAACGGCCCCAATATCAATTCGGGCACGTTGGCAATCACCTGCGTCACGGTCGCGTCTGGGGCCAAGGGATAATCAGGCAACGCCTCCGCCAACTGCTGTATTCGCTGCCGGTGGCGGGTAATAGCCCATTGCATAAACCAAGACCTCACCCCAACCCCTCTCCATGTTGGAGAGGGGCTTTTTTTCTTTCTTGTTTCAGGTCGGGACGGTACGCCGCGCGGAATGAGGTAACTATCCGATACGCTCGGCCAATCCTGTACCCGATAGGTAGAAGGCATGGGATTGAAGAACAGCAACTTAAACTCACTTCGGCGGGGGTTCAACACCCAGAAATCGGTGCAGACAAACAAATCGATCAAAATAGCTGATGGGCGAATCTCATCAATGAGCGCGTCCAGTTCACGCTTGCGCTCCCAATACAATTCGTCGTTTCGGTAGGCTTTCAGCAATCGCCAATACGAAAGTTTTTGTTTTTTAGCCCCCAAATAAGAGGGTTCCATGTTGTAGCCTACTCTATGCCCTGAATTTATTAGGGCTTGGTAGCCATTCTTCTCCACGATTTCGGCCAGCACTTGGTTGGTTACAGCATAATATACTTCGTATGCATCGGCCAGTAAATCCGCTATGTACAGCGAGGGCAACACGTGGCTTCGGATAGCAGCGGGGAGAATGAGTAAGCGGGGTTTCATGCAATCGTTTTCAGGGCTTAGGAACGTATGCCACAAAAGACTATACTTTTTTCAAGAAACAGTATCGGTTTTCCGATAATTTTTGCTGGAAGACCGTTTGATAAGTTTTCGAGAAAATGAGAGGGACCATCTATACAATTTTTCTAACTTGCGCCGTTACACAGCTATAGCCGTCCCTACTTTAATAATACGTGAGCGTTATGGACTACTCTCGAAAGAGCGTATCTATCCACTATTTATTGATATATGTATGACATTTGGGACCTTTTTACTAAACCTACGCCGTGAACACCGATTATCGCAGAAAGACGTGGCCGCCGCCGTCAACGTGGCGCAAAGCACCTACTGCGACTGGGAAAGTGATAAACACTTGCCCAAGATTGCCTACATTCGGCCATTGGCCGCCCTTTTCAGGGTAAAAGAAGAAGTGATTTTGCAAAAAATTAATGGGCACAACGCAGCCACCGAAACGGAGCTACTCCGACTAAAGACCTAAAACGAGTATTTACGCCAACGCGACGCCAAACAAGAAGCAACCATTCAGGTATTGGAAAATACCATTAAAAAGCTTTCTCAAACCAATTCTTCAAATAGGGGAATAAATGAGCAGACGGCGGGGGGCAACGCCTTGATTTTCAGTAAATTAAAAAAGGGATAACCTCAGTAGGTTATCCCTTTTTTAATAAAATTTGACCGAATGAGTTTACTTCTTCTCGCCGCCCCCTTTGGGTGGGTTATTCGTCGGTTTAGCGTTATTGGCAGGGTTATTTCCTCCTGCGTTTCCTCCGCCTTTTTTCTTTTTATTTCTATTACGATTGCCGCTTTGTTGCTGATCACGGTCGCGGCTGCTGAATTTCTTATCCATCTTCGCTAAATCACTGTTGATGCCAGGAGCGGGCAATAATGACACAAGCTCTTCGATTTCCAGCACTTCCAACGAAACGGGTTTTTGTCCTTTGGCATTAAGGCTCAAAATACGGTTGACGTTTTCCAGCGAAATCGGGTGCCAAGTGGTGCTGTCATTTTCGTAGCCAAACCACATGATTTTCTTGAAAATATCCGTTTTTTGCAGGTGCGCTTTTCCCTTTTGGGTTTGAAGAGGCGCATCTACGTGGGGAATATCCTTGAGGGCATCGATGTAGGTTTCGAGTTCATAGTTCAGGCAGCACTTCAATCGCCCGCACTGACCCGACAATTTGGTCGGATTCAGCGATAGATTTTGGTAACGAGCCGCCGAAGTGGTGATATTTTTGAAATCGGTCAACCACGTAGAGCAGCATAACTCACGGCCACAGGCTCCGATACCACCCAAACGTCCCGCCTCTTGACGCAGGCTAATCTGCCGCATCTCGATACGAGCCTTAAATTCTCCCGCCAATACTTTAATTAATTCACGAAAATCGACGCGCTCGTCGGCCGAATAATAGAAAGTAGCTTTGGTATTGTCTGACTGAAACTCTACGTCCGAGAGTTTCATATTAAGTTTCAGGTCTTTGACCAACTCCCGGGCGCGGTACATAGTGGTGAGGTCGCGGGCAATGCTTTGCTCGTGTTTTTCCAAATCGCGCGGGGTGGCTACGCGATAAATGCTCTTCAAGTTTTCGTCGTTGGCCACTTTCTTTTTGACCATTTGCAGGCGAACCAAATCTCCTTGCAATGATACGGAGCCAATATGATAACCAGAGGCCATCTCGCACACGACGTAGTCGCCAGTGTGCAAATCGAGTTGATTTATGTTGCGAAAATACTCTTTGCGTCCACCCTTAAATTTAACTTCTACGACATCAAAGCGTTTCATCACTGGCACATCCATGTCGCTGAGCCAATCAAAAACGTTCATTTTATTACAGCCACCCGTTCCACAAGCGCCATTATTTTGACAACCGGACGCTTTTTCAGTCAGGCCACGCGTACCGCAACCTCCGGTTGAACATGATTTACAGGACATAATTTATAGAATAGTGAGTAGTGGGTAGTGAGTAGTGGCTGCCCAAGCAGTAGTGAGTATTTTAATACTGACCACAATCCACTAATCACTAGCCCCTAGTCGTTATAACGGATCAAATCCAATCCAATATCTTTGCGATAATATTTTCCTTCAAATTGTACCGTTGCTGCTGCTTTTTGAGACTTATTGACGGCTCCTTCGAGCGAGTTTGCCAAGGCTGTTAAAGTCAACACACGGCCTCCGTTGCTGAGTACCTCGCCATTTCCATTGGCTGCGGTCCCGGCATGAAAGACGAGCACGTCTTCTATTCTTTCTAACTCTGCAATTTTCTTGCCTTTTTCGTACGCCTCAGGATAGCCCCCCGACACAAGCACCGTGGTCACGGCCGTTTGCGGCGAAATCAGCAAATCACTTTCCGCCAGCTTTTGGTCGGCGGCAGCGAGCAGAAGCGTCACAAAATCGGACTGAATACGCGGCAATACCACCTCCGTTTCGGGGTCGCCCATGCGCGCATTATATTCAATCACGTAAGGTTCGCCTTTTACGTTCATTAAACCGATAAAAATAAATCCGACGTAGCGGATTCCTTCGGCCTGTAAGCCCGATAAGGTTGGCTTAACAATTTTATTTTCTACTTTCCGCAGGAAATTTTCATCCGCAAACACAACCGGTGACACCGCCCCCATTCCGCCCGTATTAGGCCCCGTGTCTTTTTCCCCGATTCGCTTGTAGTCTTTCGCTTCTGGCAAAATTTTATAGTTGATACCGTCCGTTAAGACAAAAACAGAAAGTTCGATTCCTTTTAAAAACTGCTCAACGACCACTTTGTTTCCAGCATCACCAAACTTGGCATCTACCAGCATATCCTGCATGGCGGCTTTGGCCGTGGCGATGTTTTCTGCAATAATGACCCCCTTTCCAGCGGCCAATCCATCGGCTTTCAAAACAATGGGTAAAGCGTGTGATTCCAGAAAAGTGATCCCTTCTGCGAGCGTTTCAGAGGTAAATGTGCGAGAAGAAGCCGTAGGGATTCCGTACTTCAACATGAAGTTTTTGGAGAAATCTTTGCTTCCTTCCAGTTGGGCTCCCAGTCGGTCGGGTCCTACGATTTTGACTCTTGAAAGCTCAGGGCGTGCTTTCAAAAAATCAACAATCCCGTTGACCAGCGGCTCTTCTGGCCCCACAATCACTAATTTAATTTTTAATTCCACAATTGCTTTCGCAGTTGCTTCAAAGTCATTATAGCTAAAGGGAAGATTGGTCGCTACCTGAGCGGTACCTGCATTGCCGGGGGCTACATACAACTCATCACAGTGTGGGCTTTGCGCAATTTTCCAAGCAAAAGCGTGTTCACGTCCGCCCGAACCAAGGATTAGAATGTTCATTTTTTTAGTATAAAAGGGATCGCTACGAGTACAATGTTGAGTAATCATAAAATTAAGAACAAACGCGGGTTTGTTCTTAATTTTATAGGTTTAGCTTTCCACTTAGTTTGCTACTTCTGACAAGAATTTGATACGCATCAATCGGAGTTCGTCTTCGGTGACATCTTCCTCCGCCAACTCATCCATGGCCACTGCGATACTATCAGTTTCGGTTGCCATGAAGTAATCATAAATATCCCGTTGGCGGTCACGGTCCATAATCTGATTGATGTAGTAATCCAGGTTTAGTTTTGTACCGGAGTAGCAAATGTGTTCAATCTCCTCAATCAACTCGTCCATCCCAAGCCCTTTTGCTTCCGCAATCTCATCCAAATCCACTTTTCGGTCTATCTGCTGAATAATAAAAATTTTCACTTTAGACTTGTTAGCTGCTGATTTTACAACTACGTCTTTAGCGGTTTCTATCTCATTTTCTTCAACGTATTTGGTGATTAAATCAATAAACGGTCGTCCAAATTTCGACACTTTTCCCATTCCGACCCCGTTGATTTGGGCCATTTCCTGGGACGTAGTGGGATAAGTAGTGGCCATTTCTTCCAACGACGGATCTTGGAAAATCACGTACGGAGGAAGGTTTTTTTCTTTCGCCAGCTTCTTACGCAATGCTTTTAATAAACCTAAAAGCGCTTCATCGTAGGCATTGCCCCCGCCCGCAGGGGCAAGATCCGTTACATCTTCTTCATCATTTGCTTTCTGTATCTCACTTTCATCAAACGTATGATCTTTGGAAATCGTAATTGGATAAGGGTCCTTGATAAATTTGCGTCCCTTTTCCGTCATTTTTAAGACCCCGAAATTTTCGGAATCCTTAGACAGAAATCCAAAAATCACCAGTTGACGAATCATGGAGCGCCAGAATTCTACTCCGTATTCTTCCCCTTCTTCTTCATCTTTAAATTTACCAGCGCCGTACATTTCGAGCTTGTTGTGCTCGTAGCTTGTTACGTAGATGTTGTCGGTTGCCGTAATCAGGTCGGCAATATGGTCTCCATCAAATCGCTCATCCGTTTGATCGATGGCTTTAAGGACCAAAACCGCCTCTTCCTGAATCCTAATTCGCTGGGTAGGCTTGACGCAATTGTCGCAAAACCCGCAGTCTTTCTCCATGTACTCTCCAAAATAACTCAACAACTGACGGCGGCGGCACGCGCCAAGATTGGCGTAGGCCACCATTTCGTTGAGCAAATGGCGCGCATTATCACGTTCTGTTACAGACTTATCTTTGTTGAATTTCTCCAGTTTCTGAATGTCATCAATGCAATAAAACATGACACAATTTCCTTCCAAACCATCGCGTCCTGCACGTCCTGTTTCTTGATAATATCCTTCCAGCGATTTGGGTGCGTCGTAGTGAATCACAAACCGCACGTCGGGCTTGTCGATTCCCATTCCAAAAGCAATGGTTGCCACAATCACATCGGCTTCCTCATTGAGAAAGGCATCCTGATTGTGCATCCGGGTCGACGAGTCCAATCCTGCATGATAAGGAAGTGCTTTTACATCATTCACATTCAGCAAATTGGCCACTTCTTCTACCGTTTTACGGCTCAAGCAATAGATGATACCCGATTTACCTTTATTGTTTTTAATGTATTTGATGAGTTGTTTATTAACATCTCCTAATTTAGGACGTACTTCGTAGTACAGGTTTTTACGGTTAAACGATGTTTTAAACATCGCCGCTTCTTCCATCCGTAAGTTCTTGACAATATCCTGCTGCACTTTGGGTGTAGCGGTGGCAGTCAAAGCAATAAGCGGCAGCTCAGGGTTGATGTTATCAATAATTCCCCGGATACGACGATACTCAGGTCGGAAATCATGGCCCCACTCAGAAATACAGTGCGCTTCGTCTACCGCCACAAAAGAAATATTGGCTCTTTGCAGAAAATCAAGGTTCTCCTCTTTGGTCAACGATTCAGGAGCAATGTATAGCAGTTTTAAGGTTCCGTCTAAGGCGTCTTTTTTAACTTTATTAATTTCAGCCTTGTTGAGGGTAGAATTCAAAAATTGGGCATTGATTCCGAATGCGTTGAGTTGATCCACCTGATTTTTCATCAACGCAATAAGGGGCGAGATAACGATAGCAATACCTTCGGTTGTTATCGCCGGCAGCTGATAGCACAGGGATTTTCCAGCACCAGTAGGCATAATAACAAAGGTATTATTGCCGCCCATGATGCTATTGATGATAGCCTCCTGCTCTCCTCTAAACTGACTGTAACCAAATATTTCTTTGAGTCGCTCTTTAAGCGTATGCTGTACGCCTGTGTCTACCTGAATCATCCTCGTGACTTATAAATTTTAGTGGCTTTTACTCTCCTGATTTACAGGGATTTGTATAGCTTTTGTGGTGAGTTGGAATGTAAAAAAATAACGATTATCCAGAGTTATGACAATCCGTTGTAATCGGACCCTGAACTCCAGTATCTAAGTTTGAAATTAGTAAAAATTATCAAATTTGACACAACAAATTTTTAGCCGTAAAAAAAACATTTTTTTTTACTGAACTACCCAAAATGACTAACAACATACTGACAGCCAAAACCTTGCAGGGTTTTTACTTAGTAAAATAGGCAGAAAATTTGTTTAAAAATATCTATAATACGTCCGTTTATTTATCTCATTCGCTCCTGCGAACGAACAAATTTCTCATCGCGACGTATAAAACGGTTGGCAAGGACGTTGGCCAACATGGCTAATATAAGGGAATAAAAACCAAGTCCGAAATCTCCATTGGCTGCGGGATCAAAAAGATTTTTAGCTTTTCCAAACACAAAATACATGACCAAACCCATTATAATCGTCATAAGTACGGAGTTGGCGGCGCATAATCCCGACTGAAGCAAACGGTTTTTGTATTGAGATAACGCAAAAGCGGCCAATGCTGCCACCAGTGCCCCCAGTAAAGTAAGGTACCACACTGGCGTAATAACCGAGCTTGTGCCTTGCTGATGGATAAGCCGCAAGGCTGTCAAATGAACCGATTGGGTAGTATCTAATGCTGTTTTATCCCAAATAGGCAGGGAAATCATACCGCCCATTCCTACGGCAACCAAAGCTAAAAAAAGTGACTGAATACGCTGTAACATAACTCGTTAGTAGTTATTCTTATTTGTTTTTAATGATTTATTTACTAATAAAGGATGGCAAAGGTAATCAATTGACTATAATTTTGATACACCCGCCAGAGGGAAGATTTCAAACCTTCTTACCAACGCAAACGTTAGACCACAGCACATCATTTTGATAGATAAACTTTATTTTTACGAAAAAATCAGCTTTTAAAAGAATCGAGTATGCTTTCAAAAACGTTCGGCAGTGCAGTGTATGGCGTCAATGCCACCATCATTACCATTGAAGTAACAGTAGGTCAGGGAATGCGTTTTTTTATGGTGGGATTGCCCGACAGTGCCGTAAAAGAAAGTGAGCAACGTGTGGAAGCGTCGCTGAAATACTTTAATTACCGTATGCCTCGCCAAAAAGTGGTCGTCAATCTGGCACCTGCTGATATCCGAAAAGAAGGTTCGGCATACGATCTGCCCATCGCCCTGTGTGTACTTCAAGCATCCGACCAATTGGTTGCCCAAAAGAACCTAGAAGACTATATCATCATGGGAGAACTTTCGCTGGATGGCAACCTCCGTCCCATCAAAGGGGTATTGCCCATTGCCATCGAAGCACGTAAATTAGGATATAAAGGATTCATTCTTCCCGCCGCCAACGCCCACGAGGCGGCGATTGTCAATAACCTAGACGTGATTCCCGTCGAAAACCTCAAAGACGCCATCGAATTTTTTGAAGGCACCAAAGACATCACGCCCATAACCATTGACACCCGGGATATTTTCCTGAGCACCCTCAACGAATACGAAGCTGATTTTGAGCATGTTCAGGGGCAGGAGAATATCAAACGCGCACTCGAAATTTCGGCAGCGGGCGGGCACAATGCCATTATGATTGGCCCTCCGGGTTCGGGAAAAACCATGTTGGCGAAGCGAATCCCGTCCATTTTGCCGCCTTTGACGCTCCATGAAGCCCTTGAAACAACCAAAATTCATTCTGTAGCGGGGAAATTGGGCACAAAAGCCGCGCTTATTTCACGACGTCCATTTCGGGCACCCCACCATACCGTAAGCGACGCCGCTTTGGTGGGCGGCGGTTCATTTCCCCAACCTGGCGAAATCTCGCTGGCTCACAACGGGGTGTTGTTTCTGGATGAACTTCCCGAATTTAAACGTACAGTTTTGGAAGTGATGCGACAGCCGCTCGAAGAGCGCCGTGTTACCATTTCTCGCACCAAGTGGGCCATTGAGTTTCCCGCCAATTTTATGCTCATTGCCAGCATGAATCCTTGTCCGTGCGGCTATTATAACCACCCCGAAAAGGAATGTGTCTGCCCACCAGGGGCGGTGCAGCGCTATCTGAACAAAATCAGCGGCCCGCTCCTCGACCGCATTGATTTACACGTTGAAGTCACGCCCGTCTCGTTTGACCAAATTGCCTCTACCCGCAAATCCGAAAACAGCGCCGCCATCCGCGAGCGCGTCATCAAGGCCCGCCAAATTCAAACTGAGCGTTTTAAAGAAAATACGGGTATTTACTGCAACGCCATGATGCCATCGCAAATGGTAAAAGAAATCTGTGACATAAATCCTGCGGGCAAGGTCTTGCTCAAAACCGCCATGGAACGCCTTGGACTTTCGGCGCGGGCGTACGACCGTATCCTGAAAGTATCCCGCACCATTGCCGACTTAGCAGCTAGCCCCGACATCAAAATTGAGCATTTGGCTGAAGCCATTCAGTACCGTAGTTTGGATAGAGAAAGTTGGGCGGGGTAGAGCTATATTTGTTTTAATGGTTAAATTTGCGCTACTATGTCAAAAATATTCTTCGAACAATCAAGACCTACATTTTCGGAAATTATAGGTAACGGAAAAACCTTTGAAGTTCCTAATTATCAACGAAATTATAGTTGGCACTATGATGAGTGGGAGGATTTGTGGTTAGATATTGAAGAGCTCAACTCAGACGACAATCATTACATGGGTTATGTTGTTCTTAAGCGTACGCCCAATCCTAAACATTATGAAATAATTGACGGACAACAACGAATTACGACGCTAAGTATTATTTGTCTGGCATGTATCAGTCTGTTACAAGATTGGATAAACGACAATATTGAGGCTGAAGACAATCGAAAAAGATTAGAATTAATACGAACAGGTTATATTGGCTTTTTGGAAGGGCGTACGCTGGTTACTAAAGCAAAGCTTAGGTTGAATCGGATAAATGAATACTTTTTCAGAAGCTACTTAGTTCAGTTGCGTAAACCCAGCAATATAAGCAGCGAAAAACCTTCCGTTCAAAAATTATACAAAGCTTTTACTTATTTTAAAAAAAAGGTAGAAGAAAAGTTTGAATCAAATAAATCTGGCGCGGCTTTGTTTGATTTTGTAGACGGTAATTTAGGCAGTAATTTATTCTTCACACTTATTGAAGTAGGTGATGATACAAATGCATACAAAATTTTTGAAACGCTTAATGCACGAGGGGTAAAACTGTCGGCTTCTGACTTACTGAAAAATTATTTATTTTCTCTTATCTTATCTGATTCACCTGCATTGGTAGAAGATTTAGATATGAAATGGGACGCCATAAACGACATCCTTGGGAATACAGAAGTTACCACCTATTTACGCCATTATTGGAATGCTCGCCAAAATAAAATTGAACGAAAATCCACCTTATTTAAGGCGTTAAAAAGAAAGGTGGCCAAGCAGCAGGAAGCATTGGATTTATTAAACAGCTTGGAAGAAAATGTAAGTGTATATGCAGCGTTAAGCGATGAAAATAATGCATTGTGGTCGGATGATGAGAGAAAATCTATTAAAGAGCTGAATTTATTTGACGTAACTCAGTGCTACTCTTTATTGCTTGTCGCAAAAGAGAAGTTAGCACCTGGCGAATTTGTAAAGCTACTTAAGGATATAGTTGTTATAAGTTTCAGGTATAATATCATAGGCGGACAAAATCCCAATGAGTTGGAAAGGGTATATAACGACGCTGCCAACAAAGTGTTTAGAGGAGAACTAACAACCGCAAAGGCAATTTTTAAATTATTGGAAAGCGTATATATAGCTGATACAAATTTCAAAAATGACTTTGCTACAAAATCAATTAATACAAATAAAGCAAATCAACTCGTTAAGTATATCCTCTCAAAACTTGAAAGGCAATACGGAGGAAACGAAATAGATTTAAACGATAAGTCGGCAACGATTGAACATATTCTACCCGAAAAGCCAACGGATGAGTGGGTTGAGGCGTTCCACAACACAGATACTTCCCAATATATCTACCGAATAGGAAATTTAACGCTATTAAAAACCAACACCAATAATACTGTTGGAAGAAAACTCTTTGCAGATAAATATTCGGAATACAAAAAAAGTGATTTTAAATTAACAAATTCACATCTTGAGTATGATAAATGGGATGCAAGTACAATAAGCAGCAGACAAAGAGACATGGCTACCAAAGCTATCTCCATTTGGAAAATAAATTATTTGTAACCTCTACGTCACATCCCTATACAACTCCTCCACAACCCTACGGCCCGATTCAATCGCGCCGTGAACGGTGCCGCTGTGGCCGCCGTAGTGCGTAGCTTCCCCCGCAAAATAAACTTTGCGCTGCACGGGCAATGACAGCGTTTGGCGGGTTAGGAGTCCGCCGCCACCCACGATGGGATACGAATACGCGCCCTTAATAAACGGGGCTTTACCCCAATCCATGAGACGGGCATTCGTAAGGGCACTAGAAGCAACACCTTTTCCATAAATCACATCCAAATCTTTGATGATACTTTGAATCGCCGCCGCGCTCGATTGCGCACTGAGGGTTTCGGCTTTTTCACCCATTGTCAAGCCCGTCAAAACAAAGGATTTTGTGCTGCGCCCGTTTGAACTTACCCGATATTCGGGCACTGCGCCTGAAGTATACACTGAATCCGTGGCGGCATCCCAAAAACGTTGATTAAACTCCAATATTACTTTAATTCCCGCCCCCATACCAATACTCCTAATGGAAGCAAGCTTAGATTCTGGAAGCGCTGGTACAAACTGTAAATCAGTGCTTTGTAGCACAGCAAGCGGTACCGTTATAATCACTTTGTCTACATAACGCCGCTGGGCTTGGGCATCTTCCAACATGATGCGTTCGTTGGTATAATCAATGCGCTTGATTTGCGTATTAAGTACAACTCTTGGCAGTATGTTTTTGAATTTTTCTTCTAAAACCGCAGTTAACGAACGATTTGCAAGAAAAAACTCTCCCTCTCCAGCAGACCAAGCTTGACGCTCCTCCGTTGTACCCAAAACACTCAGGCGATTGGCCGAAGTGCCGTGGGCATTGGCCACCAAGGCATCGGCAATGTGCCGCACCCCTGCCGCCAATTTGGCCGATTCCATGTATTGAAGCAAAGTAGTGTCGGCCCCCGCATAATTCATTGCCTGTTGAGTCAAAGACAACGCCGCTTTAAAATCAGCGTTATTGCCCCATTGGGTTTCGGAAAGAATCTGATTACCAATTTGATAGAAATCTGTCGAGGTATTCGGCACAAAAGACGCCCCCGATTCTTTGACCCAATCGTACCAGAGCGAGCGGTTTCCCTGAATTTTTTCGGCTCCCAGTTCAATATCGAAATCTGTAAAACCTTTCAACGAACGAATTCGTCCGCCAATTTGGTCGGCCGCTTCATAAATGGTATAATTTGCTTTCTTTTCTGCCAACAAAAAGCCAGCATACAGCCCCGCCGCCCCCGCTCCAATAATGGCAATCTGTCCTTTATACTCTCGCTCCGCATAGGGATCTTCTTCTTTACAACTGCCAAAGGCAATGGCTCCAGTGGTAAGGACGGTATTTTTGATAAAATCGCGACGTTGCATAGTGGTGAGTTAATGGGGATTCTAGGGTGCTTTTGCTTGCGTTTAAAAGCTCCCGTTCTCTATTTTTCAATTACACATTTAGTCAAAAACGCTTACTTGGCTGTCATCTGTACATTCGTTAAGCAATTCTTGGTTGGTTTTATGTAAAACAGGGTGCAAAAAATCAGGGGCGATTTCGGCCAAAGGCACCAATGTAAAACGACGTTGGTGCAATCTGGGATGAGGTAAATGCAGATTTTCTGTATCCAAAATCTGGTCAGAATAATACAGCATATCAATGTCAATCACTCTTGCCCCCCACCGTAAACGCCGTTCGCGCCCCAGCTGTTTTTCAATTTCAAGCGTTTGACTCAGCAATTCTTCAGGCGTCAAAATCGTTTCAATGCTAATCACCTGATTCAAAAAAGCGGGTTGGTCGGTCACTCCCCAAGGAGCCGTTTCATACAAATGCGACTGCAACATAACGGGCGCAATGCGTTCCGAAATCAAGTCCGTTGCTTTTGCCAAAGTGGCTTCCCGCTCGCCTAAATTTGCACCTAACAATAAAAAAACTGATTGTTGATTCATGCCGTAA
Source organism: Runella rosea (assembly GCF_003325355.1). Classification (GTDB taxonomy): domain Bacteria; phylum Bacteroidota; class Bacteroidia; order Cytophagales; family Spirosomataceae; genus Runella; species Runella rosea. Next base: position 2,447,080 of record NZ_CP030850.1, read on the forward strand.
AGGTAGGAAAACAAAAATAATGAAAAGAAACGGCCGCCTTTTGTCTTTCAATAAAAATTGCTAACGCTTCACACACATGAATATTATTACTAAGATAAACGTAACGGTCTTTGGCATTTTATCGGCGCTATCCTGCCTTGCACAGCAAGAAATCGCACTTTACTCAAGCACAGTCCCCAACGCAAAAGACGTTGTAAATGAAGAAGTAAAAACGGCTTCAAACGTCGTTTCAAAAGTATCACAACCTACCCTCACGGTATTTTTACCTCCAAAAGAAAAAGCCACGGGCGCATCTGTAATCATCTGCCCAGGAGGCGGTTACGGTGTTTTGGTCATCAAAAGAGAAGGCTACGATGTAGCCGAGGCTTTTACCAAGCAGGGCATCGCGGCATTTGTGTTAAAATACCGACTACCCAGCGACAAGACCATGATTGACCCTTCCATTGGGCCATTGCAAGATGCCCAGCAGGCCATAAAAACCATTCGCCAACGCGCCGCTGAATGGAACGTCGACCCCAAGAAAATCGGCATCATGGGCTTTTCAGCAGGCGGACATTTGGCCGCCACGGCAGGTACGCATTTTGAAAAACCCGTCCTTCCCACGACCGAAGGCATCAGCGTTCGACCCGATTTTATGATTTTGGTGTACCCAGTCATAAGTTTCATGGAAGGTATCGGCCACAAAGGTTCGGGGGCCAATCTTCTGGGCAAAAATGCTTCTTCCGAGCAAATCAAGCTTTTTTCAAACGAACTTCAGGTAACTTCTTCAACGCCACCAGCTTTCATCACCCACGCAAGCGACGATACCGTGGTGCCCGTTTCCAACAGTCTGCTATTTTACGAAGCCCTCCAACGAAACGCGGTTTCGAGCGAACTACACATTTATTCAAAAGGGGAACATGGCTACTTAAAAGTTCCTGCTTTTGACGAGTGGTTTGGCCGTTGTCTGCATTGGATGACCACGGCGGGTTTTGTAAAGTAGGAGGTATGAGGCTGGAAATAGGAGATAGGAAGTAAGAAATATGAATCCATTCTTACACTCTGCCTCTTATTTCCTACTTCTGACCTCCTACTTCTTATTTCATCTTTCTTCCCTCCCCTTTCCAACCTTTTCCTTCCGTTGGCTGCTCTTTGTGATTGAAAGCCAAATTCATGACCGAAAAAGAACTGATTCAACGCTGTCTTTCCGACGACCGTGCCGCCCAACGTCTTTTGTACGACCGTTATAAATCGGCCATGTACACGTTGGCCTACCGCATCACGGGCGATTTTGACGACGCCAACAGTGCCTTGCAGGACACGTTTTTGTCGGTGTTTCGCAACTTGGCCCAATATCGCGGCGAGGCTACGCTAGGCGCTTGGATTAAGTCGATTTTGGTTCGAAAAGCGTATCACAATGCCCAAATAAAACGACAATATATTTTGATGGATGAAATCCCGACCGACACCACAACCGTCGACTGGGGAAACGACTCTATTGAGGCCGCGCATTTGGAAAAAGCCATTTTAAGCCTACCCGAAGGCACGAGAACCGTATTTGTATTGACCGAAATCGAAGGCTATACGCACCGCGAAGTAGCCGAAATGCTCGGTGTGTCGGAGGGAACCTCTAAGTCGCAATTGTTTTACGCAAAAAAACGACTGAGAGAAATGTTGAAGAACACACCGTAGGGGCAGGGCTTGCCTCTGCCCGAAAAGGGGTTTGGGATTCTCAAATCCCAAACCATAAACAAACAAAACACAGGATGGAAAATTCATTGAAAGATACACTTCCGCAGTATTCCCCGCCCGAATCGGTCTGGGAAAATATTGAGCAGGCTCTCAATGAAGCGCCTTTGCAGGAAGCACTGGGCAAGCTACCAACCTACGAACCGCCCGTTCAGGCTTGGGTTGAGATTGCCGCCCAACTGCCAAACTCGCAAAGAACGTGGTGGCGATATGCGGCCGCCGCCGCCGTCGTGTTGGCGGTGGGAATTGGCGGGTATGTAGCCCTGCAACGAAACGCCGAAAAGGCAGCTATTTCGTATTCACAGGAAAAAATAAATCCCAAAACAATGGTCGCACCAGACGAGACTATTGACCAACAATACGCTCAATTACAGGCACTTTGCAAAGACAAAGTAACGGTTTGTGAAAAGCCCGAGTTTAAACATCTCAAACAAGAACTCGATAATCTCACGGCGGCAAGCAACCAACTCAAAGATGCGCTCGGCTCGTACAATACCGATGCGGCTTTGTCGGCTCAACTATCTGAAATTGAGCAGGAACGCGCCGATATTCTTCGAAAACTTAATGAAAGAATCTTGTAAACACATAGGTCTCATGGACCAAGATAGAAAAGCATAATCGTTAACAGCACATGAAATTCAAGCAATTATTATTTTCACTTATTCTTCTTTACGCGCTTCTTGCTCCTGGCTCCTCGCTTCTTGCGCAAACCCTGCAAGTAGTGACCAAAACGGTCGAGAAAACATTTGCGGCCGACCGATACCCCAAAGTTAGGGTGTGGGGCGAGCGCAGCGACATTGAAATAACGCCCTGGAACCGAAATGAAATCAAAGCCATCGTTGAACTGACGGCCAAACATCCCGACCGACACACTGCCGAAAAAGACCTCGAAACCCTACATTACACCGCCGATAATTCAGGCAGAACGGTGAGCCTGCACAATTTTGTGGTATTGACCAAAAATGGAGCCAAGCCCCAATCCAACCTCAAAGCACGCTTTACACTGTTTGTGCCGGCAAATTGTGCGGTCGAAATTCAAAACAGTTTCGGCAAAACAACCGTCAAAGGACTCCAAACGGTGATGCAGCTACAAACGGAATTTTGTACGATCGAACTAAGCGATTTACGCGGAAACATCACCGCTCGCACGCAATTCGGCGCTTTGAAAGCCGACAACCTCAGCGGAACCCTCAGCGTAGTAGCGGAGCGCACCGACCTCCTGCTCCAACAAATCAAGGGCGAATGCCGCGTAAGGGCGCAACACGGAAGCCTTGACATTCAGACCGATAAGTCGCAGGTTAAACTAGATGTAGAAACCAAAAACACTGAACTCCGCAACGGTACCACCGTGGCCAAGCATTAACACATTACCAGCTAACAACCATGAAAAAGTTAATTCATTTTCTATTTTTTATCATTCCGACGATAGGAGGAATCTCATCCACATTCGCCCAAGTCGACTCCATCCGCATCACCCATACGCAGGAAACCGGCACGCTTGAAAAACAGCGATTTATTGACCAGTATGACTATGTCTTTATGACCAAAGAGCCGACGAAGTGGATGCTGAAAGGCTATGGGAATATAAATAATTTACTCGGTTCTAATATTTTCCAAAAAGGGTATGTAAAAAGAACTGTTGATTTTAGATTGGGCGTAGAACGAAAGTTAAGCCCTTCATTTTCAATAGAAATAGACGTAGCGCGTGTTTCTAAGGTTCCTCTTACAGAAGCTGGCCTTATTGATTATTCGTATTACTATACATCAAGTGGTAATAGATGCTGGGCTACATCCGCCGAACTGAGGTGGTACTATGACATGGCAAAGCGTATTCGAAAGGGAAAAAGCAGTAACAATTTTTCGGGAAATTATTTATCGCTCAGGTATGAAAGATTATGGCAAAATGAAAATTCAGTGGCTACAGGGCTTTCTGGTACAAATGGAAAATGGAATACCGACTATTTCGGCAGTTATTACCATTCTCAACTCAGCTTGAACTATGGAATCCAGCGACGCTTTTTCAGATACGGTCTCATTGATTTTTCAATCGCATTAAACCGCAACACGAATCAGCAAATCCACCGGAAACTTACTTTCTTAGACGGCGACAATTCAATCAAGCAACCAGTAGACTGGAGTAATATTCAAGAAAGTATTACTTCAACTCCTCAACACAATTGGCTCATCACGACCAATTTCAAAGTAGGTGTGGCTTTGGCCGACTTCAAAAAATCGTCTAACATTCCGGCTTGTGATGTGTTTCAATGCTTTGAAAATGAAAACAACTTATGGAAAATCAGTTGGCCTCGGATTAGCCTCAGCACCTCTTTGCAGGCGCTTAACGGCAGTGTTGGATATGAGCAAAAAATTGCCAAATCTGCGTTTTCAGTCAATACCTATCTGAATTTATTTACTTTAAACAATCTTCAAAAAAACACGCAACAATATGACCCTGATACAGAAACTTATTTCACAGGTAATAGCCAAAGTCTAAGTCTTGGCGCACAGTTACATATTCAGCCACGCTGGTATTTTTTGATGAATCGTCAGGTCCGAGCGGGAAAATCAGGCAATAATTTATCAGGTCTTTATGCCGGAGTGAATAATGTTTTTTTTGGATCATACGGGTTCTTAGAAAACGACCGATATAAACTTGCTTTCGACCTTACTCCGATGTTTGTAAATACAGGCTTGTTGATGGGCTATCAACGGAAATTATTTAAGAATGGATTCATTGACTTAAATATAACGAAAGGATTGTTAGATAGAGAACCTTATTTATTAGGCCCAAACAACTTCATTTTTGACTTTAAACTCGGCTTTGCCCTCTAAACCTCAACAGCCATGAAAAAATTATTCCTTTTCCTTTATTCTACATTCTACCTTCTCAGCTCCACATTCGCCCAAACCGACTCCGTCCGCATTACGCATACGCAGGAGACTGGAACGCTCGAAAAACAGCGATTTATTGACCAGTATGACTATGTCTTTATGACTAAAGAGCCTACGAAGTGGATGTTGAAGGGGTATTTATCAGCCAGTCCTATACCTAGTTTACAATTACGAGGCCCGAGTAATGAAATCTCAGAAGGTTTACCTAGTTCATTATCCTATGCTTTTAGTTATGAACATAAAATTGGGTCTTCGTTCTCTATTGATATAGGCCTAAGTGGTGGTTACGTTAGTGATTTTCAATGGTCATCTCATTTTGCAAGTGCCGAAATTCGCTGGTTTTATGATATGAAAAAACGCTTAAAACAAGGTTTACAAGCTAACAACCTAACAGGTTCGTATATAGGTTTTAAGTACGGACAAGCTTTTGAAATACCCTCTATTAAGTTTGTGAGCAAATTACTCGAAGTACCATTCATCGGAAACCAATCCAATCAGTGGTATAAAAGCTCCCAAATTTTTGCTCTAAAATTAGGTACCCAAAAGAGATTTTTCAAGCGAGGATTTGCCGATTTCTCTCTCAATATTGGGCGCACTACTTACGATTTGACCCTACAAAATCAATCCAACATCAATGTTCCTGCCCCCAAGGACGAATGGTTTATATTTTCAGATGTAAAATTTGGTTTGGGATTTACTTCTGCAAAAAAAACAGAATCTCTCAATGCCAGTGATTGCAATGTTTGGAAGTGTTTTAAAGAAGAAAGCCACCTTTTTAAAATCAATATTGTCTCGCCTCTCACCCTAACCAATCGCCAATTTAACTTCTCTTTACCCGTTTCTTATGAAAGAAAGATTGTAAAATCAGCGTGGTCCATCAACACTGAATTAAGTCTATCTTTCGCATATTTGAGCAGAAAAGCGCTCCAATCATTTGGCTCGCAATTTTTGGTGGTTGGCAGTACCCTTTTAATACAGCCTAGGTACTACTACAACCTAAAGAAGCGAATAAGAGAGGGAAAATCGGCCAACAACCTTTCGGGGAACTACTTCGCCATTATGGGTAGCCAAGAGCTATCGTTTAGTGACATGGATTATAATCCTATTTTTCAAGTAAAACGAGAAACACGTTGGAACAATACCAGAGCTGCCTACGCGACTTGGGGAATGCAAAGAAGGATATTTGAAAAAGGTTTTTTTGATTTTCAACTCGGATTGCTCTACAAGGAGCGCTCCACTACCAAGCATCAACCTATTTTTGTACCTTACAGCAGTTTCAAACTCGGCTTCGCCCTCTAAACCCTCCATAGCCATGAAAACCACGCCTCCCCGACTGGTTTGCCTTAAATGTTAACTTTGTTGTTAAACACTCAACCACGCCCAAAAGCATCCCTGCATTTTTTGGCGTTTTTATGTACTTTTGTCAAAATGACATTGGTATGAGTCACCGCGCTATTCCTTCCGAACTCAAATCGTTGCTGGCAGACCTTAAAAAAGGGCTGGTGGAAGTATATGGTGAACGTTTACACCAAGTGGTTTTGTTTGGCTCGTATGCACGGGGAGACCAACAGGAAGAATCAGATGTGGATGTTTTGGTAATATTGAACGATGACAGCGTTCGCGGAATGAGTGAAATCAATACGTTAGTAGATTTATCGGATGCGCTCTACTGGAAGTACAATAAAATAGTCTCTGCCAAAGCAGCTTCTCTATCCAGATTCAACTTAAAACTACCTCTTTATCAAAATGTTAGAGAAGACGGAATTCCTGTATGAATCAATTAGAACTACATCTCAGTTGGCAAAAAGCATTGGATTGTCTAAATGATTCGCAAGAGTTGTTGGAACTTGGCTATTTTGAAGCCGCTACCAACAGAGCCTATTATGCGGTTTATCATGCGATCCATACCTTTTTGATGACGGTAGATGTATATCCAAAAACACACCAAGGAGCTCACAATAAATTCAATGAGCATTTTGTTAAAACAGGTTTGTTTCCTATCAACACTTCTAAATTAATTTTAAATTGTTTTGAAAAACGACAATTCGGAGATTATGAATTGGAGGAAGTCACAAAAGAAACCGCTCAATCGGCCGTCGAAGACGCCACTCTTTTAATTGAAATCAGTAAAAATAAAATTGCATCTTTTTTAAATTCGCCCGCCTCTCAATGAATTATATAAAAGCTTTTGCCCCGGCCACCGTTGCCAACGTAGCCTGTGGGTTTGATATTTTTGGATTTGCACTCGACGAACCCGGCGACATCGTAGAACTACGCAAACGCGATGAGCCCGGCATCATTATCAAAGACATCATCGGCGACGAAGGCCGCCTCCCGCGCGAACCTGAGCGCAACGCTGTGTCGGTAGTGATGCTTAAATTTCTGGAACACATCGGTTCTACCCAAGGGGTAGAAGTAACACTTCACAAAAACATGCCTTTGGGCAGCGGTATGGGTTCCAGCTCAGCCAGCTCGGTGGTGGGTATTTTTGCCATTAATGAGTTGTTGGGCCGTCCGTTGACGCAACGAGAATTGCTGCCGTTTGCGATGGAAGGTGAGCGAATCGCCTGCGGGGCGGCCCACGCCGACAATGTGGGGCCATCGCTATTGGGTGGGTTTGTGGTTATTCGCAGCTATTCGCCGTTGGATGTCTTCAAGGTCAAAGTTCCTGACGAACTGTATTGCACGCTGGTCCATCCCGACGTAGAAGTAAATACCAAAGATGCCCGTTATATTTTACGCAACGAAGTGTCGCTCAAAAACACTATTTCTCAAATGGGCAACGTAGCGGGGCTGATTGCGGGGCTGATGCAAGAAGATTACGACTTGGTCAGCCGTTCGATGGTGGATGTTATCATTGAGCCAGTACGCTCTATTCTTATTCCCGAGTTTGACCACGTGAAGCAGGCCGCCCTCGACAGCGGGGCCTTAGGGTGCAGTATTTCTGGTGCCGGCCCGTCCATGTTTGCACTCAGCCGTGGCCGCGACACCGCCGAGCGCGTTGCAAAAACCATGAGCGAAGCCTTCGGCAGCGTAGGCATTACCACCAAAAGTTACGTATCTCAAATCAACCAACAAGGCCCCAAGGTGCTGGAAACAGCGTAAACTCTATTTGTCATGCTGAAAGCATCTATAAAATCGTTCATTGCAGTTTTATTAGCTACCTCTTTCATTTCGTTTTCTGTTTCGGCGCAATCGCTCAAAAAACTGCCCGAAACCAAGTATTCACGCGCTGAAGTAGAAATGAACATGCGCTTTTTAGCCTCCGACGAGTTGCAGGGGCGGCGCACGGGTGAGCAAGGCAACTTAGTTGCGGCTCGGTACCTCGCGGAGCAATTTCGGTTTATGGGTATCAAACCCGCTCCTGGCCAAACGACCTATTTGCAACCTGTACCGTTTGTGATTCAAAAAAGCGCCAAAGAAGGGCTTTTAATTGTAAACAATGACACCTTACACTCGGGCAAAGAATTTGTGATTCTGGGCGGAGGCCCCGCCAACTTCAGCGCCGATGTGGTTTTTGTGGGCTATGGACAAGCCGCTGATTATACAAAAGATGTAAAAGGCAAAATCGTGGTGGCGCAGGTAGGCACGCCCGAATCAAAAACGCCACAGGAAATCTTTGCCGCCGCCAACGATAAGCGCAAACTTGCCACCGAAAAAGGAGCCGCCCTGCTCATTGAATTGTTTACCGCCCAAATCCCGTGGAACTTGGCGTCACGGTACTTCGGAAATGAAAAACTTAGTTTGGACAATGGCGGAAGCAACGGAGTAACGCACGTTTGGGTCAATGGCCAGCAAAAAAAATATACAGATTTATTTAAAAGCGGTGCCTCATCGGCCAAGTTTCAAACCACCGGCCGCGACCAACAAAATATCCTTTCTTATAATGTCGTGGGGGTCATTGAAGGAACCGACCCGGTGCTCAAAAATGAATACATTGTGGTATCGGCCCACTTTGACCACGTAGGCATGGGTAAAAAAGGGGGCAATACCTACACCCCAGCCGACAGTATTTTCAACGGTGCCCGCGACAATGCTTTCGGCACGGTGGCCATGTTGACCGCCGCCAAGACTTTATCTATCCAACCCGCCAAACGTTCCATCTTATTGATTGGCTACACAGCCGAAGAAGTGGGTTTATTGGGGAGCAAATATTATGCAGAGCACCCGTTGGTACCGCTGAATCAGTGCGTGTTTAACCTCAACAGCGACGGAGCCGGCTACAGCGACAAAACGCTCGTATCGGTCATTGGCCTCGACCGCACCAACTGCAAAGCGGAAATCGAAGCAGGCTGTAAAGCCTTTGGATTAGGCGTTTTTGGCGACCCAGCTCCTGAGCAAGGCCTTTTTGACCGCTCAGATAACGTAAGTTTAGCCGCCAAAGGCATTCCCGCCCCGGATTTCGCGCCTGGTTTCAAAAGTTTTGACGGTGAGATCGCCAAGTATTATCACCAAGCCACCGACAATCCTGACTCGGTAGATTTTGATTATCTGTTAAAATTCTGTCAATCATTTGCCTATTCGGCCCGGCTCATTGCCAATAAATCCGTTCGTCCTTACTGGATTGCGGGAGATAAGTATGAGCCCGCTGCCAAGGCGCTTTATGGAAAATAAGTGATTGTTTTTTGCTAATTTTGTTAAAATAACAAAAACATGGTAGAGGCTCAGACCAGACAAAAAGCACACGAATTGATTGACAGTGTAGAAGATGAATCTATTTTGGAAATAGTTGTGGCATTATTAAAAAGAGAAATAGAACGCAAATACACTGCCAATGATTACCGTAAAGCCGCTGTCATGAATGGCAGCCGGGTTGTTGCTAAATCATTCAAAAATTATGAAGGGTAAGGTATCCCAATGGGAAGTTGTTGAAGTTAATTTTCAAATGCACGATGGACGTTTTCTTCCTCACCCTGCTTTAGTTGTTTCAAATGATGAACTCTTCCTTGATGAAGAGTTTTCTATGCCGTATTAATGACAACCAAAAATTATTTTCCAAAATATACCATTGAAATCAAACCTGAAATGCTCTCCAAAGCATCTTCCCGTCAGGGATATTTTGCTACTCATATCGTTGGAATGTTCAACATGGAAGCGTTTTGAAGAAACAACATACTTTTTTAAAACCCGAATATTGTGATTTTGTAAGAAACAAAATCATTCATTCTATTTTTTAACTCCCACATGATCCGTAAAGCTGTTATACCTGCCGCTGGTTTAGGAACCCGATTCTTACCCGCAACAAAATCTCAACCCAAAGAAATGCTCCCCATCATCGACACGCCCACGATTCAGTACGTGGTGCAGGAAGCGGTGGACTCGGGCATTGAAGACATTCTCATCATTACCGGACGTGGCAAGCGCGCCATCGAAGACCACTTTGACCGTAATGTAGAACTGGAAGCCAAATTGGAAGAAAAACAAGACGAACTGCTTTGGAACGAAATGCGCCGTTTGTCCGACATGGCCAATATCCACTACGTTCGTCAGCGTGAAACCAACGGCCTCGGAGATGCCATCTACTACGCCAAACAACACGTTGGCAATGAGCCATTTGCGGTACTTCTGGGCGATACCATCATGGATTCGGTCATTCCCGTTACGCAACAATTGATAGATACCTACGAGCAATACCAAAGCACCGTGATTGCGGTCGAAACCGTACCGCGCGAGAAAGTAAACCGCTACGGAATTGTGGGCGGTACGGCGCTGAGCGATACCATCATGCAATTGGATGCCCTCATCGAAAAGCCTTCCATTGAGGCCGCCCCTTCTACCCTAGCTATTGCCGGCCGTTATATTCTTTCTCCCGAAATCTTTACGGCAATTGAACAAACTGGCAAAGGCAAAGGCGGTGAAATCCAACTCACCGACGCCTTCCAGATTCTGCTGCGCCGCGAAAGCATCTACGCCCACCGCATAGAAGGAGAGCGCCACGACATTGGCAATAAACTTGACTTTCTGAAAACAACCGTAAAATTTGCCCTTAAACGCAAGGAATTTTCGGCTCCGTTCCTCAAGTTTTTGAGGGCAACCTTGGCGGAATATGAGGGTAAATAAGGTTTTGTCGTGACAAACACCCCTTCCCCCATGCCAAACCTGCTGCTCATCGACGATGAAATCAAACTCCGAGGACTGCTCAAACGCATCCTGGAGTTTGAAGGCTATCACGTGAGCGAAGCCGACAATGCGCATTCAGCTTTTAAGATTCTGGAAAAACAGGACATTCAGGTGGTTGTTTGTGACGTAAAACTGCCTGATGCCCACGGCGTTGAACTTACTCAGCGCCTCAAAACGCAATTTCCACTTGTTGAAATAATCCTGCTGACGGCCTATGGTACCATAGCCGACGGAGTACAGGCCGTAAAAAATGGTGCGTTTGACTACCTCACCAAAGGCGACGACAACGACCGCATTGTACCGCTGGTAGCGCGGGCCACCGAAAAAGCCGAGCTTCGGCAGAAAGTCCATCGGCTAGAGGAAAAAGTAAATCAAAAATTTGGGTTCGGAAGTATCCTAGGAACTTCGCCCGCCATTCAAGAGGTCATAGAATTGGCCCAAAAAGTAGCCGTTACAGATACTACGGTGTTGCTTTTGGGCGAAACTGGTACGGGCAAAGAAGTATTTGCTCAAGCCATCCATCAACAGAGTCCACGATGCGATAAACCTTTTGTGGCGCTCAATTGCAGTGCATTCAGCCGTGAAATTCTGGAAAGTGAATTATTCGGACATCGCGCAGGGGCTTTCACAGGTGCGCTAAAAGACAAAAAAGGCTTGATGGAAGAAGCCCACGGCGGCACGTTGTTTCTGGATGAAATCGGTGAAATGAGTCCAGACCTTCAGGCCAAACTCTTGCGTGTTCTGGAAACAAATACTTTCTACAAAGTAGGCGACACCAAGCCAACCCAAGTCAGCGTTCGATTTGTGGCCGCCACCAACCGCGACTTACAAAAAGAAGCCGAAAACCAACACTTTCGCCTCGACTTATATTACCGTTTGTCGGTTTTTGAGATAAAACTTCCATCTCTTCGCAGTCGCGTTGAAGATATTCCGTTATTGGCAGCGCATTTTGTCCAAATCTATGCGGCTAAAATGAACCGCCCAACGCCAAAATTATCTGCATCATTTTTGGAAAAGCTACAGCAAAGTGCCTGGAAAGGCAATATCCGTGAATTAAAAAATGTGATTGAACGCGCCGTTATTCTGGCCGACCATGATGAATTAACCCCTCGGCAGCTTCCCTTTGAAATGCAGTTTAGCACCGCCAATTTCACCCCGGGTGTAGCGACATTGGCCGAAATTGAAAAACAGCACATTGACTGGATGTTGCACCATACCCAACACAACAAAACCGAAACCGCCCGCCTCCTCGGCATCGGTCTCACGACGCTGTATCGAAAAATTGAAGAATATGAATTGTAGCGCCGCAAAATTTTGAGGCTCTACCCTATCAAAATGAAAACCAACCCTTCCATTTTGGAAGGGTTTTTTATTGTTCAATTTACAAGACACACCATAAACCCCTCTTTTTTAACACCTTAATTACTTCCCATTTCGGCAGGCACAGCTTTGGCATGCCTAGGTGTGTCTCATTAAAACAAATTCTCATCATGGGTATGCTCATCATTCTTCTTTTCGCGGGCATTGGGTGCTTTGTCCTGTTCTACGGTTCTATTCGATTCTTTGAAAAAATCTAACGCTATGTTCACCGCTCTCTTCATCCTTGCTTTGGCTGTGTTTGGCTACTTAGTGTACGTCTTACTTAAGCCTGAAAAATTCTAGAAACTTCATTAAAATCATGTTACAGGAAATTCTCGGTATCGATTTAATTTTTGTCCTCACGGTTTTGTTGGCGCTGCCTTTGGGACGCTACATCGCCAAGGTCTATTTAGGACAACCTACGTGGCTGGATTTTATGTCGCCACTCGAAAACTTTATCTACAAGGTGTGTCGTATCAATCCTAAAAAGGAAATGACGTGGCAGGAACATTTGGCAGCACTTTTGACCATTAATTTTATATGGTTTTTTTGGATGATGTTCATTCTAATGAATCAGGGATGGCTTCCGCTCAACCCTGACGGAAATCCTTCCATGAGTCCTGATTTAGCATTTAATACCGCTATTTCGTTTTTGGTGAACTGTAATTTACAGCACTACTCGGGCGAAACGGGTGCGACTTACCTTTCTCAAATGGCAGGATTGATGTTTATGCAATTCGTGACCGCAGGAACAGGTATGGCCGCGGCTGCGATTGTGTTCAAGTCCATGAAAGAGCGCCAAACCAATCAATTAGGCAACTTTTACAGTTATTTTCTTAAATCCTGTACCCGGGTTTTATTGCCCATTTCGTTAGTATCGGCCATTATTTTGGTCTTTAACGGTACACCCATGAATTGGGAAGGCAAAGCCAATATCGTTACGGTACAGGGAGATTCGGTACAGGTATCACGCGGGCCCGCTGCGGCCATGATTGCCATCAAGCAGGCAGGAACCAACGGCGGCGGGTATTTCGGAGTTAACTCAGCGCATCCGCTGGAGAATCCAAGCTACTTGACCAACATCGTCGAAAACATCCTCATCATCCTGATTCCGATTGCCTTTGTGTTTGCATTGGGCTTTTATCTGAATCGTAAAAAACTCGCATGGATGATTTTTGGGGTGATGACCATCGGCTTTTTCATGCTTCTGAGCGTCTCCGTTTATTTTGAACTACAGGGCAATCCCGCCATCGACAAAATGGGCATCAGTCAACTGCTGGGCAGCACAGAAGGAAAAGAAATGCGCTTCGGCTCAGCGGCGTCGGCCTTCTGGGGTATCACGACCACGACCACTTCCAACGGCTCGGTCAACGCCATGCACGACAGTATGACGCCGCTTTCGGGCGCCATGCAAATGCTTGATATGATGATCAATGCACTTTACGGAGGGGTAGGCGTTGGTTTTCTGAACTTCTACATTTTTATCATCATTGCCGTATTCATTTCAGGGTTGATGGTGGGAAGAACCCCCGAATTTTTGGGCAAAAAGATCGAAGCCAAAGAGATGAAAATTGCTACGCTTGTCGCTCTGCTTCACACTTTTCTGATTTTGGCTTTTACGTCTATTGCCAGCTATGTGTTTACCAAAGACCCAAGTGTAGGCTGGCTCAATAATCCGAGTTTTCATGGCTTTTCGGAAATGCTGTATGAATATACCTCCTCTTCGGCCAACAACGGCTCGGGTTTTGAAGGCTTAGGTGACAACACTCCTTTTTGGAACATTACTTGCGGTATTGTACTGATTCTGAGCCGTTATCTGCCCATTATCGGCCCCATTGCCATTGCGGGTATTTTGGCAAACAAGAAGCACATCCCTGAGTCAGCTGGAACGCTTCAAACCGACACTGCTACGTTTGGATTTATGGTATTTGCCGTGATTTTCATCATCGCTGCGCTGTCGTTTTTTCCCGCGTTGGCCTTGGGACCGTTGGCTGAATTTTTTACCCTTCGCTGAGTTGGGAAGAAATGTAAGCCAACACTTTTTCAATGGTCATTGGCTCGGAGGGTAATATGTTGGTTTCGGAGTCGACGTGTTTATGAAAAGGAGAAGTTGAAAGATGAGGGTAATCATGCGCATTATCCCAGCGGAGAATCAATGAGGCATCAGGCCTTTGCCACTGATAAGCGTAGTCTATTTTATTTTCTTCAAAAACAGTTACCTCTTTGACATACAAAATGCTGCCGGCAACCAATTCAACCTTATATCTTAAAATATGAATGCGTGGAGTGATAAGTTCTTTGATTAAAATGGATTTTGTGATAATCGCATCAAAAGCTGCTAAATCAGGTAAGGGCATTAGTCTTCTAACGTTTTCAGTTTGCTTTCTACCAATTCAATTGCTTTTAAACAAGCTCTCCATTCCATTCCATCATCTTCTTTCTCAAATAAACCAAACTTAATAATTGAATCAAATTTTTCCAGAAATGACTGAAAATTCATCTCATACTTGTTTTCAAATTCAGTTACTTCCTGCTGATAAATACCCATTTCGATGCGCAGAGCCTCTTTGGCTTTTTCCAAAGCAAATGCATCTACTGAATCATACCCTAATTCATGAATTGCGGCAGCCAATGCTTCGGTTTGTTGAATAGACATAGCTTAACAGTTTTTTTTTCAAAATTACAAAAAATATGAAACGTTCTCAATCCTCTTCTCTCTTTCAGGGAGATATGGCTAAAACCGCTCTGATAGAGTCGTTTGTCAAATTAAATCCTGCCGTGATGTACCGTAACCCCGTTATGTTTACGGTCGAAATCGGAACCGTGGTGATGTTTTTTGTGTGCCTCCAAATTGCTTTTGGCGGTGACACTACCCAAGGGAGTTTGGCCTACAACATCGTGATTTTTACGGTGCTGTTTCTAACTTTACTTTTTGCCAATTTTGCCGAAGCTTTAGCCGAAGCACGGGGCAAAGCCCAAGCCGACAGCCTGCGTAAAACCCGCGAAGAAACACCCGCCAAAGTCATCCGAACGCTTGGCACCCTAAAAGTGAATGAGCTTCAAACCATTCCTTCGTCTCAATTGGTAAAAGGCGATGTGTTTGTCTGCGACGCGGGAGATATTATTCCAACCGATGGCGAAATCATCGAAGGTTTAGCGACCATTGACGAATCAGCCATCACGGGAGAATCTGCGCCCGTGATTCGCGAAGCGGGCGGGGATAAATCGTCGGTTACGGGAGGAACTAAAGTGCTTTCCGACCACATCAAAGTTAAAGTGACGACCCAACCGGGCGAGAGTTTTCTTGATAAAATGATTGCCTTGGTGGAAGGTGCTTCGCGTCAGAAAACACCCAACGAAATCGCCTTAACAATCTTACTGGCAGGCTTTACGCTCATCTTCGTTATCGTCTGCGTCACGCTTAAACCTTTTGCTGATTATGCCAATACGCCCATTGCCATTTCGGCTTTCATTTCGCTTTTTGTCTGTTTGATTCCGACGACCATTGGTGGTTTGCTTTCTGCCATCGGGATTGCGGGCATGGACAGAGCCTTACGGGCTAACGTGATTACCAAATCAGGAAAAGCCGTTGAAACGGCGGGAGATATTGACACCCTGCTTTTGGACAAAACGGGAACCATCACCATCGGTAACCGTAAAGCCACGAATTTTTGGCCTACGGCTGGCATCAGCCAAGATAGATTTATTACTTCGGCACTGTTTTCATCTTTGGCCGATGATACGCCCGAAGGAAAATCAATCCTTGAGTTGGGACAACAAAAAGGCCAAAAACTTCCTGTCATGCCTGAACGTGCAGAAATGATAAAGTTCACGGCCGAAACACGTTCATCGGGTGTTAATTTGCCAAACAACGTCCGAATTCGGAAAGGAGCTCAGGATTCAATTCGGAACATGGTCGAAAGAGCAGGAAATGAATTTCCGAAAGACACCGCTGAGCAAGTTCGGGTCATTTCCACAAATGGCGGTACGCCCTTGGTGGTATCTGAAAACGATAAAGTATTGGGTGTCATCGAATTACAGGACGTTATCAAACCTGGTATTCAGGAGCGTTTTGAACGTCTGCGTAAAATGGGCGTAAAAACCGTGATGGTGACGGGTGACAATCCACTCACGGCCAAATACATTGCCAACGTAGCGGGCGTAGATGATTTTATTGCCGAAGCAAAACCCGAAGACAAAATGAACTACATCAAAGCCGAGCAGGCAAGCGGTAAACTCGTCGCCATGATGGGTGACGGCACCAACGACGCGCCCGCCTTGGCCCAAGCCGATGTAGGTGTCGCGATGAACAGTGGAACACAGGCCGCCAAAGAAGCAGGCAACATGGTGGATTTGGACAACGACCCGACCAAACTCATTGAAATTGTGGAAATTGGAAAGCAGTTGTTGATGACACGCGGTACACTCACTACCTTTTCTATTGCCAACGACGTCGCTAAGTATTTTGCGATTGTTCCAGCATTGTTTATGACTTCTATCCCGGCATTACGGTCGCTCAATATCATGCACTTGGCCAGTCCAGAGAGTGCGATTTTATCAGCGGTGATTTTCAACGCAATTATCATTCCGATGTTGATTCCGTTGGCGCTGAAAGGGGTGGCTTACAAGCCCATTGGGGCAAGTGCCCTGTTACGTCGAAACTTGCTTATATATGGCTTAGGCGGTCTGATTGTCCCTTTTATCGGTATCAAACTCGTTGATTTGGTAGTGGGGAGCCTGTTTTAAGTTACTTTCTTAAAGATTTTCTAAAAATACAAAAAATGAAAACACACATTGTTCCAGCTATACTGATGACCCTCGCTACGTTTGTATTGTTAGTGGTCGTCTATCCCCTGATTGTCTGGGGAATTGCTCAATTTGCCCCCGAAAAGGGTCGCGGCGAAACCATCGCTGTCAATGGAAAAGTTGTAGGTTTTGCCAAAGTTGGCCAGAAATTTACGGCTGACAATTACTTTTGGTCGCGCCCCTCGGCGGTAGAATACAACGCGGCTGGTTCGGGCGGCTCTAATAAAGGCCCTTCCAACCCGGATTATTTGGCGCAGGTACAGGCTCGGATTGATACGTTTTTGGTACACAACCCAACCGTCCCAAAATCTGCCATTCCTTCTGAACTCGTCACCGCTTCGGGTAGCGGTTTGGATCCTCATTTATCGCCGCAAGGTGCTGAAGTTCAGGTAGCCCGAATTGCGAAGGTCAGAAACTTACCCGAAGATAAAGTCAAAGAGTTGGTTAAAACCCATACCGAAGGGCCTTTTTTAGGCATGTTCGGGCCTTCCAAAGTCAATATTTTAGCGCTTAATATTGCGTTAGACCAAATGAAGTAATTTAGGCAACGTGGCCGTCGGTTTTGAACCGACAGTCACTTAAAACGTAAAACACCTAAATTACAACCGTTATTATTCCACAAATCAGAAATTACCATGAAAAAGTTTGTAACTGTCGCATTTGCCTGCGTGCTTTCGACTCCCTTATTTGCTCAAATCGCCGATTCCACCGCAAAAACTACCGTAAGCGGCTATGTAGAAGCCTATTACAGCTATGATTTCAATCAGCCCGTTACCAATGACCGTCCGTCGTTTGTCTATAGTCACAATCGTCATAACGAATTCAATGTCAATTTGGGTTTTATTAAAGCTTCGTATGCGGGGGAGCGCGTTCGGGGCAATTTAGCGCTCATGGCCGGCACGTATGCCAATGCCAATCTGGCCGCTGAACCCGCTACGTTGCGAAATGTATTTGAGGCCAATGTTGGCGTTAAACTTTCTAAAACGAAGCATGTATGGCTGGATGCGGGCGTTTTTGCCTCACACATCGGTTTTGAGAGCGCTATTTCAAAAGATTGCTGGACGCTTACCCGCAGTCTGATGGCCGACAATACGCCTTACTACGAAACGGGAGCCAAAATCGGTTACACCTCCGACAATGGGAAATGGTTTTTATCGGGTTTGGTGCTCAACGGTTGGCAACAAATTAGACGTGCCGACGACAATACGCGGTTGGCTTTAGGCACCCAAATCACGTTTAAACCGACTGGTAAAGTGACGCTGAATTCAAGTTCTTATCTGGGCAGTCGGCCCGACAATTCTAACCGTAATCGTTTTTTTCATAACCTATACGGCACGTTTCAATTAACGGAAAAACTGGGATTAATTGCGGATTTTGATTATGGCATGGACCAACGGCAACCGAATTCTTCCAATTATGATTCCTGGGCGAGTTGGGCGGCTATTGTAAGATATCAATTCAGTTCTAAAGTGGGAGTGGCAGGGCGTATTGAAAATTATACCGACAAAAAAGGATTGGTCATTGCCACCACGACGCCGAATGGTTTTCAAACCACGGGCTACTCCTTCAATCTTGATTACGCGCCCATTTCCAACGCCGTATGGCGAATTGAGGCCCGAAGTCTGAATAGTAAAGATGCCGTTTTTGAAAAAAAGGGAAAAGCGGTGGATACCAATTTTGTCTTAACGACCTCATTAGCCATTAGTTTTTAAGCTTATGCCTTCTATTGACCAACAAGATGCCCAATATTTCCTCGATTTGATTAAGAAGTCAAAGCGGGGAAAGTTTAAAGTTTATATTGGTATGAGTGCGGGCGTGGGTAAAACGTACCGAATGTTGCAGGAAGCACATACCCTGCTTCGCAATGGGGTAGATATAAAGATTGGTTTTGTCGAAACCCACCGCCGCGCTGATACTCACGCGTTAATAGAAGGCTTACCGCTTATTCCGCACCGTACGGTTTTTTATCGGGGAAAAGAACTGGAAGAAATGGATTTGCAGGCCATTTTGAACCTTCACCCAGAAGTGGTGGTTGTGGACGAGCTAGCGCACAGCAACATTCAAGGCTCTAAAAATGAGAAACGCTGGCAGGATGTGATTGACATTTTAGATGCGGGAATCAACGTAATTTCAGCCGTCAATATTCAGCACCTTGAAAGCCACAACGAGGACGTTTTTCGAATTACGGGCATCGAAGTCAAAGAAACAGTGCCCGATAGCTTATTGCAGCAAGCCGATGAAGTGGTTAACATTGACCTTACCGCCGCGGAGCTGATTACCCGTCTGAAAGAAGGAAAAATCTATGACCGTACGAAGATTGAAACGGCGCTTTCTAATTTTTTCAAGTCGGAGAAAATCTTACAGCTTCGCGAATTGGCGCTGAAAGAAGTGGCATCGCAGGTTGAGCGAAAAGTAGAGCTGGAAGTACCCAGAAATACCACGTTCAGAGCAGAACGATTTGTAGCCTGTATCAGCTCTAATCACGAAATCGCCAAAAAAATCCTGCGAAAGACCGCCCGTTTGGCAAGTTATTATCAAGGAAAATGGTATGTACTTTATGTTCAAACTTCGGGAGAAGACACCGATAAAATCGGATTGGCCACCCAGCGCCATTTGATCAACAATTTTAAATTGGCCACCGAACTGGGCGCGGAAGTAATCAGAGTGAAGAGCAATGAAGTGGCGCAAACCATTTTTGATACGGCTCAAAAGCACAGCATTACCACAGTTTGCATCGGCAAACCGCACGGCAATTTTTGGAAAAATCTAACTGGCAATTCGTTGTTTTTTAGACTTTTGCGAAAAGTTTCCGATACAGACATTGATTTAGTAGTAATAAGTTAAAGAGGGTCATGAAACTAAAAACCAAACTTCGACTTGCGCTTACCTTTTTGTTTGCCGTCATCGTATTGCTCGGCAGCCTAGGGGCTTGGTACCTCAAAAAACTCTCTTCCGAAGCGCAGGAGATATTGAAAGACAATTACATCTCGCTCGAATACGTACGCAACATGCGCAACGTGATTGACGAAAACGCCTGGAAAAACGAAGACATCGCCCTTTTTGAAAAAAGCCTTCTTTATCAAGAACAAAACATCACGGAAATAGGCGAGGCCGAAGCCACACAGCAGCTTCGCAGCCACTTCAATGCTTTCAGCAAAAGCCCCGACAGTAGCCGTATTGGCCTGATTGCGAAGCAGTTAACCAAACTTACTGATGTTAATATGCAAGCCATTGTACGCAAAAATGAGCAGGTAAAAAAAACGGCCGATGAGGTCTATACTTACATGGTGCTTATTGCCACGGTATGCGCGTTGGTGGCGTTTTCGTTTATCATCAACTTTCCTAATACCATCGCCGAACCCATCCAACAATTGACCGAAGGCTTGCAGGAAATCAGCCGTAAAAACTACGAGTCCCGGCTGGGTGTTGAGCGCAAGGATGAACTCGGAGAAATGGCGCGGGCTTTTAACCTAATGGCTGAAAAACTGGACGAATACGAACACAGCAGTCTGGCCAGGGTGCTTTTCGAAAAACGCCGTACAGAGACTATCATTAACCAAATGAATGATGCTATAATGGGATTGGATGAAAATAATTATTTGCTTTTCATTAATTCTGTCGGAGCCGAGATGCTGGGTCTTGATGCTTCTCAAATAGCCGGTAAATACGCTCCCGATGTAGCTCTCAAAAACGACTTATTGCGCACTCTTTTGAACGAAGAAACCTCCCCCAAACCACTTAAAATATTTACCAATGAGCGCGAAAGCTATTTTACCAAAGAGCTCCTGGACGTAAAAAATGGCGAGAACCGCATCGGCAGAGTCATTATTCTTAAAAACATTACGCCTTTTCACGAACTTGACCAAGCCAAAACCAATTTTATCGCTACCATTTCACATGAGTTGAAAACACCCATCGCTGGCATTAAAATGAGCCTAAAACTCCTTGAAAACGAACGAATTGGACCATTGAATGAAGAACAAAAACACTTACTTAACCAAATACAAGACGACAGTCAACGGCTGCTCAGCATTACGGGCGAGCTCCTTGACCTGTCGCAGGTAGAAACGGGCAAGATTCAACTCAATTTCAGTAGCATCCATCCGCAAGAAGTTATTAAGGCAGCTACCGAAGCGTTGCTGTTTTCTGCGGAGCAAAAGCAGATAGAATTGCATTGTCAAATTCCTGCTGATTTACCTGCTATTCAGGCAGATTTAGACAAAACAATGTGGGTTTTGATGAATTTTCTTTCCAATGCCATTCGATATAGCCCCGAAAAATCAACCATTACGGTAGAGGCTCAGGTCAGCATTGATCAAAAACACGTGCTTTTTTCGGTACAGGATTTTGGAAAAGGAATTGAGTCAAAATACCAACAGCGCATCTTTGATCGCTATTTTCAGGTTCCAAACAACGGCCAGTCTAAATCAGGAACGGGACTTGGTTTGGCCATTTCCAAAGAATTTATCGAAGCGCAAAAGGGAAGTATCGGCGTTGAAAGTGAATTGGGCAACGGCAGCCGATTTTGGTTTCAGCTGCCGTTGGCTTAAAAGTACTGGCCCGATTTGAAATATGATCCCAATTCAGTTATGTTTATACTGTTTCTGTCGCATCAAAATCCTTATACACCAATCCAATCTCTTGCCGCACGGCATCCAGCAACGAAATCAGGTTCATGCTGTCGGTCAATGACCAACCCTCACTTTCGAGCTTACCCGCCTCCAAACATGCATTTACTTCTTCAATTTCGTACTGATACCCCCAAGTAGGACGGTCGAAAGTAAAAGTTTCGGTGGTTTCGTCGTCATACTCTACCGTTACGGCCTTGCTTTCGTGCCAGCGCGAGTGAATCATAATTGTTCCTTTTTCTCCATAAACGAAGGCTTCGCAGCGGGTTTTAGCCATGAATGTACAATCGAGAAAGGCAAATTTTTCGTCGGCATAGGTCAGCGTCATTCCCGTAGACTCGTCTACTTTGGTTTCGCCAAAAATAGCCTGTGCCGTAATTTTGGTAGGTTTTCCTAATATCAGGTACGAGAAAAACAACGGATAAATCCCAATATCGAGCAACGCTCCTCCCCCCAAATCTTTGTTAAAAGTACGCTTATCTACGTCGTAGGGAGCTTTAAATCCAAAGTCAGCCTTTACTCCCAATACTTTGCCAATCGCCCCTGATTCAATAATTTCGAGGGTTTTGAGCGTAGTTGGCAGAAAACGCGTCCACAATGCTTCCATCAAAAATACATTCTTGCCCCGCGCCACGTGAATCATTTCGCTCACCTGAGCGGTATTCATGGCAAAGGGTTTTTCGCACAGAACCGCAATGCCCGCGTTGAGGCACAATAACGTATGCTCAAAATGGCCGATGTGCGGCGACGCAATATAGACGGCATCCAATTCTGGGCAATTGATTATTTCTTCATAGCTGCCATACGTATACGTAGCGCCGTACTCCCGCGCAAACAGCTGCGCCCGGCCCAAGTCGCGGGAGGCTACCGCCGTGAGTTTGGCGTCTGCCACCTGCATTAAGTCTTGGGCAAATTTATGGGCAATGCGCCCCGGCCCGATGATTCCCCAACGTGTCATGTGGATTTTGGTTTGAGTTTAAACAAAGAAACAATCAGCGAAGCACAAATTCCAAATAATTGGCGGAATTAATCACGGCGGTACTCAGTACGGGGTAGTTTTCAGTAAAAGTGCGCGAAAATTTAGCTTTTTGCAGGGGATTCCACTTGAATTCATACGCCTTAAATTGTCCGTTTTCTTCTTCAACATAGTCGATTTCCTGCTGTTGGGCGGTTCTCCAAAAGAAACTATTTACTTGTTTTTGAGCATAATGCAGGCTTTTGAAGCGCTCACTTACCAAAAAATTCTCCCACAAGGCCCCCGTATCTGCCCGCAGATTTAGAGGTTGATAATTTTTGATAAGCGCATTTCGAATCCCGTTGTCATAAAAATAAATTTTACGAATCTTCGCGATTTCATTACGTACATTACGATTCAACGCCCTCAAACGAAAAACAACAAACGCCTTTTCCAGCAAATCAATATAGCGTACCACCGTTGCTTGGTCTATTTTGAGCAGTTGAGCTAATTCCTGATAAGAAACTTCTGAACCCACTTGCAAGGCCAACGCTTCCAACAATGCCTGAATCACTTCGGCTTTTCTTACATCTTGATACGTAAAAATATCTTTGTACAAGTAGCTATCGCAGATGTTTCGGAGCAATATATCCTCCTCTCCCTGATTCAGCACCACTTCAGGATATTGGCCATAAATAAGGCGGCGTTCCAACAAACGTTTTTCTTCTAAAGCACCGCTGTAATTTACCAGTTCCTCAACCGAAAGTGGATACAAATGAAAGTCAAATTTACGTCCCGTAAGTGGCTCCTGAATCTCGTTTGCCAACTCCAAGGCCGAAGAGCCTGTAACAATCACTTGCCGCTCCAGGAGATTATCGACCAACAATTTAAGCGTCAAACCAATGTTTTTTACGCGTTGGGCTTCATCAATCAGTACCAAATCGGCATTTCCAAGCAATGCCTTTATCTCCGTAGAAGTAGCATTGGTAAGCTGTTGGCGCACATCCGGCTCATCGCAGTTAAGCCAGATGGTTTTCCCTTCATATTGTTGTTGTATCGCTCGCAACAGGGTTGTTTTACCCACTTGGCGTGGACCCGTCAAGATAACTGCTTTCCCTTTTTTCAGTCGTTGCTGAAGGTGCGGCATCAAGCTGCGTTGAATCATTTTTATATCTATTCAGGATTATAATCCAAAATTATTATAATAATACTAGATTACAATCCTGAGAAATGATATATATTTTCCTGGTGTAGTAGAATTACAATTTATTTGCCTTATCCGTACGTGGTGAAAATCAAAGACATGACACTATTTAGCACGGTCTCAAACTCAAGTCAGAGTGTAAAAGACGATTTTTTTGAAAACTTTAACCATTCCTTTTACTAAAAATGGTATCCAAATGATGCTGTAAAAACTCCTTTCGGGGGAGGTATCGTTTTGGAAGCGCTATTTTTTCATTTTCAAGCAAAGCAAAGTATTTCTGATAGTACGCTTTATTTGAATTCTTTTTCAGGTCTTTAGCAATAATTACCGAAAACTGTTCTGTAATTCCTATCAATCCCTTGTCAAAAGCTTTATCATAAAGATTGGACAGGCAGATTCCATTTTCAGGATTTAATCTTTCACTTTCACTGGAAGACCATGGAAGGATGTGACTTGCGACCAATAAATCAGGAACATCTATTCCAGAAACCGCACATTTTGAAGAATAATTTGATAGAACAATTTGCCTAAATATGTTTTGGTTAATACGAACTTTAACCGCCCGAAGCTTTGTTTCGCCCTTCAAATCTTTAATATCAAAAAGTAGGTCTTCAAATTTATTTTCCAGGGTTTGGTGCTCTTTTTGAGCAAGAATACGCTCACTTTCAAACAGCAACTGCTCCTTATTCTCAATAAATTCATCCCATATCGGTTGACATTGCCTCTTGCCACCGTCCATTCCTTTCACTCCTCTTGCTTGATGATAGGGGTCAACGGCCGCAAAATTAGTAAGTCGAAAGGCAATTGAATTGGGAGTTCGTCCAATCAAACCCGCCAGATGAATCACCTCTGGAGTACGGCTGTGCATTTTACCAAAGGGCAACTTCAGGTATAAGTTAAATGCTAAAATCAATTCTTCTTTGCTCCAAAGATTTACCGCCATTTATTCTCCAAGGTTAGTGATTTAAACAGTTTATTTACCTCCCTCACCGTTTCTCATACGCTTTGGCAAAGATAAACAGCAAGACACCAAACTTCTGTAACCGTCCAAAAACGTACACTGAGTCAAGCATATCTTTTCAAACCCCGGATTGGCTGCTAAAGCAGGGGCTATCAAGAGCAAAATCTAGGCAATCTCTATACGCACAACACTTTTGTTTCTCGTAAGCACTCTTTTTGTTGTGTAAATCAAAGGTAAGATACTTTTTGAAAGCAACTCACAACAACCGAAAGCAATATACTATTGACCTTGCTACCCACACAAAAATATGTAAGAAATTGTCTAGCTTTGTTAGAGACCTGTATACGTTAAATGAATAAGCTCATTATTACTATTTTTCTTTGTTGTTTTGGGACAGCAACGGCGCAGCTAAAACCTATCGCGAAAGATGACAGCTTGCTGAGGTCTTCCAAAAAACAATGGCTCAACCCTCAAACTAAACCTATCCAAAAAGCCAAAGCACTCCAACGCATCGTTGTTTTATACTTTCAGAATCAATCTTCTACCGACTCACTTGCTTTTTATAATGATTTATACCTCCGTTACGCGTGGGAGCACAAGCTCAAAACTTTTATTGTTGACGCTTATTTTCAGAAAGTCAAGGCCCAGCGTGGGCGAGGCGATTGGATTGCATTGATAAAAACCGGACAGGAAGCCCTCCACAAGATAGATTCACTAAAAATATCCGTCTCGGCACACCAGAAAAGTCTCATCATTGCTGAAATGGTGTATGGGTACATTTTTTTAAGTGATATAGAAAAGGCCGTTTCTTATACCCAACAGAGCATCGAATCCCTCAAAAAAGAGAACCAAAACGGTGCAAACAACTTACAGATTTCGATGATGTACCTGACTACCGCCCGGGCTTTTGGCTACACCAACGACTACCTTACTTCTGGCCTCTACCTAGACAGTTCGCTGGTGTATATTAACCAAACCAACGACATTTTACAGAAATACTACATCCTCAACGACTGGGTAAGCAATAAAATTGACCTTAAAAAGTACCAAGAGGTACTACCTACGGCTTATCAGTGCCTGCGTTTTTTCGAGAAAAACGCCAATAATCGCGGCCTGACCGAGATTCAGATGCTCATGGGGCGGCTCTTCTTGGGACTAAAAAAGTATGATGAAGCGATTGTTTTCAGTAAAAAAAACATCGAAAAAATCACCAATGCCCAGATTTTATACCGAACATACGAAACACTTTATCACGCTCATAAAGCTAAAAATCAGTTGGCAGAAGCCCTCATTGCCCACGAACACTACATAGAGTTCAGGGATAAGCTATTCAATGAGCAAGTATCTAACACCAAAGTAGCTTTAGAAAGAAGATTCGCAGAAGAAAAAGCGGCGGTTTTGCTCAACAAAGAAAAGGCCGAAGTTACGATTCAGAAGCGCTATAGAAATTATTTCATTGCAGGCGCTATGCTATTGGCAATTGTCTCAGCGGGTTTGTTTTTTAATCGAAGGCTGCTACAAAAACAAAACCAAGAAATTGAATACCAAAGAGATACCATTGAAAACCTCAAGGTCAATCTGGAAGCAAAGGTACAGTTAAGAACCGCCGAATTGCAAAAAGCATACGACGAAATCAAAGACGCCATGCAACGCGGGCAAAACCTTGAACGCAGGTGCATGGCCGCCGACCTACACGACAACCTGGGGAGCCTTCTGACCGCAATTAGTATTTCCTTAGACAACATTAACCCCCTGAACCTCAATCATCGTGAAAAAAAAATCTACACCAATATCATTTCAATGACTGAAAACGCCTACGCAGAAATCAGGCTCCTCTCCCACAACCTTATGCCCGAAGTGCTCCAAAGAGAGGAGCTGCCACAGGCATTAGAACAGTTTGTGAGAAAACTTAATTTGAACCAAAAAATTCATTTTTCTGTAAAAATCAATGCTTTACCTACCCTCAGCAACGTAGTTTCTCTCAATGTGTACGCCATTTGTCTGGAACTCGTTCAGAACATCATCAAACACTCAAAAGCCACCGAATCCACCATTTGTATTTTTGAAAACGGCCCAATATTATGGGTAGAAGTAACCGACAACGGCAAAGGATTACCAAGAAATCAACACAAAGGCTTTGGAATCGGCAATATTCAAACGAGATTGGCAGCGATTGGGGGTGAGTTTTTGGTAGATAATGGCTATTCCCGAGGGACTAAAATTATAATTTCAGTCCCCTTGGAGGATGATCAAATTAAAACTAATTCTGAGTTTATTTAATTATAAACCACAAAATAGAAAGCCTGATTGATAGAAACAAACGTATTTGGATTGGAAAAAGCATCATTTAGATAAACGCTGCAAGACCCGTTCGAACAACCGGCTGAAGCGATTATTTGAGCATTACTACTGTTGATTGTCACAACTATCGTAGCCCCAGAAGTAATGCTTGTTTGAAATAATATGCTTGCCTTCATAATCATTTTGGGAAGTCCAATTTCCAGAACCAGACGCAGGCGTACCCGAAATCGGGGAGGCTGTCGAGCAAAATCTCGTGATCGTCGGCAAGAAGAATTCTGATTTTCAAGGGTAGTAGTGGTAAGCAGTCATCATGCAAAATTACCCCTCGCGCCGCTTTTTATACGCTTTGGCAAACATAAACAGCACGACGCCAAACAGCATTACACCTCCAAAAGCGTACAAGAAGTCAAGCATATCTTTTAAAACCCCTAGCAGTACAATACTGACCAAAAAAATGGTGGGAAGCTCATTGAGCAGACGAAACTGGAAAGAATCATAAGGTTTTTCGCCTTTTTCTAACTTTACGATGATACGTTTACACCAGAGGTGATAAACGGTAAGCAGAATAATGGTAGAAAATTTAACGTGGAACCAACCCATCTGCCAATAGGCGGGATTGAGAATGGTCATGGTCAGGCCGCAGGCCCATGTGAGCATCATGGCAGGATTACAAATAATTTTGTAAGCACGCCACTCCATAAGTCCAAATTGTTCCTTAAAAGGTTGACGTAGATGTTCGGGTTTTTGGTCGGCTTCGGCGTGATAAACAAACATCCGGACCAAATAAAATAAACCTGCAAACCACGCTACAGCACCGATGATATGAAAGGCTTTGATGTAAAAAAGAGCCATGACTTGATGTTAATTGTTAATCGAAATGGAGTAATTTCAATAAAACCCCAAATAACGATTAACAATTAATAATTAACAAGTTTTAGGCTATCCAACCAATAATTTTTGGCCTTTACGGACCATATTACCCCGTAAGCGATTGATTTTTTTCAGGCGTGATACATCTATTCCATAACGTTCAGCAATGGTAGACAGCGTATCGCCAGATTGTACGCGATGATACCGAATTTTAATTTTTGCTTGAGCTTTTGCTTTAGAAGAGGCGGCAGCTACCTGAGGTAATGCCTTAGTTTCTTTGAGGACAACCAGTCGTTTTCCTCGCTGAATGGAATTCGAACGCAGTTTATTCCATTTTTTCAGCTCACTTGCACTTACACGATAACGGTTGGCAATTTTCCCTAACGTTTCGCCCCTGCGAACCGTATGGTATACCTTTTTGGTTTTGAGAACGGTATCGGTTTCATCTGTTTCTTCTTCTGTCTCCTCGCCATTTTCCATTAAACTACCATTGGATGCAAGCGCACTAACGGTACTGAAAGGCGACTTTGAAGCAGAATCCCAAATCATTTGACGGTTTTCGGTCAAATAATGATAACAATGATTGGGCACCCGCAATACGCAGTTCTTCGTTTTGGAGGGCAATTCAGTGTTGATAAGCATGGGGTTCAGCTTATACAGCTCATCCATCGTCATTCCCCCCAGCTTTGCGAAAGTCATCAGATTAAAATATCCTGAAACCTGAATTGTATCCGACACCGTTGGGAATTCAGGAACATCAGGAAAGAGGCCATGATCCGCATGGTAATGCATCAAATAGGTCATCGCCACAAACTGGGGTACATAATGGCGTGTTTGTTTGGGCAGGAAATTATAAATCCCCCAAAACGAGCTCGACCCAGAGCGGCGCATCGCGCGTTTTACGTTGCCAGGGCCTACGTTATATGCGGCCAAAGCCATTTCCCAATCTCCAAATGCATTATAGAGGCGCTTTAAGTACCGACAAGCCGCGTCGGTCGATTTTACGGGGTCAAAGCGCTCATCGATGTAATCATCCTGATGCATTCCGTATTCGCGCCCCGTAGCGGGCATAAACTGCCACAAACCACCCGCTCCCGCGTAGGAGATAATGCGGGGGTTCAGCCCTGACTCAATCAATGAGAGAAATTTCAACTCACGCGGCATCCCGTATTTTTCGAGGGTTTGCTCGTAAAGTGGAAAAAAAAGATGCATCTGCTCCAGCATTCGCTTCACGAAGTCTGGCTTACGATAAATAAAATGTTCAACAAATTGATGTGTAACCTTATGATACCTCAGCGGAATCTCGTTTTGTAACTTGGCCAAACGTTCTCGAATTACCATTTCAGGCACCGTCGAATCCGCGAAGGCTTCTACCTGCAACAGTTCTTCTTCTACCGTGTTGGTGCTTATTTCTACATTTTGTGAACGACTGGATGTACCAGTTCCAAGCCAAAACATTCCCATCAACATTCCTATCCCCGCGATTCGCTTCAATTCCATCATTGCTTTTGGTATTTTCTCGTTAGGTTTTACATTTGTTTTGTTTCGTTTTTGATGGCTGTGTATCTACGCAACAGACGGTTGCGGTGTATTTGTTTCTGTTAGTTGATTTGAAAAAGCCAACAATTCGGCCTCTCCAAAAGGTTTTCCCATGATTTGCAATCCCATTGGCAATCCCTGCGCATCCACTCCGTTGGGAATGGAGATGGCGGGATTTCCTACTACATTGGCCTGAACCGTAAAAATATCCGCCAAATACATTTGCAGCGGGTCCTCGGTTTTATCCCCAATCGGAAAGGCCGTGGTAGGTGTAGTTGGCATCAGTAAAAAATCGTATTTTTCAAATACTCGGTCAGTTTGTTCTTTCATCAACCGACGTACTTTCTGGGCTTTGGTATAATAAGCATCATAATAACTCGCGCTCAGGACAAACGTTCCGAGCATAATCCGGCGCTTCACTTCCTTTCCGAAGCCTTCACTACGTGATTTCTTGTAAAGAGAAGTTAAATCTTCTGCTTTGTTACTTCTATAGCCATAACGAACCCCATCAAATCGAGAGAGATTTGAGCTGGATTCCGCCGTTGTGAGAATATAATACGTGGGAAGAATGTACGAAAGTAAATCAAAGTCCACCGGCTCTACCGTATGGCCCTGCTCGCGAAGCACTTCCAATTTAGCCAACATGGCTTGCTTCATTTCGGGCTGCAATCCTTCACTTTCTACCCCCTCGCGCAGATACCCTATGCGCAAGGGATGTTTTAGAAGGCCCGATAAATGCGTATAATCACCCACGGGTTGCGTTGAGACAGTACTGTCAAATTCGTCAGCACCAGCCATGATTTCTACCAGTAGCGCCGCATCTTCAACACTTTTGGTAATAGGGCCTATGCAGTCAAACGAAGAACCATACGCCACCAAACCCCAGCGCGAAATGCGTCCGTAAGTAGGCTTAAAACCAACCAGTCCGCAAAAAGCCGCTGGTTGTCGCACTGAGCCACCCGTATCAGACCCCAAAGAAGCCAAACACATATCGGCCTGCACAGCTACTGCTGACCCTCCCGAAGAGCCACCAGGCACGCGGCTAACGTCGGCGGCGTTTCGAACCACCCCAAAAGCCGAGTTTTCATTGGAAGAGCCCATGGCAAACTCATCGCAATTCTGACGCCCGATGATAATGGCATCCTCGTCCAAAATTCGCTGCACGGCAGTAGCCGTAAACTGCGACACAAATCCATCCAGAATTTTACTGCCTGCTTGTAAGCCGTGGTCTTTGTAGCACAATACATCTTTGATTCCAACCACCATTCCAGCCAAGCGCCCTGCTTTTCCTGCTGCAATTTTCTGGTCGATTTCTTCAGCACGCTGCCGAGCCTCTTCCCCATAAACTGCCAAAAAAGCATTCAATTGAGCGTTTTTCTCTTCAATATTTTTTAGATAATACGCTACCAACTGACGACACGAAACGGAACCGTCATTCAAATCTGCCTGTATTTCACGAAGCGATGTGTAGTACTTCAAAACGAAAGGGAGTAAGTAAGATAAACTTAGGTTGGTACAAAATAAAAAATCGGCAGTAGTGCTGACACTACTGCTGATTTTAGGTGTTTGAGCTTATTTTACATTGTAACGTTGAAAAAACGTCCAATGTATCAAACTTTGTTCTAGCGACTTACGTCGTCCAGTCCTTTTTCAATGTTTTCTTTTACCTCTTTAGAGGCATCTTTAAACTCACGAATGCCTTTTCCCAGCCCTTTCATGAGCTCAGGAATTTTTTTCGCTCCGAAAAGCAGCAATACGATAAGGCCAATCAAAAGGATTTCTTGTCCTCCTAAGCCTAAAAACAATAAGATCGAAAGCATATTCATTAGAAAAATACAGTTAGTGATTTGTTAGCTATGTGTTATTTGAAAGCTGCGTTCAATTTTCAAATAACTATTTTATTACTCTAATAAAACGAATCAAGTGGGTAATTTTACCTTATCTTTTTAAGATTTAACCCATTTTTAAGATTCTGTTCTGCAAAATTAACAACAATTTCTCGAAATATCAGTCTATTGAGATGGTATTTCGTTTAGATTCCCATTCACGGAAGTCATTCAAGTCGGTACTAATGGCATTAAAAAGCCATACAATGAGGGCAATATCGTCGGTAAAACCCACCACTGGCAAAATATCCGGAATAAAATCGATGGGTGAAAGAAAATAAATCAACACCGCAATAATGCGCGTCAGTGTTTTCCAAGGCACAATTCTATAATCTCCCGTGGCATAGGCCTTGAGTAATCGCGTCAAAACCCCAACTTTTTCCCGCAAGGCTTCATAACCCGCCCCTTTCAGCGCGTTGGTTTTGCTTAAAACATCACGTAAAAGCTGCAAAAGACTGCCCGTGTTGCGTGCATAACGGCCCGCTTTACCCGTCGCAGTTTTAAAAAAAACAGACTTCAACACCCGTACAAGAATATTATCAGTAGTGGACCCGGAAGGCATTTTTTACTTAAAAGTTTAATGTTTAAAAGTTATTTTAATCTACAACCTATAAACGTTAAATACACTAAAAAGATTTATAAACCCTCTAAAATTAAATTTCACGAAGGTGTATTATTCCAAAATCCATCCTTCACGCAGGCATAGTTGATGAATGTGCTCATAGTGGTGCTCGCTGTGCCAAGCATACATAGCAACCACCTCTTGTAAGGCAAATACACGCTTTGTTTCGGGATGAAAATAAGTACGCTGTAATTCTGTTTCGGTCAGTGAATTAAGCAGCATGACCCAACGCAAGTGCAAGTATTTAAGTAACTGCAACGACCAGTCTAAGGGCGCGCCTTTCCCGTCGGCCAGCTCCGCCCAAAGCGCCTCTTCATACGGTTTGATGAATGGATTATCTTCAGTCAATGCCAATTTAAAACGAATGTAGGCATTCATGTGGCTATCGACCACGTGATGAACCGTTTGAGTAACCGTCCATCCGCCAGGGCGATAGGGCGTCTCTAATTGGCTTGCACTTAACGGATTGACGATATTAAACAGTTTGGAAGGCAAAGCACTGATGGTCTGAATCTGAGATTGGGTTTCAGCCATTGTGTATGTTTTACCAGTTTGAAACCGACCGATAGGATATTTGAGTGATTCCATGCGCTTTTAAATTGTCATTTTAACGGACTGCTGTTTTATTTATCTTCCAAAATCATCCTGCACACGTACGATATCCTCTTCATCTGAGGGATTTGTGGCATCTGTGTGTTGCCAAATTTCGGCCAAAATACCCCATTCTGCCAGTCCAACCAGTCGATGACGCTCTCCTTGTTTCAACACAATCAGCTCACCAGGTTGATAGGATTTCACTTCGGTTTCCGCATCGGTTTCACTCGTCACAACGCCCACTGTACCCGATACTACCCGCCAGATTTCGGCACGGCGGTGGTGGTATTGCCATGAGAGCCGCTTTTCGGGAGCTACTACCAGAATTTTAGGGCTCAATTTTTGAGTAATTTGCAGCGAAGAAAGTTCTACGGTTGGAAAATACGTAGCCGCAAATTGAGGGGTCTGCGACTCATCCAAGACAAAAAAGCCTCCCCAAGGGCGAGTCTGGTCTTCTTTCACAACGTTGAATCCTTGCTCAGCCAACGAGGCCGCAATCTTCGAAAATACTTCCTGTTTTGTGGGTACAATCGGTTCCATTAAAAAAATGATATAGGTGAAGCGTAAAGTTAGAAAAATCTTGTAAAGTAATCTCCGTATTTTTGCCCGAATTTTAAACTATTCTCATGTCTTACCCACAGCTAGAAGTTTCGTTAACCACCCATAAAAAAATTTATTTTGCCTCTGATTTCCACCTCGGTGCCCCCAATCATACCGAAAGCATGGTTCGTGAAAGAAGATTAGTACGCTGGCTGGAGTCAATTAGGCATGATGCCCAAATGATATGCTTAGTAGGTGATTTATTTGATTTTTGGTACGAACACCGCCGGGTTGTTCCGCAAGGGTTTGTGCGGTTTATGGGAAAATTGGCGGAGCTTACCGATGCTGGAATTCAAATCATTGCCTTCCCCGGCAATCATGATATGTGGATGAGCGGGTATTTTGAAAAAGAATTGAATATTCAAACCTTTCGTAAGCCGCTCGAATTATCAGTCAACGCTCAAGCGAGTACAACACGTTTTTTTATCACCCACGGCGATGGGCGCGGCCCAGGCGACCATTCGTATAAAGTACTTCAAAGAGTATTTGAGAGTCGATTGGCCCGGTGGTCTTTTGGCAATATCCTTCACCCTGATTGGGCACTTTGGTTGGGGCAGACCTGGGCAAATTATAGTTGGCGCAAAAACGACAAAGAAATCAAACCTAAGTTTCTGGGCGAAGAAAAGGAATGGTTATTGCTGTATGCCAAAGAAGAGGAGAAAAAAGCACACCACGATTATTACGTATTTGGCCACCGACACATTGAACTAGATTACCCTGTCAATGACCAAAGCCGCATTTTTATCTTAGGTGACTGGATTGTTGACAACACCTACGCCGTGTTTGACGGTCAAACAATGAAGTTGCATAATTATCCCCACCACAGTCCCGAAAAGTAATTGTTATTTTTTCATAACATCCTGACGAGTAATACTTTCCCTTGGAGCTTGATTGAGAATCGAACGGTATTCTTTCTTTTTCAGGTCACCGTTTTTGACAGAATTGATGAATTTAGCCCAAGCAAAGGGATTTAAGAATGGAACTGCTGTGGTAAAACTTCGGTTGGCAGCGTTTTCACGACCAAAAATTTGTTGATCCATAAAGTTTCGATAGTTACCCGCAGCACTTAACGGCGTCACCGCCGCCATCTGCATTAGCAACTCCTGACGGGTATTTTGTTCAAGATTTGCCCGTTCAAATTCATCAGGTAGTTTCATGGCAACAAATGCCTTCTTGAATTCTTCTTCGGTAGCGTACGGGTACACCTTTACTTCAGCCAACGTTTTGACGTCTTCTTTCATCAGAATAATGGCCGAATAAGATTCCTCCATGTGCCGACGGGGAATAATGTGGTATTGCTTTTGGTAACCCAAATAACTGAACACAATACTATCCCCCGGAAATACGGGCAACGCAAAATAGCCGCCTTCATCAGCCAACGTACCCCGGCCAGCCCGGGGAATTAAAATATAGGCTTTGCCCAAAGTTTGTGTTCCTTTTACGCCTACTACTCTTCCCGTAAACATGATACTTTTGACCTGACCTTGTGCTTTTACTTCCGACGAAGTCACTGCACTCACCAGTATCGCCAATATCAAAATAAGGAAGTTGTATTTTATATTAAGTTGCATGATTTACTTTTTATATTCTTGACTCGAACGCCCTATTTGTTTAACGCCTGAGATCAGGAAAAAATTTTAACAAATGTCACAATAAAGGGTGTGGAAAGCAATAACCCGTCAAATCGATCTA
The DNA here is from genome assembly GCF_003325355.1 of Runella rosea. GTDB lineage: Bacteria > Bacteroidota > Bacteroidia > Cytophagales > Spirosomataceae > Runella > Runella rosea. The sequence continues at coordinate 2,481,837 of NZ_CP030850.1, forward strand.
AAAACCCCCCATGCCCAGGAATCGTACTCCCAGAGTCTTTGATTGCAATACTCCGTTTGAACAACGACTCCACAAGATCACCTAATGTACTTGAAACCACCATCAGCGCCCCAATGCAGTACCACTCCCAAGGGCGGTGTGAGGTAAAATAAGTACCCAGTGCGAACGCAACTACTCCGGCCAACAAAGCTCCTCCTGCGGCCCCTTCCCAAGATTTTTTGGGAGATACGCGTTCAAACAATTTCCGTTTTCCAAAATAAGTCCCTGCAAAATAAGCTCCAATATCAGTTGCCCAAAGCAACAACAAACATCCCAGCACAATTTCATAGTTATACGTGCCACCGCGCATGGCAAGTACGCTTAAAAGAGAAAAAGGAATAGCAACGTAAATAATACCCAAAAAAGTAAACGCAATATTCTGAAAAGGTTTGAGATCTCGTTTTTTATAGAGTTTAATGAAGAATATCATCGTCACCATCGGGCTGATGAGAAAATAGTTTTGAAAATCAACGATTTCTTTCTCAATCAAAAAAGTAATGACGTTGATAAATACCCCACACATGGTGCCATAATACGTCAGCGGCTGATTTCCATCCAGCCCAAGAAGTTTATAAAATTCGAGTTGTGTAAAGATACTTATGCCACAGAAAAGCAACAGGAACGTCCAGTCGGCGTATAAAATTGCGCCCACGATGATGGACACCCCAGCTATAGCGGCAATGATGCGTTGTTGTAAATTTGAAAGACTATCCAAACGAGATTTCATTCACTACAATTGTTTTGGCAATGATAGCATCTTTCACGGGAACATACAACTCACATTTTCCAAAATGGTAACTGCTATCTTGTTTATTGATGATTACAGCCGAGATTCCTTGCTGTTCCAAATATTCGCGCACAATCTCGGCACGGTGCTGAAAACTTGTTTCAAACACTTTTTCCCAGTTACTAGGTACCATTCTTCAGATTGCTTCGTTGAGAAATTACTTTTAGATTCAATAACAGTGCAGCCGTCAATACTAATGAAAGAACCGCTCCAATCCAGGATACCGACGATTCTGCTGAGGATATTTCAAAATCAAGCACTTTGCGGTGAGACAGAAATATGGCCAAAACCGTGAGTCCATTATTAATAAAATGAGCCAAAATGGGAGCCCATAAGTTTCGGGTCCAAAAATACAAATAGCCAAACATTGCCCCTAGAAGCAATCTGGGCACAAATCCATAAAATTGGAGGTGAATAGCACTAAACAAAGCTGCAGTCAACCAAACGGAAGCATGAACATCCCTAATTTTGTGAAATATCTTTCGCTGAATAATTCCTCTGAATAATACTTCTTCCCCAACGGCAGGAATCACGGCAATGACACACAAGGCCACAATAAATTTCAGCCAGGAATCGAAGTCGGTCAAAAACTGCGTCATCCCCGCCAATTCATCTTCTTTGTAGCGCATCCAATTTTCAACCCGCTGCAGGCCTTCGGGCAGATGAAGGTGGCTGTTCCATTCGATAATCCAACTGTTGAGCGGCAGAAAAGCAATAACCGTAAAAAAAACCAGCGCCATAGTCAAAAATGAAGGAGCTGGTCGACTTATAAACTCTTCTACCCGGTGCTGTTCGGACCAACGCCAATAAACAACGCCAGGAATCAAAAATGTAAAGAGGTGGGAAACCGAGTGAAGTATCATTAAATACCACCACGCATGGGGAAACAACTGCGGCTCCTGAATCAACTGCGAAATTTGCTCTAAATTGTTTGGCCCACCAAGGAGCACGCCTATCAGAAGAATCATAAGCATAGCCACAATATTGCCGATAGACATTCCCAGCAAAACCAGCCCAAGCAATAACATCACATTACGCCAGGGAGGACGTTGCGGAACGCTATGAATAATTTCTGGCTGAATTTCTTCCACAGGCTAGGGTTTTAAACGTACGCAAATATAATATTACCCACAAAAATACGACACCTCAATATATTTATAAGTTAAAATATGCAGAAATACAACGTTTCAATAAAAAAGCAGGCTTCTAGAGTTCCTAAAAGCCTGCTCTATATTATAATCTAAAATTTACAATGTTCGTTTTACTTCTTTCATCTCAAAGCTTTCAACAATATCCCCTACTTGGATGTCATTAAAGCCTCTGATGCTGAGTCCGAATTCAAAACCAGATTTCACTTCGTTTACATCGTCTTTGTAACGTTTCAACTGTGAAATATCTCCTTCATGAACCACAATAAAGTCACGAATTACCCTAACTTTATTGTTACGTTTGATAATACCATCTGTCACATAAGTACCTGCTACGGTACCTATTTTGCTGATTTTGAATACCTCACGTACTTCGGCATTACCAACAATTGCTTCTTCCATCGTTGGTTCCAACATACCTGCCATGGCATCCTTCACTTCATTGATGGCATCGTAGATAACTGAATACAAACGAATTTCGATTTGCTCCTGCTCCGCGAGTTTTTTCGCATTGTTTGACGGGCGAACCTGGAATCCGACAATGATTGCGTCGGAAGCAATGGCTAAGTTAATGTCTGATTCTGCAATCTGACCAACCGCCTTATTGATAATATTTACCTGTACTTCTTCCGTCGAAAGTTTGAGTAGCGAATCGGAGAGTGCTTCTACCGAACCGTCCACGTCACCTTTGACGATAATATTCAATTCCTTAAATGTACCAATTGCTTTTCGTCGGCCGATTTCCTCCAACGTAATGTGCTTACGGGTACGGATGGTCTGCTCACGCATAATCTGCTCACGCTTGTTAGCGATTTCACGCGCTTCGCGTTCGTTCTCCATCACGTTAAACTTGTCACCTGCTTGAGGAGCACCGTTCAACCCCAAAAGTTGCACCGGAGTCGATGGGCCTGCTTCTTTAAGACGTGCCCCTGTGGCGTCAAACATGGCACGAACCCGTCCAAAGTGCGCGCCCGCCAAAATCACATCACCGACTTTCAAGGTACCTGTTTGTACCAAAATCGTTGCCACATATCCACGACCTTTATCAAGCGATGCTTCAACAACCGTTCCAGAAGCTCTACGGTTCGGATTTGCTTTCAGTTCGAGCAAGTCTGCTTCGAGCAACACTTTTTCCATCAAGTCAGGAATACCTACCCCCGATTTTGATGAAATTTCCTGAGTTTGGTATTTACCTCCCCATTCTTCCACCAAAATATTCATGTTGGCCAATGCCTCACGTATCTTTTCGGTGTTAGCTCCTGGCTTATCTATTTTACTGAATGCAAATACAATCGGAACGTTGGCGTTCTGAGCGTGATTTATCGCCTCTCTCGTTTGAGGCATGATAGAGTCGTCAGCTGCAATGACAATAATAACAACATCCGTCAATTTAGCTCCACGAGCACGCATGGCCGTAAAAGCTTCGTGGCCAGGAGTATCCAAGAACGCGATGCGACGTCCGCCATCTGTTTTTACGCTATAGGCGCCAATGTGCTGCGTAATACCACCCGCTTCACCCGCTGCAACTCGTGTACGACGAATATAGTCAAGCAATGACGTTTTACCGTGGTCAACGTGACCCATGATGGTTACAATCGGCGCACGTTCAAGCAAATCTTCTTCAGCATCTACTTCTACTTTTACATCTCCCTGAATTTCTTCTTCGGCAGATATAAATTCGACTTCGTAACCAAATTCATCGGCAATCAGCGTGATACTTTCCGCATCCAAACGTTGGTTGATGGAAACGAACATACCCATGCTCAAACAAACCGAAATTACTTCCTGCACCGATACGTCCATCAAAGAGGACAGTTCATTGGCCGAAATAAATTCTGTCACTTTCAACACTTTAGCATCTTCCTGCTCCTGCATCATGCGCTCTTCGGCAGCATCTGCCCGCAAACGACGACGTTCACGGCGCTTATCTGCGCCAAAGTTCTTACCACTAGTGGTACCGCTCAAGCGGGCATAAGTAGCCTTGATTGAGTCAGCCACTTCTTTGTCGCTGATCTCATCTTTACGCTCTCTACGGCCATTCCCGCCTTTTTTATTGGCATTCGTATTCGTGTTGTTGGTAGCTGGTCCTTTTTTAGCAGCTCCACCAGCGGTATTTGCATTAGGTGCTGTTGTATTAGGAGTCGCGTTGGCATTAGGAGGTGTATTTGCAGGGGCGCTGGTTTTTGAACCATCCCGTTGGCCATGTTGGTACTGTGTAATAGGCCTATCATTCTGATTCTGTTTTCCTTTATTAGCAGGGTTATTGGGATTAGCTGCCGGGGCATTATCAGTAACTTTCTCTCCTTTGCGCAACCGTTTACGTTTGCGTTTTTTGTCCTTGTCTTTATCTCGATTTCCTCCGTCACCACCTCGGCGCTCGGTAGGAAGTTCAATCTTTCCTAAAATGGTGAGTCCTTTCAAGGTTTCACCTTTTGCTTCAATCAACACCGGCTCGGGTTCTGGCTCAGGAGCAGGAACTTCTTTGGGAGGCTCGGGTTGCTTCACCTTAGTGGGCTGTTGTTGAGGGCGTTCTGTCCGAGGAGTAAACGGCTGTGGTTTAACAGGTTCTTCCTTGGGTTTTGGTTGAGGTGCAGGTTTGAGTTCCACCACTGGTTCTTGTACCACTTCTACTTTGGGTTCTATAATTGGCTCTACTTTTGGCTCTGCTTTCGGTAACTCCTCAATAGGTTTAATTTCGGGTACAGGTGCGGCTTCCACAGGCAGAATAACTTCTACTTTGGTTTCAACCACAGGCAATGCCACTTCCTTCACAGGTTCTAGCATTGGTACTTCCGGCTTTTTGTCTTCAACAGGTTTCTCTGCCACCGGAATCTCTTCAATTTTCTTTTCTTCAACAACCACTTCTGGTTTCTTCTCAACCACTTCTGGTTTCTTCTCCTCGACAACCACTTCTGGTTTCTTCTCTTCAACAATTGGCGGAACCAGCTTAGGCTCTTCCTCAGGTTTTGGCGGAGCCGAAACGGGCACATTAATTGTTGCCTTGGGAGCATCCAAATCAATTTTCCCTACGACTTTCAGTCCAATAATTGGTGTTTCGGGAAGCTCAGATTCTGGAAGTTTTTCTTCTTTTTCTGGCTTTGGTTCTGAAACAACTGGTTTAGGAGCATTGGCAGCCGACTGCGATGTACGAAAATAAAGTACAGGGCTATCTTCTGACTTAGGTTGTGGCGCAGCAGGTTCTTCTTTTTTGGGGGCAATTCCCCCCAACAGCGCATCCACCTTGAACTCCTTGGACAGAAATTCAAGCTGTTCAGCGTTTAACTTTGTATTGGGATTATTATCAACCTTAAAGCCTTTAGCACCCAAAATACTGGCAACCGCAGCGTGGCTACGATTTAGTATTCGAGCTGCTTGACTAAGGCGCATACTTTTTTCTTCCGACATACTGGAAATAGACGTACCGAAGTACGAGTTATTGGTTATTCGTTATTAGGGAAACCCTGGAAAATTAACCCAAAGATACAGATTTATTTTTCAACTACGTTTATCTGTTCTCTGTACGTCAAGTATAGTCAGCAATTAACTCGTAAATGTCCCTTTTTCAGTGAGTCATTTTGTCCCAAACCGACTACATTTATTCAAATTCGCGACGTAAAATTTCAAGGATTTCTTCTACTGTTTCTTCTTCAAGGTCGGTACGACGGACAAGCTCTTCTCTACTGATATTGATGACTTGTTTTGCAGTATCCAAACCAATCTTGCGGAACTCTTCAATCATCCACTCGTCAATCTCATCCGTAAATTCGCTCAAGTCTACATCTTCCTCGTCTTCTTGGCCTTCTACATCACGGAACACATCTATTTCCATGCTGACCAAACGCCCGGCGAGCTTAATGTTTTGTCCGCCTTTACCGATAGCCAGCGAAACTTGATCAGGTTTTAGATAAACAGATACCCTTTTGGTCTCTTTATCTATCACCATCGAAGTGATTTTGGCGGGGCTCAAGGCACGTTGAATGAGCAATTCGAGATTTTCGGTATAATTGATAACGTCAATGTTCTCATTATTCAGTTCTCTCACAATGGTATGAATCCGCGAACCTTTCATCCCCACGCAAGCGCCCACGGGATCGATACGGTCATCATACGACTCTACCGCTACTTTGGCACGCTCGCCCGGCTCACGCACAATCTTGCGAATGTTGATAAGTCCGTCGTAGATTTCAGGAATTTCGGTTTCAAACAATCTTTCCAAAAACACGGGAGAAGTTCGCGAAAGCGTAATTCTTGGCGTACCATTGTTTAGCTCCACTTTATGAATAACTGCTTTTACAGGCTCTCCTTTACGGTATTTATCCTTAAAGATTTGCTCTTGTTTGGGCAGTACTAATTCATTGCCTTCGGTATCTAAACAGATGAGTTCGTTTTTGAGTATTTGATATACTTCTACATTGAGCAGGTCGCCGACCATGTCTTTGTATTTGAAATATAGCAACTCTTTCTCTAAATCTTTTACCTTTTGAATCAGCGTTTGACGTGCAGTTTGCACCAGACGCCGCCCAAAATCTTCCAATTTTACTTCCTCAGCTACTTCTTCACCCACTTCAAAGTCATCCTGAATTTTGCGGGCTTCAGCCAGAGGAATTTTATCCGGTTCCCAAATATCTTCTGAGTTATCGTCCACGATTTCACGGGTACGCCACATTTCTAGGTCGCCAGTATCGGGGTTGATAATCACATCAAAATTGGTATCAGTACCGTATTTTTTACGAATCATCGTACGAAACACTTCCTCCAATACTTTTATAATCGTAGGACGATCAATATTTTTGGAGCGAGCAAACTCGGCAAACGATTCTATCAATACTACGCTATCCATTTTCTTTCAAAACAGTTAATTGTTATTTGTTAAACACAGAACAATTCTTTAAATCTTAAACCAATTTATCTAAAAGCAGTGATTGTTCGTCAGGAATTAATTTCCACTTCAAACACTACGTTATTTCATATTATTTTTATCTCACCAACCCACAATCACTACTAAAGGAATGTTAAAAATACTATTTTCCTGTGGTATTTAAAACGTAATCTGTACTTGAGCCTTTGCAATGTCGGTATAAGCAAAAGGCAATTCAGCAGGAACTTGGTCTTTTTTCTTCTTTTTCAATTCTTCCAGTATCACAAAACCTTCTTCGTCCGCCGAAATTAATTTCCCTTTTTTCTCAACACCGTCTTTTGCGATTACTTTTAAAGTACGTCCGATATTTTTACGAAACTGCCTTGGCATTGCCAACGGATAATCCACTCCCGGAGAAGACACCTCAAGCGTATACGCATCGGGCAGCACTTCTTGCGTTTCGAGCATTTCTCCCAATTTCCAGCTGATTTCGGCACATTCATCAATGCTGATGCCTGCATCGCTGTCAATCAACACAGTTACTTTCTGACGAACTTTTGAGGCGGAGACCTGCACTTCTACGATGAAAAATTTGTCATCCTCCAAAAGGGTAGAAAGCAATTCGACAATTTTTTCCTTTACATTCATTTTTTTCCAACAAAAAAGGGGAATCAATTTCCCCTCAGAATCTTAACCGTAAATTGTGGTGCAAAAGTAACATCTTTTTACTAATTTAACAACACCCATTTTAATTATTTGCTATGTCACAGCATGTTGTCGTGTATGAGTACGGTATAATTCGACGCGCTTCCGAGGCAGCGGGAGGTATTGATAGCACCCAAAACACGGAGGTATTTGTTTCAGACCAGGCTTTTGATCTGCTCAAACAGTGGGCTTTTGCTCCCCATGCAGATGCCGTAATTCATTTTTTTTTGCAAAAAGGCAAGGAGTGCCTCCGCTTCAAAAATTACACGGGTATTGTACAAACCTCCGATGGTACTCAATTTGAAATTTTACCGAAAATAGCCAAAAATGATACCGTTTTTATTGCGAGACAGTCTCTATTGAAAATGCTCCGCAGTGTCGCTGACCTTCCATTTCACCGGCTTTCTCAAGCGCATTTACAACGGGCCGACCAGCCGCTTTGGGAGATTTTTATTTCGGCTTTTATTCAAGAAATGGAGCAAATTATGCAACAGGGATTGGAAAGGGCTTATCAAACCATTGAGACTGAACAAACGTTTGTACGGGGAAAATGGCTACCTCACCGCCAAGATGCCCTTCACCCTGAATTGCTTTTTACCGCCCATGACGAATTCAAAGCCGACATCCTGCCCAATCGCCTGCTGAAAACCTGCGTGTTGTTTTTAGCCAAGCGCAGTCAATATTTGCCCAATCAGGTTCGCCTCCGGCAATTACGTTTTGCATTAGAAGACGTCAATACTTCCACTCAGGTAAATGCTGATTTTGCAAAATTAGAAAAATCAGACCGACGTTTTAACCGATATGCCCAAGCGTTGAAATGGGCCAAAGTGTTGCTCAATCAACAGTCTTGGGCAACGGCTGGCAAAGACGTGAATGACTCGTTATTGTTTCCGACTGAACGATTATTTGAAAATTATGTAGCCCGTGGGGCCAAACGTTATTTAGGCGATCATCAAGTATCGTATCAGGATGATTTACATTTTTTGGTCGATGACCATTCTGGAAAGCGTCGCTTTCGTTTACGCCCCGACTTGGTGATTCGCAAAGACCAACAAACCGTGGTTATGGATATGAAGTGGAAAAGGATTGAGCCCACTCTCCCTAATTATGGTATAGAACAAACCGATTTGTATCAATTATACGCTTATGGGCGCAAATACAACGCCAATGCGCTATTTCTGATTTACCCCGCTCATGAAGATTTTCGGGCACCGCTTCCCCCTTTTCGTTTTGAAGAACAATTGGTTTTGACGGTTATCCCTTTTGATATAACGACACCATTATCGTCAGAAATAGAAAAAATGGAAAGTTATTTGGGGATGAAGTAGAAGTAAAAAAGTCGGTCAGTCCCATAATTAGACCTGACCGACTTTTATTTTTTAGGCATTCAAAGCTCGGTTGCCCGTAGCCGCCAAGCAAGCCTCCTTGAAGGCTTCCGTATAGGTGGGATGCGCGTGCGACATACGGCTTACATCTTCGGCTGAGGCGCGGTATTCCATCGCTACCACTGCTTCTGCAATCATATCAGCCGCACGTGGGCCAATGATATGCGCCCCCAGAATTTCATCTGTTTCTTTATGCGCCAATACTTTTACGGTCCCATCAATGTCCATACTCGCGCGAGCACGGCCGAGGGCTTTAAACGGGAACGAACCTGTCTTATAGGCAATTCCTTTGGCTTTTAATTCATCTTCTGTGTAGCCTACTCCTGCTACTTCAGGCCATGTATAAACTACATTTGGAATGAGCAGGTAATTGATATGTGGTTTTTGTCCAACGATGGTTTCGGCCACAAACACGCCTTCTTCCTCGGCTTTATGGGCCAACATCGCCCCGCGAATCACGTCCCCGATGGCGTAGATATTAGGCACTTTGGTTTGAAGGGTGTGTTCATCTACTTCGATTTTTCCGCGTTGGTCGGCCGCCAGACCCGCATTTTCAAGCGCGAGTCCATCGGTATAGGGTTTACGTCCCACGCTCATCAGGCAGTAATCACCCGTAAAAGTAACGAGTTCACCTTTAGGGTTCTCTGCCGTTACGATGACCTCATCACCCGTATTTTCCACGGTTTTTACTTTGTGACTAAAATAAAAATCAGCACCGAGTTTTTTTACCGTCCGCTGAAGCTCTTTGCCCATGGTCGCGTCCATGGTCGGAATCATAGCCGAAGCATATTCCACAAAGCTGACTTTAGCCCCGATACGTGCATACACAGAGCCAAGCTCTGCGCCAATCACTCCTGCCCCAATCACGATGAGGTGTTTGGGGATTTCGTTGAGTTGAAGCGCTTCGGTCGAAGTAATAATACGTTTTTTATCAATCGTAACGCCTGGCAATGACGAAGGTTTTGAGCCCGTAGCGATGACGATATTTTTGGAGGTAATCATTTCAATGTCTCCTCCTTCTTTGGTCACCTTTACGGTATTTTTATCCACAAATGAGCCAAGGCCTTGATAGACATCAATTTTATTTTTCTTCATCAAAAACTCGACGCCTTTGCACACTTGGTTGACTACCTCGCTCTTGCGGGCAATCATTTGGGCCAAATCCACCTTTAGGTTTTCGAGCTGAATGCCATGTTCGGCAAACGTATGCGAAGCATTGTAGTAGTGCTCAGAAGAATCGAGCAGTGCTTTGGAAGGAATACAACCTACGTTCAGGCAGGTTCCGCCAAGGGTTTTATATTTTTCGATGATGGCCGTTTTTAAGCCTAATTGCGCGCAACGAATGGCGCAAATATAGCCGCCTGGCCCCGAACCGATTACGATAACGTCGTATTGCATTGGATTTATATAACTGTTTTAGTCATTTAATTATTCGAACAATTTCACAAAAAAGGGGCACGGTATACCGAGCCCCTTTTTAATTTATATTCTTACACTTCCAACAGTAACCGTGTAGGGTCTTCGAGCAATTGCTTCACTCTGACGAGGAAGCTTACCGAATCACGGCCGTCGATGGTGCGGTGGTCGTAACTGAGCGCTACGTACATGATAGGGCGTATAACGATTTCTCCATTCACCACGACAGCTCGCTCAACGATGTTATGCATTCCCAAAATCGCAGCCTGTGGAGCATTGATGATGGGTGTTGAGAGCATCGAACCAAAAATACCACCGTTGGTGATGGTAAAGGTGCCACCTTGCATTTGGTCAATGGTCAGCTTATTGTCGCGGGCGAGGCCAGCCAAACGAATGATTTCCTTCTCAATTTGAGAGAAGGTCATTTTTTCAGCATTACGAACCACGGGAACCACCAAACCACGCTCGGTCGAAACCGCAATCGATATATCCGAGAAATCATTGTAAACGACTTCATCGCCGTCAATGAACGCATTTACTACCGGAAATTCCTGCAAAGCTACCGCGCAAGCCCGGGTAAAGAATGACATAAAGCCTAAGCCTACGCCGTGTTTTTCCTTAAATTTATCTTTGTACTTAGCCCGTAAATCCATGATAGGCTTCATGTCTACCTCATTGAAGGTTGTCAACATGGCCGTTTCATTTTTAACCGCAACCAAACGGCGCGCAATAGTTTTGCGCAACGACGTCATTTTTACGCGGCGTTGGCCACGAGCATCCGCTGCTTTGGGAGCAGGGGCTGGAGCCACTGGTGGCGCTACTGGCGCTTTAGGCTGCTCAACTGGAGTTGCCGTGGGAGCGGCTTTAGGTTGTGCGGCGATGGCATCTTCTTTCGTTAATCTTCCGCCAACACCTGAGCCCGCTACACTTGCAGGGTCAATGCCTTTTTCGGCCAAAATCTTGGCCGCGGCGGGAGAGGGATGCCCTGCTGCATAACTATCATTGGAAGCATTTGCCGAAACCACCTGTCCGTTTGATTGCGGCGCCTCAGCCACGGGAGCAGGAGCAGCAGCGCTTCCAGCACCGACTTCAATTTTACAGATAACGGCTCCAATTGATAACGTCGAACCCGCTTCGGCTACAATGCGTAGCACTCCTGCAGCTTCGGCAGGAAGTTCAAACGTTGCTTTGTCAGACTCTAGTTCACAAAGTACTTCATCTAATTGAACGGTATCACCGTCTTTTTTATTCCAACTGGCGATGGTTACTTCCGTGACGGATTCCCCCACCGTTGGCACTTTCATTTCCACTACTTTAGCCGCTGTTGCAGGAGCAACTGAAGCCACAGCAACGGGAGCAGGCGTAGAAGTAACAGGCGCGGGAGCTGACGCTGGAGCGGAAGCTACCTCCACCGATGTTTCAATCACACATATCAGTCCACCAATCGGTAATACATCACCTTCTTGTGCTTTAACTCGTAAAACACCGTCAGCCTCAGAAACGACATCAAAGGATGCTTTATCTGAGTCTAAACTGCATATTACTTCATCACGTTTGACACTATCACCGTCTTTTTTCACCCAAGAACCAATGGTTACTTCGGTGATAGATTCTCCGACGGTCGGGACTTTTATTTCAATCTGTGACATATATTCAGAATTTGGGAATTGTCAATTTGAAAATGAGTTAGGATGAAAACAGAGAATCTCAGTACTACTTTCAATACTCCGTTTTCAGGGTATTATTTTAAGAAAAAGCCTGCTCAATGAGTTCTGCCTGCTCTTTTGCGTGTATTTTCATATAACCTGTTGCTGGAGATGCACTGGCTTTACGAGCAATTACTTTCCCTAATCCAATCTGAGGAAACTCACGCAAAATAAATGACCAATAGCCCATGTTTTCAGGCTCTTCCTGCACCCAAATCACTTCTGCTTTTTTGTATTGATCTAGGTACGCCTGTATTTGTTTTTTGGGGAATGGATACAACTGCTCTACGCGAATAATGGCCACATCTTTACGGTTGTCTTTCTGTTGTTTATCCAATAGTTCCCAATAAAGCTTACCAGTACAAAGCAACACTTTTTTTACCTTTTTAGGTTCAGCAAATTCATCCCCAATGGTTTCGCGGAAAGAAGTCCCTTCGGCAAAATCACTTAAAGGAGATACCGCCATCGGATGACGCAGCATCGACTTAGGCGACATCAAAATAGCAGGCTTTCTGAAAGGTAACGCCAATTGACGACGAATCATGTGGAAATAGTTGGCTGGCGTAGTAATGTTGCAAACGTACATGTTATACTCAGCCGACAAAATCAAAAAGCGCTCGGGGCGGGCACTTGAGTGCTCAGGTCCCTGGCCTTCGTATCCGTGCGGCAATAAAAGTACCAAGCCGTTCATGGCATTCCACTTCGACTCCGTAGCGGCAATAAACTGGTCAATCATAATTTGAGCACCATTCACAAAGTCGCCGAATTGAGCTTCCCAAATCACCAACGCGTGAGGGTTAGCCATGGCATAACCGTACTCAAAACCCATGACGCCGTATTCTGAAAGCAGAGAATTGTAGATTTCAAATTTCCCTTGTCCTTCGCCGATGTGCGCCAAACTATTGTGATTGGCATTGGTCTCGGTATCATGAAGCACGGCGTGGCGGTGCGAGAATGTACCGCGCTGAATGTCCTGCCCCGTCATCCGAACGGTTTTTCCTTCCGTCAGAATAGAGCCATACGCCAGCAATTCTCCCGACGACCAGTTCAGCGGTTTTTCACCCGCAAAAATCTGCTTCCGCTCTTCAATTACTTTTTCGATTTGTTTCAATGCTTTGAAACCTTCGGGCAAGCTTGTAAGCGCTTGTCCTACTTTTTCAATCACCTCTTTTGAAATACCAGTAGCTGGCGACTTCTCAAAATCTTCGGGTACTGAACGCCGCAATTCCGCCCAATCACGTTCAAGCTTAGGGCGTTTGTACGGAAGTTGTTTTTGTTTTACTTTTTGAAGCAAATCCTGCAACTCGCCTTCGAGCTCGGCCTTCATTTGATCCGCAATTTGCGCATCCAACTCTCCTCGCTCGGTCAATACTTTTAGGTATAAATCCCGACCGTTGAGCTGTTGTGAAATTTTCGAATACATCGTCGGCTGCGTAAAACGCGGTTCATCCGACTCATTGTGACCGTACTTGCGATAACAAACCATGTCCACAAATACATCACGGTTAAACTCCTGGCGAAACTCAATCGCAACTTTCATCACAAAGGCTACCGCTTCGGGGTCATTGCCATTGACGTGAAAAATAGGAGCATCCACGATTTTGGCAATATCTGAACAATAGATAGAAGAGCGGTCGTCTTCATGATCGGTGGTAAATCCGATTTGGTTATTAATCACAAAGTGCAACGTCCCGCCCGTATAATACGCGGGTAGGTTAGACATTTGCGTCACTTCGTATACAATTCCCTGCCCCGCCACGGCGGCATCTCCATGAATCAAAATAGGGAGTACGGGGTCATATTTATCCTGCCCTTCAATATGACCGTAGTGTTCATCGGCACGCGCGCGGGCATATCCCACCACGGCTGGATTAACAGCTTCTAAGTGAGATGGGTTCGCCATGAGCTTAAGACTTACAGCTTTACCTTCTGGCGTTTCGATTTGGCTTTCATAACCCATGTGGTATTTTACGTCGCCATCGCTGAATTCATCCAGTTCAACGTTTTCTTCAAATTCGTTAAAAACCTGCTCATAAGGTTTTTGAAGTACGTTGGTCAATACATTGAGACGGCCACGGTGCGCCATACCAATTACCACTTCCTCCACCCCAAGCTCAGCGCCACGGTTGATTGCCACATCCAATGCTGGAATAGTTGCTTCTCCACCTTCGAGCGAAAATCTCTTTTTGCCTAAAAATTTGGTATGCAGAAAGTTCTCGAAGGTTACGGCATCGTTCAGTTTCTCAAGAATCCGTTTCTTTTGCTCAATCGTGGGCGTAAAGTTCAGGTATTCCTGTTCAATCTTCTTTCTTAACCAACTTTTAGCCCGACGGTCGCGGATGTATTGGTATTCAAAACCTACTTTTTCAGTATAGACTTTACGAAGGGCATCCACAATTTCGCGCAGCTTTGCTGCCCGGCCAAACACTTCAATTCCTGCCTCAAATACTGTTTCTAAATCGGCTTCTGCCAAATTGAAGTCTTTTAAATCCAACTCTGGATACCGATTCTTGCGGGGTCCTAGTGGGTTGGTCTGCGACATTAAATGTCCTCTCTGACGGTAGCCTCTTATCAAGTGAACTACCTCCATTTCTTTGCGAGTATGCGAAGCCGAAATGGGTGTTTCAGCCACCGGTGCGGCACCATTTCCATTTGATTTAGGTTTATTTTCGCCGTATTTAGCAGAAAATTCAAACCCTTCAAAGAACCGTTGCCAACTTAAATCAACAGAGTCAGGCTGTTGCAAATATTTTTGGTACAGGTCCTCAATGTACGCAGCTTCTGAATTAGCTATATATGAGTATTTTTCCATTAAAAAAAAATGCTGGTTGAAAGTGGGGCAAATTTAGTTCATGTATTTTGAATTCGTTGCAAAAGTCTTATAGATTTAGCAAAAATCTAATGAGAACTTGGATTAGGCTGAAGTGTAAACACAATTTCGTGGATACCCTTACCCGCTCCAGGTACACTATTGGAGTTGCCGTAGAAGTCTTCTACCCGCCGCGAATTGTAGGTATAGCCTATTCTTATGTTTTTGGAAACGTCATACCCCAGCAGTACCTGAACATAATTAACGCCCCCCAAACGAACGGACACCCCCACCAAGGCGGCATTTTTGTAGTGCATCAACGCGTTTAAATCCGTCCTGATTTTTCCTTGCTCAGGTTTTGTAATCAATATAGACGGAACTACGTTCAACCCTTCGCTGATGTCCATTTTCAACCCTGCCTGTAAAAAAATGGGGCGTTGATAATTAAGCAGTCCACTTGTGTTGTTGTATCCATAACTTTGTTTTAAGATTTCAGGCATTGAGACTCCTCCAAAAAACATTTCATCCTGATAATAAATTCCGACGCCTGCACTTGCCAATGCTTTATTGATTCCCCCGCCAATGTTGATGGCTGAACGCGACGGCAAAACATTAATTCCCCCTAACGCTCCAATGGAAATTTTTTGAAACTCCGAAAGCTTAAAAATATAGGAAGCGCTGCCAAACACTGCCACGTTGACGGCTACTCGGTCGTTTAGTCCCTGTAATCCCAATCCGACCTTTCCATCGGCAACGCTCCCATCCATGGCGAAAGACTGGGTAACGGGCAGCCCTTGTATACCCGCCACAAATTGCCGGCGAAGAACGGCATTAAAATAGAAATTTTCGCGAATACCCGTAGCCGCAGGGTTGATGGCAATTGGATTAACCAAATATTGTGAATATTGAACTTCACGCTGGGCTTGGGCATAGTGGACAACTAGAAATAGGCAGTTTAATGCAGAGAGGAGGCGATAAACAGTAGGGAGTAGAAATTGTTTTTTCATCATAATACTGGTTGATTCATTTATCAACGCAAAAGAAAGCACTAATCTTGCCAAACCCAATAAAAAAGCAGAAGTCCTTGCGAACCTCTGCTTTCTTCCAATTTTTATTCTTTTTATTTTTTCTGCGCCTCGCTATGTTGAGCCGACGCCCATAGCCATTTTCCATCCCGTTCTACAAAAACATACGTTATCAGTTCATTATATAGCCGAGTATGACCGCTCGTAATTCGCTTGGCAAGTCTTTTAGAGTGCCCTGTCACAATAGCGGTATTGCCGTACTGCCTAATTTTTAGATCTGAATTGGAACGGTTTTCCATCACCGCATTCTCACAAATAGCAATAGTACTTTTTAAATCAAGCATTTCACCAGTTGTGCCTATGAACACAAAATCGGGATCCGTTTCTGTTTGGAGGCATTTAACAGGGTTTTTGTCAAAGGACTCTGTAAAAGCAGCAAATGTTTTTTCATTAAAAGCCTGGGCAGAAGCAAACAGGCTAACCAGCGTGAGAAGTAAAATAAGGCTCAGATTTTTCATTGTACAGTTGTTTTAAAGAAGTTATAGACTAATTCTCTCTATTCTTTTAATTCAATAGAGTGAGCCAAATTTCACTTCAAATAAACACTTTCATCTGACCTTCTTTCCCAAATGCGACAATAAGTTTCCCAAATACGACAATTCCTCTTTTAGCAAAACGGCGTTTTGAGACAGAAGGCCTCCAAATCTGCTTTACGAAATCTGTAATCGCCTCAACAATTCTGCTTTTGCCGTTCTGGACACGCCAATTTCTGAGCCATTTTGCAAAATTACCGAACCACCTTCGCCCCTAATATAACGTTCTACATAATTGAGATTTACCGTGTGCGATTTGTGAATACGAAAAAAAGTTGGATCAGGTAAAACGTCTTCAAAATCACCAATAGGACGCGAAGCAATGATCTTCTTCCCATTAGAAAGATGAAATTGGGCATAGCTGCGCATAGCTTCGATATACATAATATCAGACAATGGCAGGAGAATAACCCCTTCGATAGTAGGAATGGATACTTTCCGAATCAAATCCCGTTCCGTTTGGATGGACTGAATAAGTGTTTCCAAACGCTGTGCCACTTCGATGGGATTTTCAGCGGTATTTGCATTGGGTTGAATATTCAATAAATGATTGTGTTTTTCAACCAGTAATTCATAATCTGCCGATTGCTTAAGGAGCAAATCTTGGGCCGAACGAGCTTGTTGACGAATTTCGTACACCCGATCAGCCAAGGCAAACGCTAAGAATATAGCCTCTACTATTGAGCCAAAATTGATGGCATAATTATCAACGGAAAAAGAAGCAAAGGCAGGAATCACATTGGTAGCAAAGAGGACAGTCATAATGACCGTAAACAGATAAACAGTCCAGCCCATTAGATAAAATCGAGCGGTTTTATGTTTTTTGAAATAAGCAACCCAAGCAACCACCCAAAGGCTTAGGTAGGTGGTAAAGTTAAAAAATTGCGCAAGCTTGTTATCAAATACAACAAAACCCAGTAGTTGCACGACCAAAACACCCAAATAACCAATGACCAACGCTTTCAAATAGACATGAAAACGAGGTAGTAAATTACGGGTATTCAGAAAGTACATCGTAAAAATACAGGCTGGAATGAGCGAAGCAGCCACATGAATATTGGAGTCTTTGTTCATAAACAGAAAATCATTCCAGATGTAAGCAAAACCCAAACCCGAGAAATATAGAAAGTAATAAAGCGACCCCAACTGAAAAATGCTATACCATAAGAAAGGCTTATCGCGACTATAGAAGTAAATGACTAAATTGTAGATGATTAAAATAAAATAGATGCCAAAACAGAATAGAAAGATTCGCTCATCTCGACTAACGTACGCATCAATAACCTCTCTTGTCCCAATGTAATTGGAGAAATAGAGCGTACGGTTGCTCTTTACAGAAAAGTAAAGCGTCTTGGGATTCTTGCCAAGATGGAAGTTAATTTTGTGAACGGGGAGAGTTCGATTTTCAAAAGGCCGCAAAATACCACTTGGTGGATAGGATCGTACCTGTCCATCAGCATTGACAACATACAGCTCTAAGTACTGAATAATCGGAACGACGTTAAGAAAATATAAATCTTCTTCAGTTTTGTTCTCGATTCGAAATCGTACCCAAAAACGCGATTCTGAATTTCCTAAATTGAGTCTGCTCGTTTGAGCCCGTCTGAAAACACTATCTGGCATCCCCATTACTTGTTGAATACTCCATTCGCTTTTAGCATCTTCCAAAACAGTCGCAAAAGCACTGGTTTCTACATACCGATTTGCATCTTTGTACACCAATATTGGCGTAACTGACTGAGCAAATATGCGACCAGTATACAGAGAAAGCAGTAACAAAAATGGTAGCAGACGCATAGATGACATTTTGATAGTCTCACTTCTGTCTCAATATTAAAAAAAGTTCAGGATAAGATGAGCACCTTCTGAAATTCAATGTGTTTTCTATGAGACATTTAGACCCGATTAGACCCGATTGCTGACTTTAACCGATAAAACGGCATGAGTCCCAAACGCAAAAAAAGCAGAAACCCAATCGAGTTTCTGCTTTTGATAGGCAACCTTTTACACATTTACTTTTACAAACTCAAAATTTTTATCTCCGTCCGGCGGTTTTGTTGGTGTTCTTCTTCGGTACAAGGCGCTCCGTCTTTACATTTATTTACCAGTTTGCTCTCACCATAGCCTGCGGCAATAATTCTTTTGGAAGAGATTCCTTGATTTACGATGTAAGCAACCGCCGCCTTTGCTCGCTTAGTGGAAAGTATTTTATTATACTTAGCAGACGAACGGCTGTCGGTATGAGAGCCGAATTCTATCTTCATTTTAGGGTACTTGTGCATTACCTCCACGAGTTTGTTCAACTCAGTAGATGCATCAGTTCTGATGTTCGACTTATCTAAATCATAATAGATGTTTTCGATTTTAATCACATCGCCTTTTTCAAACATGGTGATATTTGCCTCTGATGTCTCCCCTCCTTTTACTTTACTGCCCATTGTTCCCAAATTATCTTTTAGGGCTTCAATGGAGTAATCACAACCGCTGGGCACTTCAAAAAGATAAGTTCCATTTGCGTCTGTTACGGCTTCCTGAACACTATCGTCACATTCATTTCGAAGCAATACCTTCACGCCCGAGATAGGTTTGCGGTCTTTTTGGGTCGTTACCAAGCCCCGAAGTGTGAATGTTTTGGGTTTTACTTTGATTTTAGTCAACGGAATATCCAGTTTTACAACATCAGCTATGTCTAAATCTTTGGCGGCAAAATCGACCGAATTGCCAACGTATCCTTCATAAGTTGTTTTAAACACAAAATCGTTTTCTGGGTCTAAGCATAAGCGTATACTACCGTTTTTATCCGTTTGACCTGTTTTTACTTCGGTATCACTTTCACTTTTACCCGCCATTGCAACAACGGCATTTGCCAATGGCATTTTCGTCTCTGCATCGATGACATTTACAATTACATCCTGACAGGGATTCAGCGGACCCGTTCGTTCAAAGCGAAACAGATCATCATCATGCCCTCCCTGACGGCGGTTGCTGCTAAAAAAGCCACTAGTACGTTCGGCATCGGTAATCAACCCAAAATCATCTTTTGCCGAGTTGATGGGTGTTCCAAGATTTCTGGGCTTTTTGGCCATTACGCCTTCAATAAGCTTGGCATAAAATATATCTAAACCCCCCAGTCCCGCATGACCATCTGATGAGAAATAAAGATTCCCTTGCTCGTCTACAAACGGAAACATCTCGTTACCCGAACTGTTGACCGATGGTCCCAAATTGATTGGTGTAGACCAATTGGCCCCGTCGTATTTACTGACGTACAAATCAGTTCCGCCAAACCCTCCGGGCATATCCGAAACAAAATACAGCAGTTTATCATCTTTTGACAACGCCGGATGTCCTACTGAATATTCGTCGCTGTTAAACGGAAGTTCTTTTAAATCCTTCCAATTGCCATTAGTACTTTCGGCAGAGTACAATTTCAGTTTATTAATCCCGTCCTTGCTCGTTTTATACTTTCCGTTCAGGTAGTTATTACGGGTAAAAAGAATCCTTTTCCCGTCCTTAAAAAAGGTCACTGGCCCTTCGTGGTACTTTGAATTAATGGTTTTTCCCATATTCTGGGATTCAATCACGGCATTTTGTAAAGGTGCAGTAGCGGTACCATTCACGTTTGCACTGCGGTAGTTTCCAGGAATGTGGGAATCATTGGCCGTTGGCGAGGTGTACTCATCTGAACCCAGCAAATAAACGCCTTTGACGCGCTCGGTCTTATTTACCAACGTTGATCCTCCAAGTTTACTTGTTTTCTTAGAATTGATTACGGACAAATCAGGGATTTCATACAAGTCCAGAAATGCCGTTTGATTCCAACTGTATACCCGTTTTACGTTTAGCCCTTCGTTGCGGGCAGAAACAAATACCAAGCCTTTTTTATAATAGGTGGGGCTAAATTCAGCACGATTTGTATTGATATTATCAAGTGACTCTACTGTATAGCTTGCTTTATTTTTAGATAACTTATTAACATCAGTATATAGTTTATTAAATTCTTTTGCGCGACCATCTTCTTGCTGCGACTGGTTATAACGCTCATAAGCTTCTTTAGCTTCGTCATATTTGCCATTGCTTGCCAATGCCTGTGCATAATATAAATAACAATTGGCGTGAGCCGCCGAAGGTGTTGTATCCTCTCCGACCACCAACCGATAAACTCGCTCGGCATTTTGTGTATCTCTGATTTGACGATAGCTATTTCCTAATTTAATGAGCGTATTTAATTTTGTAGAATCCGCAAGACCACCTTTAAGCGCCTGTTCGTATAAGTCAATCGCTTTAGAATACGCCATCATTTCATATTGACGATTGGCCTGCTGTAAAGACGACTGCGCTTTTACTTCCTTTACCCAAAGACCAGTGGCCAAAATAATGAGTAAAATGTATGTTTTCATATACTACAATTTAAGATAAAAAAAAGGTATACTCTCCTCTGTTGGTATCGTTAAGAACCCTTCATGAAGAATATACCTTTAACTATTTTTAACAAACAGTCTCCTTAGAAATACCGTGGAGTAAGGATTTTGCTCTTGCTAAATCCAAACTCATAACGCAGCATTATTTCGTGGGTAGGAATGCTTAAAAACTTACGTTCTTGGTTCAAACGATTGCGTGTCCAGTCGTAAGAATATCCCAGACGGAATTGATCTGAAAGTTGTAATTCCAACATCCCAACCAACGCATCCCCACTTAGCACTTTTCCGCTGATGTCTTCCTGAATTTTACCAGCATACGTTGAAAAACGGTTGTGGCGATAAGACATACCAACGGCAATCCGGTCATTAAACCAAAGATTAAGATTTCCGTCCAACGACAATCCAGTTCCCTGTACGTAGCGGGCCATCATGGATGGTTTTAGTTTGACGTTATTGCGTCCAATCACGAATCCACTTATGACATAGAAATGACGGCGTACTTTGGCACGATTATCTCCAGAGTCATAATCTGAAAGGTTATTTTCTATCAGATAAGGAACCGAAACACCGATGTAAGAGCGGTCGTTACTGAGATAAATACCCGTTCCAAAGTTGGGCAAAATCTTAGAAACATTGTTGGCAAAAGCAGGGTCAGTTAGGTTGTTGCCTAAGTTCGCTTTGGATAAGTCCCAGCGAAAACTCATGGCTCCTCCTTGCAATCCCAATGCCAAGGTTGAACGCTCACCTAACTTAATACGAAAAGCGTACGACAACATCGCCCCAGTCCAGTTCTCAAGACCCACTTGGTCGTTGAAGAGTTGAAGTCCAAGCCCTACTCTTTCGCGGTTTACGGGCATATCAATGCTAAATGTGGCAGTTTGAGGAGCTCCCGCCATTCCACCCCACTGGTTGCGGTAAAGTGCAGTTGCGCTCAGCACATCTCGGCTACCAGCATAAGCAGGATTAAGTGCCATCATATTGAACATATACTGGGAGAACATTTTGTCCTGTTGAGCCCAGGTTTTACTGCTGCTGATCAAAGTGATCAGCAGCAGTAACATTGTCCATTTTTGTTTGATGATATTGTTCATCGTTCTTATCGGTTAATGGTCATAAATCGGCTTGTCTTCTTAATCTCACCGCCGTTTTGGTCAACCAAAATCACGTTGTAGAAGTAGGTGCCTACTGGTACAGTTTGATTGTTAGCGCCAATTCCTACGTTAGCTGAGCCTTCCCAGTCATTCTGATAGTCGTTGTTACGATAGACCAGATTCATCCAGCGGTTATAGATTTCTAAAACAATCTTCGTGCCAGATGGGTGACGAATCACAAATTTATCATTAATACCGTCACCATTTGGAGAGAAGCCTTCAGGAACAAACAATCCACCGTCTGAAGGAATCACAATTGGCGTATACTCTGCCTCTGTCAACTCCGTCGGGTCATTATTTCCGTTCAAATCAGGATTCAAACCATTGGTCGAGATATCACCAATCGAATTCTGACCGGCAAGTGCTGCCCCGTAAGCTCGGTTGAGATAAGGTGCCGTACGTCCGTCGGTTGTAACATTGACCGTAAAGAACAGCGAGTCTGATCGTCCACCCGCCAATCGGCTTTGTTCCGCAATCAAGAGGTTTACATCACGGTCTCCGTTGAAGTCAGGATTGATGCGTAACGTACTTGAATCGTTGGCCGTTGGAGTACCTACCAGTTGATAACTAGCCCCCGTAAGCGAACTGTAGACTTTGGTCAATGAATCTGAAACCTGAACGTTGTTCAACATACCAGCCCCGTAGTTTTTCAAGATAACGCGGTAAGTGATGTTCAAACTACCATCGCCTTTTCGCACAGTATCTTTAATAGACATTGCCAGACCAAGCAATCCATTTCCAGGTGTCGAGTTAAGTGATACTGGAGTAGATTCGCTGTTGTTGCGCGGATCAAGGTCATTGTCAGGGTCAGCATTATCGCCCGTCGTTGAAGTATCAGCAGTCATTACACCGCCCTCTGTATATCCTGCACCGATTGCAATGTTATTGAACGTGGTCACAGAATCAGGGTTGTAGAGAGAGATAACCACCGCCAAGTTGATGTTGCGCGTTGTTCCTTTTGGCAAAGTACTCAGCGAGTCAACCAACAAATTGGTGAGTAATCCCTGACCAGTATAGCTTGAGTCAACCACAAATCCAAGGTCTGCCGTTACCAAAGGCTTACCGACAATGACCGCCTTGTTGCCAAACGTGAGTCCCAAGTTATCTTCTACTTTGATTTTCTTGAGGTCATTTGTTCCAAGGTTGGTTACGCTGATGGTATATGGTATTTTGAACTTACCGTCACCAAGTGCTACCGGTGTACCTGCCAACTTAGACAATCCAATCATGGCACTCGGCAAATCGAATCGCACAGGTGTAGGATTGTTGACTGGTGCATTCACCACAATACCTCTGTTTGAAGCATCTGTTACGGTGGTACCGTTTCCATTTGCCGTTGCAATCACGCTGCCTAAGAACGGTCCACTGTTACCATTTGGTTTAACATTAATGGTAATCAGGATTGTTTCTTCAGCACCTACCGCCAAGCTACTGCCAGGACCTAAGATATTCTTATCTGTTGTTCCATTGTAACCTGCATTCGGTACGAGTGGGCTACCCGTTTCAACGACTGGCGCACCTAGCACTGCGAACGTAACTGGAGGCACAAAGCTATTCGTGATGCTATCCTGCAACACTACATTTGTCAGAGGCACATTTCCTACGTTTTTAACCGTTATTTTATAGGTTATATCATAAGACGTTGTATCCCCTTCACCTTTCTTCTCTATTTTATCAACCGCAAGTGCAACTCCAATTGCTGGCGATATTGTACCGTCGCTGATGACAATACCTACCGATGAAAGGTTATTTGCAGCATTCGGATCGACTTGGTCAGCATACGTAACTTCGGCTTTGTTAATTACATTATAGCCTGCCGTTACTGCTTTAGTGACTACCGTCAGCGTCGTACTGTCGCCCGCTGCAATTACAGGGATGCGGGTTTTAAGTACACCACCTGTGTTTGTCAAGCCCGATGTTGAAATCAACTCCAACTGAGTTGGCATAATATCGCGAACATCTACGTTTGTGGCATTGTGCTGTCCGTTGTTCTTAACCACGATGGTGTAAGTAACTTCTTCGCCAATGAGCGCCAACGTTTTATTTGCGGTTTTTGTGATACTCAAGTCAGAGCGTAACGTATCGGTAGCGCAATCGAAGATTTTCACTTCTATAGCCGCTGGTGCACTATAACATCCGTCTTTCTTGTAGGTAACAAAATAGGTACCTGCTCCTACTGCTTCTGGTGTACCAACCAAGCAATCACATCTTGGTTGAGCGGCAGAAGTAAAGATGGTAGTGTAGTTGATATTACCTTCCAGTGCCGTGGTTAAGTTTACGGTATTGCTTGGGCAATCATTCCGCAGATTTTTCACGATTGGTGTTGGTAGGCTTTTCACAACTACCGTAATATAAGCTGAGTTTACAGAGCAGCAAAGGCTATCATCAACCAATGCGTAGGAATAAGTACCTGGTTCGGTTACATTCCACTGTCTGATACCATCAGAAGCAGGGAACAATACATTACCGTCCTTAAACCATTTTACTTTGTAGCCGTTTTCACTTGCTTTCAACTTAACGGTATCTCCTTGGCAGATTGTAATGGTTTCGGGCAATGTATCTGCTTTGAAAGTGCCATTTACAATAATCTGCGGTCTGAATTTGATTCCCGTAAATATCAGCTTCATCGCATCTACTCCTGCTTTACAGTTGCCCTCGCCATCTGGGTCGTTGGTGGTAAGGGTGAGTATTACATCACCCTTAATCAAATCTTCCAACGATGGATAGTAGGTTGCATCCAGAGCAAGCGAGTTACTAAAGGTACCAGTACCATTAGTTGTCCATACTGCTCCGGTAGCCACTCCTCCGATTTTACCGTTGAGCTTGTACTGAAGCGCCGCGCAGATTGAGGCATCGGCCCCCGCATCAGCGGTTGCAGGATTCGTTTCGCAAGGTGTAGTTTCGCAAGGTGAAATCAACACGGAGATAGCTGTTCCAGTACTGTAGCAGCCTGCCGTTGAGCGGAAGAATGCGTAGTATGTACCAGACACCCCTACTGCTAAAGGATTAGAAACCAATGGTGAGCTTGGTGAATTCGTTTGGTGGAATTCAAGAACCAAACCTGCATTAGGTGTATAATTCTTAACCGCAGTGGTTAAATCTACCGTCTTAACAGGACACACATTTGCAAGATTAACAACAACTGGAGCGGTAATGCGTGGTGATACTATCACATTTACGGCATTTGATGCTACGCTTTTGCAAATCGAGTTGTAGCAACATGCTGCAGTGTAGATAGTGCTCGCAGCTGGGATAATCGTTAAGGTGCTGCCAATTTGGCCACTTGACCATTGGATATATCCTGCACAGTTACCCAACGCCGTCAGTGTTACAGACTCTCCGTAGCAAAGCGTTGTCTTCGACGCCTCAATGGTTGGAGGTGCAGGAGTTCCTACCGTGATGGTTACAGGAGCAGTAGCTGCACTCTCGCAATTACCTACTTTACATTTAACCCAGTAAGAAATAGTAGCTATCGGAGTTACTTTTATTGAGGTGCTTGACGCTCCATTTGACCAGAGCAATGTACCGTTGCAACCTGTTGCTGTCAGGGTGACAGAATCACCTTTGCAGATGGTCGTTGCCGATGCAATAATCGTTGGCGCGTACACTTTAGTTACCGCAACCGTCACCGTGTTGGAAGCACTACTTGTGCAATCTCCTTTTTTACATACTGCGGTGTAAGTTGTCGTTCCCAAAGGTGTGACTTTGATACTGTTGCCAGTAGCATTGTTTGACCATTGAATGGTTCCGCCTTCACATCCTGCGGCAGTAAGCGTTACAGAATCGCCTTCGCAGATTACTGCTGAACTAGCCACAATACTTGGTGCGGTACAATTACCAACCGTCACAGTAACAGGCACGGATGCCGCACTCGTACAATTACCTATCTTACAAACAGCGGTGTATGAAGTAGTCTCAGTAGGATTAACCACGATGCTTGCTCCTAACATTCCGTTCGACCAAGTAATTGTTCCAGCACAACCTTCTGCTGTGAGTACTGACGTTTCACCTAATTTAACCGATGATGGCGTAGCTTTCACAATTGGAGGCGTAATTGGAATAACCTTGATGGTGTAATTAGCCGAAATTGGGCTTGAACAATTACCTACTTTACATACTGCCGTATAAATTGTAGTTTCCGTTGGAGTCACTACGATTGCAGGGCCAGTAGCTCCTGTTGACCAATGAACAACACCTGCACAGTTATTAACTTGAAGTGTTACACTCTCTCCAGGGCAAACTTTATCTGTACTGCAAATAACCGCTGGTTTCTCAGGTACAGGTACAACCGTTACAGTTGCTGACCCAGGAGCGCTTTCACAATTGCCTATTTTACAGATTGCCGTATAAGTTGTGGTTTGGTTAACGACCACTTTAATACTGGCGCCTGTCGCATTTGTACTCCACTGAACCGTACCTGCACATCCTGCAGCTGTTAGGGTAACTGTATCACCCGCACAGACGTTTGAAGATGGGCTTACGGTAATAGTTGGAGGCGTAGCATTGTTGCCTACGGTCACTGTTACACTTCCTGGTGTACTGTCACATTTTCCACCCGTACGGCATGAAGCAGTATAAGTAGTAGTAGTGGAAGGTTTAACCACAATACTTGTCGTTGTTGCACCAGTATTCCAGATAATCGTACCTGCACAATTGCTTGCCGTCAGGGTAGTGCTGTCACCGACACAAATACTCGGTTTAGAGGCAACCACTGTTGGCGCCGGACCGGTAGTTGTTACGGTAATTTTAACTTTATTCGAGTTAACACTTACGCAATCTCCTACTTTACATACCGCGGTATATTCAGTAGTTGACGGTGGAGTCACCACAATCGTACTTCCTGTCATATTGTTTGACCAGAGAATTGTACCATCGCATGTACCCACTGCTTTAAGCGTTACACTCTGTCCTGCACAAAGCAGTGTCGAGTCAGTAGATATAATCGGAGCCGCTGGATTTCCGACTGTTACCGTAATAGGAAGCGAAGGATTGCTTACGCACTGTCCTACAGTACATATAGCGGTATATGTCGTTGTTGCTGTTGGGCTCACAACAATGCTTGCTCCTACAGCTTGATTCGACCATGTAACAGCTCCTTCACAACCCGAAGCGGTAAGTGTTGTGCTACTACCATTACATATTGTAGTGGATGTGGCGGCAACCGTTGGCGACGCTATTGGCGCTACTTTTATAGTATAACCTTTAGATGTAGCCTTGCATCCATTCACGTTACATACTGCAGTGTAAGTGGTCGTTTCAGTTGGGTATACCACTATGGCTGGGCCCGTTTCACCTGTAGACCATTCTACTATACCTGGACAATTGTTTACCTGAAGCGTAACGCTCTGTCCTTGGCAAACTTTGTCTGTGCTGCAAATAACTACTGGCGTTGGTACACTTGTCGTAACCGTAATTGTTACGAAAGCTGGATTGCTCTTACATGTATTGAGCGAGCAATTACAGTGTCCAATTCTACAGTAGGCCGAGTACGTTGTGTTAGCACTTGGCGTTACGGTAATTTGTGCTCCTGTTTCACCCGTACTCCATACAATTGTACCTGCACAGTTTGAAGCAGTCAATGTTACTGAGTTTCCTGCACAAATGTTAGTCGACGGACTTGCCGAAATGATCGGTACAGTTGGCGAATTTACATGAATCGTAATCGAATTAGATGGTCCACTTTCGCAACCGTTTTTCTTACATATTGCCGTATAAGTAGTGGTCTCAAGTGGTTTGACCACTATGCTAGCCCCTGTACTTTGATTCGACCATATAATCGTACCACCAGCACATCCCAGTGCATGAATTACAGAACTGTCGCCCGGACAAATTTCGGTGACGGCACAAGCCAGAATCGGAGGCTCAGGTTGTACACAAGTCGCTTTAATCGTTACACGAGACGTATCGTTGCCAGCTTTAGTCGGATCATTATCCGGGCTTTTCACGATGGCAGTGTTTGTTATTGAACCAACAGCATTGATAGTTGCGCTGATTTTCAGGGTACGATTGGCAGCATTTGCCAAGTTACCTATGGTCCAAACACCCGTTGCAGCATTGTATTCAGCAGCAGGATCCGCGCTTACAAACGTCAAGGAAGCAGGTAATACATCACTTACCGTAACATTGGTTGCGTTATTCGGGCCTTCATTAGAAGCAACTACATTGTAAGTAATTGTTTGTCCAACAGAATAAGGACCCGCTTCAAGTACCTGCTTCTCAACAGAGAGGTCTGTCAATCTTACACAAGACTTAATTGTAAGTTTCAATAAAGCTGCGTTGCTGTATACACCGCACTTAGCCACTTCAAACAAGTAGTAGTCACCAGAAGTACATACTTTGGTTGGATCAAGCACTTTGGTCCCTGGCTGGTGATCGAAGGTAGTATACCATTCGAAATACCCACCTTCCGTGCGAATCGTGCTGTGAATAAAGCTGGCCAAATTCACGCAAGAATCAGGACATGTATTCTCACCCATACCACCACACGTTGGAGTTGGAGGAATGACACATGGCGTGACATTGATCGGTTCGCTATCGTCATCGTCTTCCCCTTTCGTGAAGCCGTTGCCTGGCGTCGAATCAACATCTTTCACTGGATTACCTTTCACATCGCGAGCATCACTGATCTGGGCGTAGTTCGTCAGGCTCGTGCCCGCAAATGACGCATCCACTTTCACCGTGATGTCGACCGATAAACTCGCTCCTGGCGCTAAAGGACCTGCAAGCGCCGTGTTCAACGTCGCTATCTGACCCACCGCTGTCCAGTCCGAATCCAACAACGTCATGCCCACTGGTAATGAATCACTCAAAGCTATCGCACTCGCTGTCATAGAGCCTTCGTTCTTCACCGTCAAAGTATACGTTACCGTATCCCCAGCCGCTACATTGCCGCTCTGACCTGATGCCAAGCTCTTCGTCAACGACAAGTCAAACGTCGTCAATCCTGCATCGATCGTCAAATTATTCCGATTCTCCGCCGTCAACACGACCGCTGGGCTGATGCCTGTCGTAGGATCAGCATCGCTGTCACTCAAATCCGAACCTACATTCTGGTTCAAACTCAACTTGCACGTGTCGGGCAAACTCTTCGTATCAAACTGTACATAATACGTCCCCAATGGAAGGTTCGTGAACAAATACTTCCCGTTAACATCCGTCAGCATTGAATCTAACTTCGCCGTAGGACCGTTCACCGTGCCACTCCACAATATCACTTTTACGTTTTGAACCCCTGGCTCGCCAATATTCTGCTGGCCGTTGTCGTTCAAATCTTTCCATACAAAATCTCCAATGCTGCCCAATGGCGTAACATTGATCGGTTCACTATCGTCATCGTCTTCCCCTTTCGTGAAGCCGTTGCCTGGCGTCGAATCAACATCTTTCACTGGATTACCTTTCACATCTCTAGCATCACTGATCTGAGCGTAGTTCGTCAGGCTCGTGCCCGCAAATGACGCATCCACTTTCACCGTGATGTCGACCGATAAACTCGCTCCTGGCGCTAAAGGACCTGCAAGCGCCGTGTTCAACGTCGCTATCTGACCCACCGCTGTCCAGTCCGAATCCAACAACGTCATGCCCACTGGTAATGAATCACTCAAAGCTATCGCACTCGCTGTCATAGAGCCTTCGTTCTTCACCGTCAAAGTATACGTTACCGTATCCCCAGCCGCTACATTGCCGCTCTGACCTGATGCCAAGCTCTTCGTCAACGACAAGTCAAACGTCGTCAATCCTGCATCGATCGTCAAATTATTCCGATTCTCCGCCGTCAACACGACCGCTGGGCTGATGCCTGTCGTAGGATCAGCATCACTGTCACTCAAATCCGAACCTACATTCTGGTTCAAACTCAACTTGCACGTGTCGGGCAAACTCTTCGTATCAAACTGTACATAATACGTCCCCAATGGAAGGTTCGTGAACAAATACTTCCCGTTAACATCCGTCAGCATTGAATCTAACTTCGCCGTAGGACCGTTCACCGTGCCACTCCACAATATCACTTTTACGTTTTGAACCCCTGGCTCGCCAATATTCTGCTGGCCGTTGTCGTTCAAATCTTTCCATACAAAATCTCCAATGCTGCCCAGTGGCGTGACATTGATCGGTTCGCTATCGTCATCGTCTTCCCCTTTCGTGAAGCCGTTGCCTGGCGTCGAATCAACATCTTTCACTGGATTACCTTTCACATCTCTAGCATCACTGATCTGGGCGTAGTTCGTCAGGCTCGTGCCCGCAAATGACGCATCCACTTTCACCGTGATGTCGACCGATAAACTCGCTCCTGGCGCTAAAGGACCTGCAAGCGCCGTGTTCAACGTCGCTATCTGACCCACCGCTGTCCAGTCCGAATCCAACAACGTCATGCCCACTGGTAATGAATCACTCAAAGCTATCGCACTCGCTGTCATAGAGCCTTCGTTCTTCACCGTCAAAGTATACGTTACCGTATCCCCAGCCGCTACATTGCCGCTCTGACCTGATGCCAAGCTCTTCGTCAACGACAAGTCAAACGTCGTCAATCCTGCATCGATCGTCAAATTATTCCGATTCTCCGCCGTCAACACGACCGCTGGGCTGATGCCTGTCGTAGGATCAGCATCGCTGTCACTCAAATCCGAACCTACATTCTGGTTCAAACTCAACTTGCACGTATCGGGCAAACTCTTCGTATCAAACTGTACATAATACGTCCCCAATGGAAGGTTCGTGAACAAATACTTCCCGTTAACATCCGTCAGCATTGAATCTAACTTCGCCGTAGGACCGTTCACCGTGCCACTCCACAATATCACTTTTACGTTTTGAACCCCTGGCTCGCCAATATTCTGCTGGCCATTGTCGTTCAAATCTTTCCATACAAAATCTCCAATGCTGCCCAATGGCGTAACATTGATCGGTTCACTATCGTCATCGTCTTCCCCTTTCGTGAAGCCGTTGCCTGGCGTCGAATCAACATCTTTCACTGGATTACCTTTCACATCTCTAGCATCACTGATCTGAGCGTAGTTCGTCAGGCTCGTGCCCGCAAATGACGCATCCACTTTCACCGTGATGTCGACCGATAAACTCGCTCCTGGCGCTAAAGGACCTGCAAGCGCCGTGTTCAACGTCGCTATCTGACCCACCGCTGTCCAGTCCGAATCCAACAACGTCATGCCCACTGGTAATGAATCACTCAAAGCTATCGCACTCGCTGTCATAGAGCCTTCGTTCTTCACCGTCAAAGTATACGTTACCGTATCCCCAGCCGCTACATTGCCGCTCTGACCTGATGCCAAGCTCTTCGTCAACGACAAGTCAAACGTCGTCAATCCTGCATCGATCGTCAAATTATTCCGATTCTCCGCCGTCAACACGACCGCTGGGCTGATGCCTGTCGTAGGATCAGCATCGCTGTCACTCAAATCCGAACCTACATTCTGGTTCAAACTCAACTTGCACGTGTCGGGCAAACTCTTCGTATCAAACTGTACATAATACGTCCCCAATGGAAGGTTCGTGAACAAATACTTCCCGTTAACATCCGTCAGCATTGAATCTAACTTCGCCGTAGGACCGTTCACCGTGCCACTCCACAATATCACTTTTACGTTTTGAACCCCTGGCTCGCCAATATTCTGCTGGCCGTTGTCGTTCAAATCTTTCCATACAAAATCTCCAATGCTGCCCAGTGGCGTGACATTGATCGGTTCGCTATCGTCATCGTCTTCCCCTTTCGTGAAGCCGTTGCCTGGCGTCGAATCAACATCTTTCACTGGATTACCTTTCACATCGCGAGCATCACTGATCTGGGCGTAGTTCGTCAGGCTCGTGCCCGCAAATGACGCATCCACTTTCACCGTGATGTCGACCGATAAACTCGCTCCTGGCGCTAAAGGACCTGCAAGCGCCGTGTTCAACGTCGCTATCTGACCCACCGCTGTCCAGTCCGAATCCAACAACGTCATGCCCACTGGTAATGAATCACTCAAAGCTATCGCACTCGCTGTCATAGAGCCTTCGTTCTTCACCGTCAAAGTATACGTTACCGTATCCCCAGCCGCTACATTGCCGCTCTGACCTGATGCCAAGCTCTTCGTCAACGACAAGTCAAACGTCGTCAATCCTGCATCGATCGTCAAATTATTCCGATTCTCCGCCGTCAACACGACCGCTGGGCTGATGCCTGTCGTAGGATCAGCATCGCTGTCACTCAAATCCGAACCTACATTCTGGTTCAAACTCAACTTGCACGTGTCGGGCAAACTCTTCGTATCAAACTGTACATAATACGTCCCCAATGGAAGGTTCGTGAACAAATACTTCCCGTTAACATCCGTCAGCATTGAATCTAACTTCGCCGTAGGACCGTTCACCGTGCCACTCCACAATATCACTTTTACGTTTTGAACCCCTGGCTCGCCAATATTCTGCTGGCCGTTGTCGTTCAAATCTTTCCATACAAAATCTCCAATGCTGCCCAATGGCGTAACATTGATCGGTTCACTATCGTCATCGTCTTCCCCTTTCGTGAAGCCGTTGCCTGGCGTCGAATCAACATCTTTCACTGGATTACCTTTCACATCTCTAGCATCACTGATCTGAGCGTAGTTCGTCAGGCTCGTGCCCGCAAATGACGCATCCACTTTCACCGTGATGTCGACCGATAAACTCGCTCCTGGCGCTAAAGGACCTGCAAGCGCCGTGTTCAACGTCGCTATCTGACCCACCGCTGTCCAGTCCGAATCCAACAACGTCATGCCCACTGGTAATGAATCACTCAAAGCTATCGCACTCGCTGTCATAGAGCCTTCGTTCTTCACCGTCAAAGTATACGTTACCGTATCCCCAGCCGCTACATTGCCGCTCTGACCTGATGCCAAGCTCTTCGTCAACGACAAGTCAAACGTCGTCAATCCTGCATCGATCGTCAAATTATCTTTATCAATACCACTTTTCGTAGGGTCAATGACAACTGCCGCGGTAAGCCCTGTAATAGGATTGGCATCGCTGTCGGTCACATCAGAACCTACATTCTGGTTCAAACTTAACTGACAGGTATCAGGTAAACTGGTCACATCAAATTGTACTTGATAGGTTCCTCCCACTAAACTTGTGAAAGAATAATAGCCATTCACATCGGTAAAGGTCGTATCAATGGCCGTGGTTGGGGTTGTACCATTGCTGGTCCACAAAATAACACGTACATTTTTCACACCAGGCTCTCCAACATCCTGCTGACCGTTGTCATTCAAATCTTTCCATACAAAATCTCCGATGCTACCCAGCGGGCTGTACAGAGCTCCGTCAATGGTCAAATTGTCTTGAAGTATTCCACCTTTAGTAGGATCAAGGCTTACCACCTGACTAAAACCGTTAGACGGATTAAAGTCATTGTCTAAAGCATCATTTCCTCCTTTATTGGTTGAATCACTTAATACACAACCAAGTGGAAGAGAGGCTGCAACAATTTGCACCTGATAATCCCCCGCGGATAATCCATTAAATGTATACCAACCAGGAGCACTTCCAACAGGATTAGCAGTAGTATACATAGAGTCAACTTGAACAAATACGCTGCTGACATTTTTGTATAGACGTACTAATACATTATTTACGCCCGCTTCACCAACATCTTGAATCCCATCATTATCAGTATCTTTCCAGACAAAGTTTCCGATGCTACCCAATGGACTGTACAGACCTGCATCTATGGTCGGATTGTCTTTTAGCAAACCTCCCATTTCAGGATTAATAGTCACTATTTGACTGAAACCTGTTAGGGGATCTGCATCACTGTCCAGTGAATCTGCACCTTGATTCTGCTTTGGAGACAACACACACCCATCAAGGAATGTACTGCTTACAAACTGTACTTGGTATTCTCCAGGAAGTAAGCCTGTAAACGCATATTGCCCTACACCTGCTGTGTAAGTAGAATCTGTTTGTACAAAATTACCTAGGTCATTTTTTTGATACAGACGTACCAACACGTTGTTGACACCCGGCTCTCCGACATCCTGCTGGCCATTGTCGTTCACATCTTTCCACACAAAGTCACCAATACTTCCCAGTGGCCCAGGAATAACGATGATTTCGCAACAGCCTGTGGCCGGACATGTATTTACCTGAGCGGTAAATCCAAATCGGCCAGTACCTTTTATAGTTAAGGTATCGCCGCTTACACTTGAACTGTCAGAAGGAGCACCTGTTATTGGCGCTCCATTTTTTGCCCATACAACATTCGTGTAACCTGGCACATCAAGAGAAACTACATATTCATCCCCTGGGTACCATAAAATAGGAACCGAAAAACAGGAGGTAGCATAATCGTCTTCCCCTAAAACACCATTATTCGGATCGGAGTCTGAATCCTCCTGACCCGCTGCCATTGATACAACTTCAGCAATGTTGAAATAAACACCGCGACCAATCACAGTGCCTGTCATTTCCAGTTTTACTGAATCTCCAGGGCTTATGACTGGAATCGTCCACAATCCAGCATTGAAAGATCCAACACTTGGCGTACTCGAAACAAGATTTGCACCTGCCGTAGGAAAGATATCTTTTACAACAACTGTTTTGGCGGTATCAGGCCCTTCATTCTTTGCATATACAGTATAGGTAATAGATTGGTTGAGGGTAGGTTGCGCGTTGCTGATTGTTTTAGACAATTTAATATCTACAACCTTAGGCGCTTGCTGGCCTAACGCACTAAATACAGTTAACATTAAAACCACTAATATCCCCATAGTAGACGCTAATGATTTCATTAGAATCTTTGGAGAAACCGTGATACTGTTATATATACCTGTATTAGATACTGCCCACTCCTCAAAAGGAGGGGAAGTAGATACCCATCGTTTCGATTTTTCATCGAAACGCGTCCTCAGAACACGATGTCTATCCAGAGGAAGAAAAATGGATAACTTACTCATAATCTGTGAAGTAAATGTTTTAATAGATGTAATATTCGGGGTAAGTTTATACAAAGACAATGAATTCCATTCATAAAATGGAGGGGACGCTCCTGGTAAATGATAGTGGCTATCAATAGCCACAGAATTAACCAGATATGAAATTTGCCCCTCCTGAGCTAATTTTGATTTGAAGGGTTTATTACAAACAGCACTGCTATTCACAGGCCTACTTCCAGAATTAACCCAAGGTAGACAGTAAAATGCTTTTGTCAAAAAACTCCAAAGAGTCTTTTTAAATAAAACCATTGGTAATGTACCCTTAGTTTTAAAAACATTCTTAATCTCCAGATTTCGGGCTGTGGTAAAAAGTGCTTTCATCTGCAATTTATCGTTTATTAATTAGATATACTTTATTGGTAAACTCACCTGTCAACTGTCACAAAACTGCTATTTCAACATGTTTGCCTGTGTATTTACCATTAAATGAGGGTTTTGCCCCATTTATAAAGTATCTAAAATTATGCCAAACTCATATCTATCATCATTTACTTTTATTAAAAATACATAATAGACTACATATCAAATACTTAACAAAAATATTAATACCTTGCAATGGCGGTTAGTTTGGGCTTTTTTCTCAATTCGATCATATAAAACAGGCTTTTTTTTGGGGTGGAAGGGGTTAGCTAAAACCGTGCCAAGAAGCCTCATTTTTAGCCATTCTAGTAGCCAAAAAGCCTATTCTAGCGCGCTGAAAAGCCACTAAAACGAAAGGAAAGCCTACTTATTTACGAAAAATGTCATACGAAGTCACTTACATTTTAGGGAATCCTAGCCCGATAAAAACGTAATATAGTCCACTTTTTCAACTTCATTGTTTACCAAAAAAACACCTTATTGGTATACAAATCATACCAATACCTTCAATCATAAAAAAAGCTGAACAAATTGTTCAGCTTTTTTTATGATTGAAGGTATATTTTTGTCGCTAAAAATCGTACCCTAAAGTTAGGTATGGAATGGCTTTATTTATTTCTCCATTATCTAATCCCCAAGCGTAATCAAACTTTACATAAAACCCAAATAACATTGTGCGCGCTCCAAGTCCGTAGCCCAATAAAAAAGGATTTCGAAAATTATTTACGGTCGCACTAAAGAAATCCAAACGTATAATTTCAGTGTTCAGGCTATTCTGACGATTGAAAGGCCATTGACCTGTCCAAGCAGTACCAACGTCTGTAAAACCTACTAACTGAAAGTTTCTCAGGAAGTTTGACGTAATTGGGCCACGATAAAAATACTTGATAAGGGGCATCCTTAATTCACCATTAAATAATAAATGATTTGTACCAGAAACCTTATTTATATTAAATCCTCGGAGATTAGTGGCCAACTCTACGAAAAAGATGTCCCTATTATCAATTGGAATCAAGGAACTGCTCAAGCCAACCGCCAAAGGGTTCACACTCCTTTCGTCTTGATTATTTCCAGTCCAGTTTTCCATCCCCCCCAAAACACTCTGCTTGGGGGCTTTTCCTCCCGAGCGGGCAAAAGAAACACGGGTGGCAAAGATCAAATCACGGTGGATTTTTTGGTAATGACGAAAATCTACAACCAGTCGGTTAAAACCCCTTGTTCCTCTTATACCCCCAAATTGGTCGTAACGAACTTTAAAACGAGTTCCTTCCATCATGTTCATCCCATTGATTCTGGAGTTATCATACACAAACTCAGCCCGAGCACCTAGATAAGAAGAAGCTACATCGGCCGCTGAAATATTGCTTACATCCAATAATTTGGATTCAGCATAAAAAGGTGTCAATGAAACTCGCGCATTGTTGTTGAAAGGATACGAAGCCGTAAAGCCTACCCGATTGTAGCGGTATTTTTGACTGGCAGGAGGCTGGACATATAGACTTTGACGATCAACCCGGACGCCAAAATCAACGCGATGGGCGAGGTTGTTGTATTCTGCCCACAAATTATTGGTTCTGAAATTGAGAAGACCTAAGAAAAACCCTGCTTTGATAATGTGGTTTTCGAGCAAATCATTCATCGTCAGTGACTGCGCAAATCCAAATCCCCGTACTGGGTCGATTCGCCAATCAGAAGTGGCATCATTGCTGATAAACAGGCTCTTATAGTCAAGGGGTCCCTTTATTGTAATATTTTCTCTTTTGCGATTTCGACTGGGAAGATTGGCTGCACTAGAAACCGTTGTTCCTCTTCGCTGCCGATATTCAAACGATTTGAGTATATCTGGATCAAATTCATAGTTATCCGTGTCAACCTCTCCAGAATCTAACTGAATCTTTCGAGGATTGGCCATTTGTGCAATTAAACTAGCATCTGCCGCTGGGTTATTACGATTTTCGGTTTTATAAACCGACATTCCTGACATACTTTGTACTCTCGGCGTGGCAACCAGTTCATTGGTAACTGGAGAAAGTCTGCTCTGATAAAATAAACTTTCTTTGTCTTTGTACCAATTAATACTTACAAAAGCTCCTGATGCTGGCAGGTAATCGTAGTCCCGAATACTCTGGTTAAAACCAGTTACAGGAGTCAGTTTTTTAATATCTAACTCATACCGATACAAATTCACAATACCTTTATAATCTGAAAGGAAATAAAAAGTATTTTCGTCGATGGTGCGGGCATTTGAGATAATCCCCAAGGAGTCCGCAATTCTTGTAACTGTTTGAGCACGAGGATTTCCGTTATGTACAAACAACGCCATTTTTTCTTTGACGGTTTTATAGGAACCCTTATCTGCAATGCCCAACGAATCTTTGACTCGATTTGATGAAAATACGACACGTGTAGAAGATGTACCTACAAAATGCGGATAGCGGTCATCGTATAAATCACCCGTGAGCCCGAGTAACGAAGAGCGGCCTATATTGAAAAGATACAAATCGTTTTGCCCACGGCTATCGGCACTTAACACCAACGTTGAACCATCATTGGAGATGTCAAAATCAACAACTTGATTAATACCTCTGATTTCTCTACTCAATCGAAGTTTCGATTTTCCTTTGTCTCCAATATCAAACAATTCTAAAAATACCCGACCGTTTTCTTCCGAAATAATGGCCAAACCATTGCCGCGACTCCAGGCAATCAAAGGCATTCGGCTCAAATATGTTCGTTTTTCAAGGTCGTATTTTCCTTTGATAACGGTCGTTACTGATTTTGTTTCAGTATTAATTACGTCAACAGTATAATGACCTGATTTACGGTTTGTGACCGCAACATATTGATTGTCTAGACTCAGACGCGCGTTATTTGCAGGATGCCCCAATGGCAAATCTAAGACCCTCACCCAATCCCCAGCGGGGTCTTTATAGCCATTACCAGTGGAGGTAGTCGCCATATTGGTATAAAAATCCCGCCATTCTTTCAGAAAACGTGAAAACGATACCCCCAAAGTGCTTGATACGCTGGTTTGTTCAGTACGTATGATACGCGTTAAGTTGAGAATATTTGAGATATTATCTTTTCCGTAGCGTTCTGCGATATAATTCCAAATAGATTGCCCCACCAGCGTTGCTTCTGGGCCTGTCAATAAAGAAGGCTTCTTCATCTGATGATGCACAATCGCGTCGCGCATGTAGTCATCCAACTCAGGGTTCCATCCTTCTGCGATATACGCCGCAATTCCAGACATAAACCAATCGGGTAGCGATAACAAAAGTGAACTTTGCAAAGCATCTTTCAAACTTCCTCCGTAAAGCATATCATAGACAAACAAGCGAGAAATCTCCTTGATAAGCTGCTTTCGGAAGCTGATTTGATCGCCTGTGAATGCTATTTCCAAACGCGCCTTGGCCAGATTAAGCTCGGTCTCGCTTAAGTCTGAGCTATTAGCCATGCCCATATTGCTTTGTAAAAGCTCTTGAGGGGAATTGTAGAGGAAGATTTTGATTCGGTTGTAGGGGGTGTATCCTAAGGCTTCGGTAATTCGGTCAAATTCAGATTCGGCATATTGAGCTGCCAGCGTAGCCAACGGTGTTCCTGCACCGTGATGATAAATCTCAAAGTTATTGGTTTTGAGGATTTTCCATTCAAAGCGCTGATACTGTACTCGATTTTTGCCGAATTGCTCTTGAGAAGGATAATTTTGAGCTTCAACCGACAGCGTCGGTAACAACACCGCCCCTATCCACAGCAATCTAGTGATAAAACAGCTTTTCATATTCAGGCTAACCTATTAATCGTTAAAAGTTAAGGGTTAATTGGTTAGGCAAATAGTTGCCATTCACAAAGGGCTTCTCGCATTTCGCCCTTCGGCCGCGATTGCCTTTAACACTTAACACTATTTAGAACGAAAATATAACGAAAAAATTCGCTCAATATTCGCCTCTTTATCTATTTCTTCTCCGGTCTCTAAAAAATTCACAAACTGATTTGCAAAAAAAGGGGCAAGGCTAACGCCTTTGGTTCCCAGCCCATTGAAAATCCCCAATGACGCGTATTCAGGATGGATTCCGACAAACGGCCTTCGGTCTTTAGTAGAAGGCCGAATCCCTGCATGTTGTTCGAGAATTTGATACTTTTTTTTTAGGTAAGGTTTTATTTTATCTTCCAAATACGCTCTTCCGTCTTCTGTAGCCTCCCAGTCTAAATCATGCCAACTATAAGTAGCCCCCAACCGACATTTTCCTTTACCATCAAGTGGCAGGATAAAAGTCCCCTGATTGATGATTTCTTGGAGCGTATAGTCTTCAACAACCGCGATGAGACTTTGGCCTTTCACGGGATTGAACGGCAACCAATTAAAAAATGGATTCTGACGGGCTTCGTAACCTTCACAAAATAGTATTTTTTTAATTTTTAAATCATTGTACGATACACCATCTTCCTGAATTTCAATTTTTTGATAGTCTACTCTATCGTGTATATATTGTTTATTTTCAATAAAATAGTTCTCGATTTTTTGAAGCATCTGAACGCAATCTACCCATCCAGCCTGCGTAATTTGAAGTCCTCCGTAAGGATTTTCGACAAAAGGTGAAAATTTAGCATCATCAGCGCGTTCAACCACGTACTTCGCAAGGTTTGGATCAGCGGTTTGGGCCAAGTACGAATTTTGTTCTTCGATAGACCGATACGGCCGATACACATCACAGTCGTGGAGGAAATCTCCGCCGAGCTGCGCTTGCATATCGGAGTAAAATTTGTGGGCAAACGGAAAAAGCTCATCGGCTTTCCAAGTCCGATATAATTTTTTGCCAGTCAAAGGATTAAATATTCCACCCGAAACTTTGGAAGCCGCTGGCAGGGTGGGGTCATTCATGATTAGCACCCGGTGCCCGCGCTGTGATAAAGTCCAGGCAAGAATCGAACCTGCGATGCCTTGGCCTACAATCAAATAATCGGCGCTCATGGGTTGGTTCTACTTTGTCTTATCGAACTGCTGATTTTTTCATCGGCCAAGTTGGTAAGCAGTTCAATTTGTTCATCCAAGGTCATAAAAGAGGTATCGACCAAGGTGGCATCAGCGGCTTGCCGCAGAGGGCTGTCAGCTCTAGTGGTGTCGATCAAGTCTCGTTTGTGAATATTTTTCAGAATATCTTCCAAGTCGAGCATTTCTCCTTTTTCCAACAATTCTATTTGACGGCGTTGCGCCCTGATTTGCGGGTCGGCAGTCATAAAGACTTTAAGCTCTGCCTCCGGAAACACCACGGTTCCGATGTCGCGTCCGTCCATTACCACTCCTTTGGCTTTCCCCATTCTCTGTTGTTGGGCCACCATCGCCCGCCGCACTTCCGACACCGCACTTACTTCACTGACCCAATTTGCAATGTATAGTTTCCGAATTTCATCTTCTACGTTGAGTCCGTTGAGATAGGTTTCGTTGCGCCCTGTCTCAGGATTTCTTCTAAAGTCGATTTTAATCCCTTCGAGTGCTTTTGAGATTTCTTTGGGGTTGGTGAGTGTGATATGATGCGTATGGAAATAAAGCGTAACGGCCCGATACATGGCACCAGTATCAATGTATGCATACCCCAAATGGGCTGCTACACCTTTGGCGGTGGTGCTTTTTCCGCAACTTGAATAGCCATCTACCGCAATAATAATTTTAGACATACGTAGTGAAGTAGGTTAGGCGGCAAAGATAATCAGAAAGGATTGATAATTAGGAAACCTTGCGGAGCACAAATGGTTTGACATGTCGCAGTCAGAATTAATGGGACGTAAAGCCAATCAACTCTATTTTTTTATTTTTATTTTAACCATCACTACAGTTCCTTTACCAGGAGTAGAATCTATAATCAAATCCCCTCCCAAATGCTCTCTTACTCGGGTTGTTAGGCTTACGAGTCCTTTACCCATCCGGCTTGATTTGTTTGAATCAAAGCCTTCTCCATCATCTTCTACAATCAGGGTCAATTCATCATTTTTGGTTCGATTCAACTGTATTTCAATTTGTTGGGCCTGAGCATGCTTGAGGGCATTTGTTACACATTCATTGATGATGGCGTACAGGGTCATTTCCAACGATGGGCTTAATCGATGCTCCATGCCACGAGTCTGAATCACAAACCGAGGTTTTTCGACATCCAGATAAAGTTCTTTCAGCATAGATAACAATCCTCTTTCTTGCAATTGATTGGACATCATACTGTGCGAAATACGACGTGTTTCATCGGCAGCAGTGTCAAGGATTTCAAAAATTTTCCGGTAAGAATCAAATTGTGCGTATTCGTATTTTTTTTGAAAAAAATCTAAATTGATTTTCAAAGCAGCCAACAGTCCTCCTACTTTGTCGTGCAGGTCAAGTCCAATCCGCTGCCTTATTTTTTCTTCAATCTGGATTTGCATCTCAAACATTTCCTGTTGTAATTTTTTTCGCCCTTCTTGATATACTTTAAAACGACCCGCCAACCCCAACATTAGAATATACATCTCATACAATGTAAAACTGTAATATAAATCATGCATTTGCTGAATCGGCGTTTGATGGAAGTCAGAAAGTGCCTCCCAAGTACCAATGGCAAGAACCGGAAAAGTAGCCAAAACATAGAGCCAAGCTGGGCGATAACCATTTTTAAGCGCCTTAAAAACATAAAAAAGCATCAATGAGGTATTGGCAATAACCGTCATGTAAAAATAAGGACGGAGTCTGAGCAGATTATCTTCTTCGTTGATGATAAAACACAACAATACGACACTGATACTAATGGTAACATAGCTAGTGGTCAACAAGCGCTTTGGAGCAACGTAACCATAACTCACAAATTCTTTGGCAAATAAAAGATAAAATACGGGGAGTAAAGTAACCAGAAAAGCGTAGGCGTTTTTATTGCGAATAAACGCCGGAGATTCTTCAAAAAAAAGGTAGTGATAATCATTGTAAATCAACACCATACAGAGAGAGCAGCCTGCACAAAGTAGATAATACAAATAAAGGCGACCTCGAAAGAACAGTGCCATATAGGCCGCAAACAACACAATAATAATCATTCCTCCGATGTAAACGCTTCTAAATAGTTCTTCTTTCTGGAGATACGCAAAGGCACTATGGGCAGAGAGAAGCGTCAGTGGATATACGCTCAAAGGATAATTATCCATTCTCGCTTTCAGAAAGATGGATTTTCGTCGATGAGGTTCGAGGGTGAAATGGAAGGTTTGTAAAGGGGCCAATGAAGCCCGATTGGCCAATGAAAAATGGGTCCCTTGTAGGTAAGTATTGACCAAAGAATCCTTCTCAATTACGTACAAAAAAACACTGTCTAAACCAGAGGTAATAAGCGAAATATTTTGCGGGGTAAGAGCTTCACTGACAATATCGAATCGTAGCCAACAGTTAGCTTCTGTCGTTTTAAAGTTGACATAACTGTTTTTATTGGCTTTAAATTCTTTACTTCTCTGAAGTACTTGTTCTAATGTAATTGCCTTGGACGTATCTAGTAGATACATAACCCTAGGGGCGAGCTCGAGTTGATTAAAGTTTTTGGGAATAGAAATAAGCAGGGAGTCATTGGCCAACAATTTCTTTGAAAAAATGCATAATAGCGTGCATAGAGCGCTCAAAAAAACCTTACTCTTCCAATAGCCCATTTTCATAAATAATCCGAATCATATCGGCCGTATTTTTAGCATCCAATTTACTCATAATATTGTCTCGATACTCATCAACCGTTCCAGCTCGAATAGACAATGCCTTTGCGATGTCTTTGCTGGTAAAACCGTGCGAAAGCAGCTTGGAGACCTCCTTCTCTCTTTTGGTAAGTTTTGCAAACGCATTAATTGGCTCTAGCTCTTCCTCTTCCTGCTTAGTTTTTAACTGAGTCTCTACTTCGCTTTGAAAATAACTTCCCCCTTGATAAACCGTAAGAATAGCATTATATAGCTCTTTGGAGGTAGTATTTTTCAGTAAATAGCCTTTTGCCCCCAGCTGTTCTGCTTTTTTTATAAATGTAAAATCATTGTAATTGGACAAAATAATGGTTTTAGTGTTTTTTGGAATGCTCTGCAAGTACTCTAGCACTTCAAAACCTGCTATTTTGGGCCGGCCTAAGTTTCTTAATGGAATTTGTAAATCCAATAATACAATGTCAATTTTATGGATTTTTAATTGATGTATGGCCTCATCACGATTATTGGAGATACCAATTACCTCCAAGTCGGTAAAATCAGCGAGTAATCTACTAAAAGCTTCTGCAATCAGGTATTTGTCTTCTACTAACAAAATCCGAATAGACGGCGGAACAAATGGTGACATAAGAATATGTAGGTTTCTTACAAAACAATACCCTAACTCCCTAGTAAACAACCCCTATTTTTAGGGGTTACCACAAGGTAGGTATCAATTTCCAAGTATTTTGTTGATAAGTACGATAACTGTTCCCAAAAGCCCTAATCATTGCTTTTTCTTCCGCTTTAATTCTAAAAGTATAAACCAAAATCATCAAAAAGGACGTAAGAAAAACCGAATAAGTATCTTCTAACACCAATGGTGTACCCACCACCGTTAGAATTCCTCCCGTGTAACTTGGGTGACGAAGAATTTTATACGGTCCCTTCGTAATAATCTTTTGAGAATCTGAGACCATCACACTGGCGGTAAAAAAGCGACCGAGTATTTTAATTGACCAGTATCTCAAAGCACCTCCCATAACTATACACATTACGCCAATGATGCTCGAAAGATTCCAGTGAAATGTATGCCGACCATGAAAATGTGCCCATTCTAAAACGGATAGCATTTGGCATACCGTAATGGTTAACATAATCCAGGCGGCCGTATAATGGTCGGCCTCTTTACTGTTTTTTATTCCACGCCAGACAATTGCGGGTTGAGTAAGTAACGACCATAGACTTCCGATACAAAAACAGGCAATCTGGGGCATAAAAACCAGCTTAAACGACCCTCCCAAAGGAAGTACAAACATAAGAGCGGTAAGCCCAATAGAGGTGAATATTTTGGAAGCTTTCATCAGTGTGTTGATTTTGTTTACACACTGATGTTGCTCTTACTCACTCATAGGTTATCACATCCGTAGTTATCTTATTTTTTCGGTCTTTTTACAAATATAAAATCCCCCCCTTCATTCCCTGCCTCTTTGATTGAACCATACTGCGGCGACTGCCGGGTGGGACTGTTATCTGTTACTGGTATTTGAAGCATCGAAAAAAGATTGGCGGCGGTCAGATAATCGCTGGTGTTGGTTTCTAAAAATTGCAACAAATACTTCGTAAATACACTCTTATCGGGCACAATAGTACTGGCAGCGCTGGTGATGGCCTTTCGGCTTTTTTTACGGGCTATTTCTTGAATGGCCACTGATACTGGACTCGAACGCGCCTCCAAAATCCCCCCGCTGAAACAGGCATCTGAAATGACCAAAACATGTCGGC
Source organism: Runella rosea (assembly GCF_003325355.1). Classification (GTDB taxonomy): domain Bacteria; phylum Bacteroidota; class Bacteroidia; order Cytophagales; family Spirosomataceae; genus Runella; species Runella rosea. Next base: position 2,526,652 of record NZ_CP030850.1, read on the forward strand.
ATTTCAGGAGTTTTAGTTGGTCTTTAATATCGCTGTTGCTAAGCCAGGTTTTACTTCTAATGGCATTGTATTTAGCATCAGAAGGTAGCCAGTAGCCTTGTTCGGCTGCTTTGACTTCCTTGCCGTGGCCCGCATAAAACAATAATAAATTATCATTTTCCCCCAATTTGCCAATTAATTCATTGAGCGCGTTGATGATATCATCGCCCGTAGGATTGGCCAGAGAAATCACATTTTTTTCCTCAAACGTATAGTAGGAAGTAAGTACTTTTTTTAGTTTTTGGGTATCTTCAATCGGGAATTTTAAATCGTCGATGGGCGCTTCGTAGTCATTTACCCCAATCAATAAAGCATAATTGGTACTGTTGAGGATTGAGCTATTTTCATCATTGGTTTGAATTTCAGTTCCCCTTACTATTTCAGCATTGGGCGGCAAAGCTGCGGTCACCGTAGGCTCCACAGATTTTGAGAAATGAAATACCCAAAAATTAACTTGGCTTGCGTCCCGGGCGAGAATACTCTCCACTTTAAGCTCATCTTTTTGATACACGTTAGTAATGCGCCCACTGGCTGTAGTAGAAGCTCCTTTATCCTTGAACTGGTATTTACGAGTCAACTGAAAAGCGATATCAGTGGCATGATTGGGGCTGTAAGTGCTGTAAGTTGTTGAACCATCTGGACAAAAGGTAACCGTTTCGTCGTAGATTTCACCAAAAGCATCGGCTTGGGTACGGCTGTAGCGCTTGCAGTTGTTTTTGGTATCAGCTTGAAATAAAAAATCATTGGCCTTAAGAACTTTATCCTTATCGGCCACGGGCTTTTTCTGCAATTCCAACAAAAAACCTAAACTAAACTGCTGACCAAAAACAGGAAAAACAAAAAGTAGGGATAGGCAAAATGTCAATAAAAAAAAATATCGCCCCATGATTTATTCTTAATGAAGAGTTAAACAGCGCTAAATTAATAAAAATGATGGCTTCCACTTTTGGGATAGCCATCATTTTTATTACCAAAAAACGATTATTTTAATAAGTGTAGCTACTGCCATTTTTCACAATTTCCACCACCCTAACTCGGTTACCTTGGCGGGTTTCGCCATTGTATCGTTTGCTTCTATTGGGAGAAGTAACAGTGACGACAAAAGGGTTGGGCGTGGAGGTATTTTCATAATCATTCACTTCCACGATGTATTTGCCATCGGGGGCATTCTCCCAATACACATTTTCGGGCCCAAAACCGTTTGTATCATCACGGTCAAGAAACCCTCCCGATGACGAAGTTTTATCATCAAAATAGATTTCCTCGCCAAACGGGTCTATTACGTGCAAATCTTGGTCGGTAGCAGTACCCCAAGAAAGACTGATTTGTAGGGCGCCAGTTCCTAAGCGAAGTACTTCGATAGTAGTAGAAAGAACATTACTGATTTTGCCCGTAGCATCATATACGCACAATGATACTCGAAATTCTCCCCTACCTACATTGGATGGAATACTCACGTTCAATTGTAAGTTACCCGAACCACTACTTGCATTAGTAACGTAAGGCACATCTGCGTAACTATCTGCCCCTGCCACTTGTACATACACCCCCGCAAGTCCATTGGTCGCGTTTCGATAGTTGAATGTCAAAATAGCCGTGCTACCGTTGGAAGAAGTGAGCCGTCCGTTCAAGTTACTGATAATAGGCACGCCTGTGCCAGCCGGACTAGGGGTAGGAGGAGTCCCGACTACCCTCCTTACGGAAGTGGGTGGAGGTGTATTAATCCCTCCCTGATAATAAACCAAAATCCGGGTGAGGCCATTTACGTCGGTAGGGTCTATGGTTTGGGCCACGGGCACTACGTACTCTCGACGAATTGTACAACTTTCACTTAACAATAATAAGATAGCCACTAAAAAGCTGAGCTTCATTACGCTTACAGTTGATTTATATATCTTTTTCATTTCAGAATTAGTCAATGATTAATGATGGTTAGAACAATGAACCGATGCCCGCCCGAAGGCCAACATACTGCATAGGTGCAGCACCATATTGCAAATCCCAAGTTTTTGAATTAGTGGTCTGTCGGTAAAAGGCTCCAATATCTAAGCGAACTCTCTTCTTCTCACCCAGATAATGTACATACCCCAAAGCACCTCCATAAGCTAGTTGCGTGCCACTAAAACTATCGGTGGGCTGTCCAAAGCCCGCTTTTACCTTCAAGAGATGAAGCCCCCCCTCGGGCATAATGTAAAAGTGCTGGCCAAGGTTGATGCGTATGTGAGCGAGCAGGGGGATTTGGGAGGCCTCTGCAAAATATTGGTCAATTACGGGACCTTTTCTTGACTCTACCAAATCAATGCGGGTTGACCATTTTAAGTACCCCACTTCGATTCCCGCAAAGAAAGTAGGGTTAAGTTTATACTCCAAAAACAAAGTCCCCCCAAAACCCAGCGTGTGCGCGTAGCCTTCTGGTAGGGCTTTCCAGAGGGGGTCTCCCAAAATAAAGGTGGTCATTCCATTTAGTTGGGCCAAAATAGAAGGTTTTCTCTTGTTTGCATTGAGCCAATCTACTCCGCTGTGGGTGAGTTCTTTGGTTGGTTCTTCTGGCTTAGGTGCATTGACCTTCTCACCTGCTTCGTTTATAACGTTCGTTGAGCCTATCAGGCGGCGCGTACCATCGGGATACTCAATGTATTCTACACTGGCGGCGGGTACTCGCACCAACGGCGCATTTTCGTTTTCACGGTAGCTCACCGACTTACTGTCCTTGCTGGTTACCACGTAATTGGCGGGTATTCGTTTCCCGTCTTTCGTTACAATGTAATAGACATCGTTGGTCAAGCCCAGTACTTTGAGCTCTACTCGTCGGTTGGCGTAGCGTCCTTCTTCGGTCTCGTTGGTGGCAACAGGATTGCGTTTACCATAACCTACGGCTCTCAACCTAGCGGCGGTGATGTTCTGTTCTTTCACCAAGTAATTTCTGATGGCATTAGCACGGGTTTGAGAGAGTCGATTATTGACCTTATCACTACCGACATTATCGGTATAGCCGCCGATTTCCATCGTAATGGTGGGGGCTTTGACCAAGAAAACGGCGATTGTGTCCAAATAGGCCCGATCTTCGGGGCTAAATACAGCTTTACCCGTCAAAAATTGAATATTGCGCAGCCTTACCCGGCGGTCTTTCACAGGCTTATTATTTTCCAAATCACTGATAACCGCATCCAAATCGTCCGAAGACGACTTGGATGCGGTTTGCTGGGCGTAAAGGGTGCTGAGCATACAACTCATTAAAATCAAAGCGAGCGTGGTGTTTTTCATTGTGTATGTTGAGATAAATTATTGGTTACTTACTGATGAATGGGTTTCGCCGTCGCTGGATTTTTCTGTAACGCCTATGCGGTAGTTAGAAATCTTTTCGGCAAGTTTATCTTTGTCTATCCATATTCTTCCAGTATTAACCGGAATCAGCACTCCTCTCCCTGGCCCTTCACTTTTTTGGGTTAAGTACAAACTATGTTGCAAATCAGCGATGCCTTTGGGCGTTACTTCTCCTGATATGACAATCAGATTGGTATAATCTACGTTTTCATGTCTCCCTTTTACCTCGGCAAAAACCGTAAATTTGTTACCATAGCCTGATATAAAAGCTCCTAAACCACTACCTACATCTACACCGTTTTCACTTTTATAATCAATTTTAACCTCCTTCCCATCAGCCGTTTGCTGGCTGAACAAGTACCGATACGCGGTTATGATTTTCCCTTTGGCCCAAACATCTTCTGGTCCAGTTGGGCTCAACAACTCGTACGGGTTTGCCCTAAAAGCCCCCTCAAGGGTGGGGGGGACTTTTCCTTCATTGATGGTCATGCCTTTGGCACGGAGGTCATTAACAATACTTTGGGGAACAATTTTCTGAATCTCCTTCGAAAACCCTACCGTAGGATCTTCTTCTCGGTTTTTACAGCTATTGAAAACCATGACAGTAGCTAGCAAAATAACGGTGGCAACGGGAGCTAATACATTTTTCATTGGAATATTGATGTTTGAGTTGAGAGATTGAAAGCACTTCGTTATGCGTTCAATAATGGGTTGCACTCAACTTTCATAAGGTTATCACATTCTTCAGAAAAATTTTAGGTGTGTTGTTATTTTGTAGCTAACCTTCTTTAGACACTTAAAAATAAAAGAACAATTTAACTTTTAGGTATTTTTTGGCCGATAAACTTATCCCATTAGGGATAAAATGACATTACTTAGGCGGCGCCCCGAAATTCTTATGCTTTGGCCATTTTTTAAAATACACATGCGCTGTACGCGGTTCAACTGCACGATATACTCACAGTTAACAATCGACGAACGGTGAACTCTAACAAAACCCTCTGGTAGTTTTTTTTCATACTCGCCCAACGTTTTGGCAGTCATCACTTTGCGTCCGTCCAAAAGCAAAAAAACGGTGTAGTTTCTGCTGGATTGGAGCCAAACTATTTGCTCAAAAGGAATTTTTTCTCTGCGGTCACTTATCCAAATAGGCAATGCCAAAGATGTAGGCGGGGTATGGAGAGTAGTCATAATGTAGATAGATTTTCAATAGTAGAGTATATATAACGCTTCAAAAGGACTAAAATCGCCACTATTTAGGGGTAGCTCGAAGGCTCCACAAAATTGTTAGTTCTCAAAATAGTCGATGATCATTCCGCCCAGTATTTTAATAATACCTGCTGCAATGGCAGGTTTAATGGCAAATGCAAATGGTCCGGCTAAAATTGCTGCTTCTAGGGCAACTACTTTTCCCGCTACAGAAGCTAAACCAATTTTAGCAGCAATTGCACCTGCCTCATCTTTCGTGATATTTTTGCCATAAATTCGGGCTATTTGGTGAGCCATCACCGCTTCCTGAGCAACTAAAACTGTAGAGGCTGCCCCTGGCACCAATGCCGTAGCAAGTACCACACCTACTGCCACCCCTGTGTGGCCGTTTACATATTGTTCAGCTCTTTCTCGATTATTCATTGATGTAAAAGTTTTGATTGTTTTTATTTAGGTACATATACTTTTAGATTATGGCCTAATTGCTTAAAAACAAGGCCAAAGTTCTTCTCCCTACGAAAGAATAACAACCCCTAAAAATAGGGGGAAGCATTTTTTTAGTGACTGATAGAAGTCTGAGAGTGACGAAACGCGACTTTGATTCTTTTTAAGGTTTTGACTAGGGAATGGACGGTTATCTCTCTAAATTCCCTCAGAAATAAGGCCATGGAGCTACGTAAGAATTCTGACCGAAAACCATAGTATTGTTTCATCAGGATTTCCTTCCCATCAAACTCCATTTTTTCTTCAATCAGCAAATGAGGCATGGTTAGCATTTGATAGTTTTGCACTTTAGGGATAATTGAACCCCCTAAAAGCACTGCTTTACCCGACATATATGCTTCTGCGATAAGCGTCAAATACACTTGGTGCCGCTCCAAAGGCGACATACGGTCGATGAAAGTGCAGCCTGTTTCAAGAATATCGGTAGCTACCACTCCCATTTGAGCCACAAAATCGTTATTACGACTAGAAGGTAACGATTGAAAATAGCGCAAGTCTCCGTTGCCGTTTTGAACGTAGCCAGCAATCCATTTATCGGGGTTATTTACCTTATAAAAAATCCGAACGTGAGAGTTTTTCAGGTAGCTAAGTTTAACCAAAATACCTGATTTAGTGAAGTATAGCTCCGAATAGCGATTCAGGTCTTCGACAGAAGTAAGTATACGTGTAAGTAACATGACTAAGTACCGTTAAAGTGAAACATTTAGGTTTACACTTTGGGGTAGTACTTAGCCAGAAAAAGGTTATCAAAAGCAAAAAAAAATTTAAGGAACTATCTTGAAAGAATACGACAATACTGCTAATGCAGAAATATCCAAGGCAACGGGAGCTTCTCCACGATAGGTTTTATAAAACAATTGTTTCAAAGGATGTTCCAAAGTGGTTTCTCCACGGGTATTAATAAGAACAGACAAGTCTAGAGATGAGGGAGTTACAAAAATTTTATACATCTCAAAACCCAGAGGGGGCGATATAGCCAGGGGCAGGGCCCGTGTCTCGCTAGGAGCTAATCTCAGCGGCAGAATATTGCGACTGGCATTTGGCAAAATAACATTTATAAAGCCATCTGGTTGAATATCAGCAATAGACACATAGACGGGTTGAGTGCCTTTGTTTGTTACAATCAAGGTAGTTGGAACCTTTATTTTAATGGAAGGCATTACGGTGTCGACCTGATTACTTTGCTCTAACCGAACTTCTACTTTACAAAAATCTTGTAAAATCTCCATTCTTCGGAGTATTTCAGCACGCGTAAAAGCCAGCAATCGCTCAATACACCGCTCGTCGGCATCCTCTGTTTTGACCAAACTATCTAACACCCGTTGGGTAGCACAGTCTATTAATTTTATATTATCTCCCTCTTGGCTAATACTATACGCCGACGCACCGATTGAACTGAGCCGAAGCAATGGATAACCTTCAATCTTTATTTTTAGTTGATTTTGAAACTGAGTATCAGAACAACGTCCGATATATACGCCTTTGGACACTTCCCCAAAAGCTTTTTCTGTTTCGGTTGCTCGAAGTTCTTTGATAATTGCCAGAGGAAGCTCTCTCTCCAATTCAACGATTGCCCCAAAAGCATCGGCTGAAATTACTTTCCCCTTTACCATAACAACGGTGGAGTCACCCCGCGCAGAAGTTTTGGGCGAGAATTGAAAAACCGCATTCTTAAATACGCCCGCCAACTCCCCAACCCCTACCCGAACTTTTCGACAGTATTGCGTTGATTTTTCAATCAATGCTTCCACGGTAGTGGGGGCTACGATGAGCTCCCCGCCCAATACTTCTGCATCGGTGTTGCCCTCAATAGTGGGGGTTTGAAATGGGGCTTTTTGCAAAAGAATAGTACTTATTTGACCAAATAGTCCTCGATAGGTTTCCTTTTTTTTTAACCGATATAGGGCTTCACAAAACGCGTAGGAAAGTGCCCCGTAGGCCACCCCCGACTCGTTTTTAACCTCATAATTTTGTTGGCTCGCTGCCGCACCCGCAAATAAGACAAACGTAGCTTCTTGACCCCGCGTTGAAAAATTGCCATCGTCAAAACCTGAACCCTCCTGCTGCTGCAACGCACTGGATTCTTTAAAATCGGAAGGAATAATCGGCAATGCCCCTCCACGTAGGTACGCTTGCGCATCTGCCCGGGCCCCCGTACCTGCATGGCAGCAATCCAAAAGCAACACCAGCTGGCCATTGCCTCCCAATTTTAATTTCATCTGTTGCACAAAAACGCCAATATCGTCGTCGAGAATATGTTTTTGGCCTTTGTACATTTTCATGTCTGCCCTACGGGGCGCATCGTAGGGAACGAGCGCCTCATCCAATTGATCAGTTTCATCACCATCCAAATCAAATAATTGCTGGCCATGCCCCGAATATCCCACTATTACTTTATCGCCAGGTTGCGTCATATGTAGGAGTAAAGCACAGGCTTTCCTTATGTTGTCGGCAGTTGCTTGTTGGTCAGACAAAACAGTAATTTTAAACCCTTGATTTTTGAGCGTTTGGGTCAATAACATTCGGTCATTTTGGGCGTTCAGCTTTGACCAGCCGCTTGCATTGGGATACTGGGCAATCATAATCAATAAAGCCCGTTTTTCGGCGGCCCATCCTACTGCCGACAGGCCCATCCCGAGCCACATAAGCCAAATTTTTTGCTGATTATTTAAAAAAACGATTGAGGATTTTAGCAGCAGGCTGTACATACGGGTTTTCGGATTCGTTTCGTTCTACAATCGCTTTAAAGGTTTTTTCGGCATTTTCTTCGTTATTATCCCGCAAATACGCCAACCCAAGATACCACTCTGCCTTTCTACGGATGGAAGGATTGGGAGATGTCTGGGCAATCTGAAGCGATTGAATCGCCTGTGGCAATTTGGCCAATGCCAATTGATTGATACCTACGAAGTACCGCACACAGTGGGTAGAATCATCTTTTTGCGTCATTGCGGCCGCCAGTGCATCTTCGTACTGCTTTTCTTCATACAACGAAAACGCTGGTAACTCCTGCGGGCACTCTCCGCGTGCATTGGCCTCAGGCTGGTAAAACTCATTAAAAGCTATTTCTGAATCGGGCTTGAAAATATCTGTTCCAAAATAAATAATTCCCAGCATTAAGCCAATCACGGAGGCCGCTACGGCGTAGGTCTGCCAAACTGGACGATTGAGAGGTCTAACTTTTGTGGCCTCTTCATATTCGGTGTATGCTTGTTTTAGCCTTTCTTTGGTTTTAATTACTTCAAGCGCGTTTTTCAAACGCCTTTGAGCTGCTACTTCTTCTTTCAAGGCAGGTTCTGCCTCAATCCGTAATTCAAACGCTCGTTTTTCCTCAGCTAACAGTTTTCCCTCCAAATAATCCTCTATATTCCTTAATAACTCCTCAGATAGTTCCATAGTATTTTATTGATTACGTAATAAATAATCTCGTAGTTTCTGAACAATTCGATAGCGATTTGCTTTCAAGCTATCGGCACTTTGCCCCAGCTCTTGGGCAATTTCAAGGTAGGATTTATCTTCAAAATAAAACAACTTCACAAAATCTTGTTGTTTTATGGGGAGATTGGCAATGGCCTCCTGTACAATCTGGGCATCTTCTAAGATGTCCAGCATTTCATTTAAGTCTTCCGAATCTTCATTGAGGACCTCGGTTGTAAAATCAGTTACCCGTTCGGTAGAACTTTTTTTACGAAACCGGCCTCTCCAAGTATTTTTCACAATCCCCATCAGATACGGGGCAAAATCATCTGTATCAATAGCTAGGAGTTTTTCGGTATTTCGCATGGCTACCAAGACTACCGCCACCACATCCTGAAAAACATCGAGGGCATCATCTTTTTTGCCACCATGATTGAGTACGTAGCTTTCGACTTTGGCATAATACAATATATAAAGACAATTGTACATGCTGTTTTCGTCGCGGTAAGTGGCATTCCGAAAAGTGGTTTTAATGGTCGCAATGGATTCATATTGGCTACAGTCCCGGCGGGTTTGGGAACGTCCCCAAAAAGGTAGAATAGACATTTTTTGGTAAGGTTGGATTTAGAGTTCCAAAATACTTGTTTTTGGATGGAAGTGTAAACCCCTATCCAAAAAGTTATCAAAACGGGGCTACTTTCTTATCAAACGCGTTTTTTTCTCCCTCCCAAAAATAAATCCCTTTTTTTTCATCCTGCCCGATAACCTTTTTTTCTTTTCCACAACCTATCAGCGTAAACCAACTTTTATCACTCTAAAATTACGCTTTGATCATGAAAAAGAAATTCGCCTCCCCTGCTACATTTTTAGCCGCCTTACTGTGCTTTTTACTTCCTTTTGCCACGGTCCGCTGCACAGACAACCCCACACCACTGGGCCAGCTTTCAGGAATTCAGTTCGTGGTGGGCGAAAACCTTGTGAAAGAAACCAATATGACCAACGAAAAAAATGGCCCAGTGGCAAAAGACGTAATCGTTGACAGCGACTGGGCACGTTTGGCCTTTTTGATGGGCTTACTGGGTTTAGCTGTCGCTTTTATGAAAATACCCAACCGCATCAAACGGAAGATTGCTACCATTACCGCCCTTTCTGGAATCGTTTGTTTAGTCAGTATGTGGATTTTTTCCGACGCCTGGTACCGCTCACAAAATATGCCACTGGTATTTGAGTATCGCTTTGGGTTTTATTTCGCACTTGGCGGTTTTATTGCAGCGGCAATGGTAAACTGGCTACAAAAAACCGAAACCGTTCCAGAACGTCCCGCTGAGATGCCTACTTCACAAGTCGAATATTTGTAACTCACACTTGAAGGGAGAGGCACTTCTGAATTATCTCTCAAAGGCCTCTCCCCTATTTTTAGGGGTTGTTTTCTTAGCCCTTACCCAAGACTTTTGATGCTTGATTTAGCCTCATAACTACTTACTTTTTGACAAAACTCAAAAGAAAATATTTCTTTCCACCCCATGATAACCTTTCCCTACTAAACGCAACATAACTGTAAATACCATCTTTTTCTCAACACTTTAGCTCTTCCAAATTTTATGAAATCGTACCTCTATTTGTGTATTGTCTTTTTGTCTGTACAAGCAGCTTTTGGTCAAAAAAGCGACAAAATTACCCTCGAACAAGTCGCAGAAAAATGCAAAGACCTACCCCGCGACAAACGCGTAACGGTCAAAGTAGCACGCTTCAGCGTCTCTACTAAATCAAGTGAAGCCCACGCCACCTTTGGCGACGAACTCGCTACCATGCTTACCTCGGCCCTACAACAGACCAACTGTTTCAGGATGTTGGAAATGAACCGTAATATTTCTGATGCCACTGGCGAAATGGCTTTGGCTCAGGATGGCTTCACCAACGGCTCAGGGCCGCAGGCGGGTCAAATGATTGGTGCTCAACTCATTGTTACGGGGGAGGTTACCGATTTTACCCAAGGCACTTCCTCCACCACGGTTTTGGGCATAAGTGGCGGTAGCAATCAGGCTACGGTGGGTTTTACGCTCAAAGTCCTCAACCCTCAAACGGGCGAATTGCTCTTCAGTAAAGACATCAACATGAAAGGCAAAATCGGCGGTTTCAGCGGCCTGTCGCTCGGAGGAGTCAAAATAGCGGGCAGTACCGAAAACCGTGCTGTGCAAGATGCTACCCAAAAAGCCATCATCCGAGCTGTGGAGGTATTGGCCGAAGCCAAAGACAACATGGACATTCCTGAACCCATGAAGCCCAAAGAAATCAAAAAATACAGTCCGCAAAACTGTCAAATGCTCCGCAGTGGCTCACCTAAAGTCATCATTTTGGTCACCGAAGCCACTACCGCAGGCACCGCCCGCGACAATAACACCACCGACCTCGCCCGGCGCGAGCGTGAAATCGCCCTCAAAGAGCGCGAAGCCAACGTAGGCTTAGCCCGCGATGTGGTGCAGGGCCTGTTTGGCAAGAAAAAAGAAACCACGAAGCCAGAAGAAATCACCAGCCGCCAAAGCTCGGCTTCGGCAGTGTTCAAACCCGTAGTCATTGAGCAATCGGCCACCGAAACCGAACTGACACGTTCTTTTGTAGAAGCGGGCTTTCGAGTCGTAGACCCTAAGGTATACGGAAAAATGAGGCAAGTCTCTGACTCAACGGGGGATATGGGCCAAATGGCGGCCTTGGGCCTCAAAATGGGTGCGCAGATAATCATCACGGGGCAGTCCATTTCTGAGCGCACCAACGCGCAGGGCGGCATGGTATCGTGCCGTGCGCGTTTGGAAATCAGGGCTATTTCGACCGAAGATGGGTCTATATTGGCCACCAACACCGTTTCGGGCGGCGGCATTGATGTGTCGGAAGCGATTGCCAACAAAACCGCCATTCACAATGCCTCCGAAAATATGTCACAGTATTTGATGGAACGACTGTGTTCGATGAACATTCAGTTTGCCAGTGCGGGGCCAGCGGCTTCGTCCAAAAATACGACTGCCAGCGCGCGATTGGGCGGCGCAACCGCCACTTCTACCACCCTGACAACCATTGCGGCCTCCAACGCCAACTTTATCAAACTCAAAGCCCTTGGCGATGCGCTTCGCAAAAGCCCCAAAATTAAAGATGTGAAAAGCGCTTTGAAAGATGGCACAGGAACGCTCTCTCTGGAGCATACAGGCTCGGCCGATGACCTCGTAGACTTCATGTCCAAACTCACCGCGCCCAAGTTTGAGATTACGGGTATGGAAGAAGGGCGAATAGTTATAGCAATGCAGTAATGTTTTAATTACAGGGCAGTGGGGGCCGTAGGTAGCCCCCACATTACTTATTGGCACCTGATTAAAATCAGTTAAATCGCTTGTATTTTTCCAGCATCGTCTATACATTTACCCAAAGAGAAAACCTTTTTTACTTCTCAGCTTACCGAATAATAAATTAGCGTATTCCAGCTTTTTTCTAAGTGCTTTTTGTAGTTTCTTTGAAACGTTTTTCCAACTATTAATCAAAAGTTCATTATGAAAAAATTATTTTCAATCACATTGTTGGCCTTTGCGGCAATGATTTGTTTCCACTCAACTTCTATTGCTCAATTCTCTAAAGGCGATAAAAGAGTGGCCATTGGTGTCGGTCTTTTCTCACTGGGAGCCAATGCAACTGTTGAGTATGGAATTATGGATGATTTAGGAGTAGGTTTATATGCCAGCTATGAAAGACCTAGCCTTGGTTACATTGGTGTCAACTATTCTTATTCTGACATTCAAATTGGACCACGGGCCACGTACCACCTTAATCGTATCTTAAATTTAGATAATGATGATTTCGATTTGTACGTATCAGGTGGTATTTTGCTTCGGAGCTACGGATATCCCGACTCTTATTGGAATGCCTACGGTCTTGGTTCACGAACTCGCTATACCACAGCTAATTTGCTTGCCAGAGTTGGCGGTACGTATAATTTCTCTGAAAAGATGGCTCTCTTTGCTGACCTTGGCTCAGGCGGTTCATGGGTTCAAGCTGGAATTTCTTTCAAATTCTAAAAATTCTGCGTATTCTTATTTGTACGTTGCGCGTCAAAAGTCTATTTTTGGCTCGTATTTAAACAAAAACCCAAAGTAAGTTTATGAAAAAACTATTTGCACTTGTTTTCAGCTTTGCCGTACTTCTCGTAGGTAAAAGCTATGCTACCAACACTGCTGAATATTTTGTTGATGCACAAGCCATTGAGCAAACCCTTAATGCTGGTGAGCAACTTGATTTAGCAAATACCGCAGAAGCTACCTCTGCGCTTGAAAGTCTTATGGGCACAGGACAGGCTGGCGATGCTACTAAGGTAATGGCCGGCGACAAAAAGCCAGTTGTAGCTTTTATCCTTTCTTGGGTTGTTGGTTGGTTAGGTATTCACCGTGCTTACTTAGGTACTGCGGGCGGCGTTATCGTTGGTTACATCCTGACCTGCGGTGGTTTAGGAATTGTAAACTTGATTGACTGGATTGTTTTATTGATGGAAGTAATCGAAGAAAAGAAATTCGATTCATACGTCAACAACAAGAAATTCTTCATGTGGACCAACTAATTCGTCCAATAGAAACAAAAAAGGGAAGTAGCAATTACTTCCCTTTTTTGTTTTCTGACTCAATCAAAGTCATCCGTATTCTCTGATTATTCTTCGCTTTTCGTTTTCGGTTCGTCTCTTCAGCCATTAATTCTGCCCGACGGGCTCCCCCAAAATAAAAAGCCTGAAACATACCCGCGCCCGTAAAAAAACCAATCAGGTAATAACGGTGCCATACATGATATACCCCAAAACCTAAAGCCAATGTTTGTAGGCCAACCGAAACAAGCCCTTCTTTCGGGAAACCCGCATACATCTGCCCTACACCAGGCATGATAAACGAAAGCAATTGCGCTTTTTCGGGGCTTTTAGGCTTTTTTTTGAGAAAACGATATAACTCCTCGGTATCTATATTTAGTTGATTGCGAGCGGCGTATTGCTTAAACAATTCCTTTGATTCGGCCCAACGGTCAAGCTCATTGAGAGTAAGAATCTCCAATACATCCAAACCTGAAAACAACGTAGAATCGCGTATATAGAACCTCGTTTGCAAGATTTGTCCGTGTGCTTCTCCGTAATGTTGGCTCAAATAACCCGCCAATGCTACCTCATATCTGAGTTTATAGTGCAGTGTATCATTCGGCTCATTAAGATTAAAACGCTGAGCTGTTTGCCAAGCATCCTCAAAACGTTTCAGGTATTTCTGGCACCGAATTTTTTTGTATAATAACTCATTGGCCATCAATCTATATACATCAGCATTCATTGAGTCAATTTGTTGACTCTGATCAAACAATGCTTTTTCATAATACACCGAAGCCAAATCAAACTGGCCTACTGCCACGAGACTGTCGGCCGTCAATGAAACTTGCGCTACTCCTCCCCTACTGATTAAAAACAGTACGCAAAGGAATCTGCATATTAAACAAAATCTGTCCATCCACTTTATCATTAAATTCCTGTTGGCGAATATTAACCGTAAGTACACTTCCCCAAATATTGCCTACGTAGAAAAACGTAAATAATCCACTGTACAGCAAAAAACGCGGACTTTTCCAACCATCTTTTCGATAAGCCTCACGCGCCTGGAAACCCAAGGCCACATTCTGAATAAAAGTAATTACCCCTTGCCCTAGTTTGCCTGCATACATTTTTCCCGTTCCGGGCACAATCGCCGACATAAGCCCTGCTACCACTGGCGACTTGCGCTTATGTTTTTTGAGCATATCAAAGCTTTGCTTTAGCATTTCCTCTTCCTGACTGAAGGCAAAGTACTTGCCGCTAAATTGAGATTGGTAGGTTGAAAACCGCAATGTATCGCGTTTCAATAAGCTCACTCCCGCTAATTGTAGATTTCTTAACGCCATTTGTAGCGAATCCCCTACTTGCAGCGTCGTAAAAATAGTGTCTGCTTTTTCGTATCTTTTTGAAAAAGTATGCCCAAATCCTTCCAAAAAACGTGATTTGATATAATAAGGGTGCTGAACTGGTACACGTTCAAAATAATGAATGGCCGAATCTATCTGTTGTTGATTATAAAACGCAAGGGCGCGAAAATACGGGAGAGACTGATGTTCTCCAGTCCATTGCAGTACGTCGTTGTAGTACTTTTTCTCCAATAAATATTCTACAAAAAGTGAATCTGAAGGCGGTTTTTGCTGTGCATTTAGGGGAAGCCAAGTCAGTAAACTTATCAAATTACACAACCCAAATAATACATTAAAACTATTCCTTTTACGCATCATTTACTGGTTTTGACATTTTGGCGATACATCGAAGGCAGATCTATCACTCTCCCCGTTTGAGGTGAAATACGAATCAATTCAATGCTGGTTGCTGCCACTCGATTACAACGCGAAATGCGATCGGCACTTAAAGCAATGCCCTTAAAAATACCAAATTCTTGAATCGCCGCCCGGCTAAAGCGGGAGCAAGAAAGTTCATAAAGACACTCGGCCGAAATCTGCGGAGATATTACTTTTTGATACCCTGTCAGGGCGCCATTGAGCATCCAATACACGGGATTAAATCGCAAAAATGCCTTTTGTTTTACCTTCTTAGCTTGCCCGAATTTGACCGTTGGGGCAGAACCAGATTCGGCCAATAAATCTAAATCAGACACTTGTGCCATGCCCTGCATCGACAGGGCTGTTAAGAGCAAAATGACCCATTTTCCGCGCCTGAGAGTTTTCATTTGATTATCTTAGCATTAGACGGAATGGTAAATTCTAACAAATTAGACTGCACCTGCTCATTTATTTTCAATGCACCGTAAGCAGTTTTGGTTACGATGGAATCTTTGGCTGTTACATAGTCAATTTGCGTAATTGTCTGCGGAAAATCGACCGTTCCCAACTTCGTATAATCATAGTAAAACACCTTCTTAATCGTTCGTTCTGAAGGATCAACGTATTTCATAAAAATGGGATTTTGGCCTTTATGCACCAATTCCACCCGTTTAATATTTTTAGCTAAAGGAGTAGGCGATTTCCAAGTCGTTATCATTACTCCATTCTCAAACTTTGTACTTCCTAAGCTGAACCCCATGCTTGACAAGCCCAAATCCGCTTTACGATTGTGAAGAAAAAAGAAGAATTGCGTTGTCTCGGTGCTGTAAGTCGCATTTTGTTGTTGCAATACGGTATTTTTTGTCGGGTCATACACCCTTAATTCACCATTGGCATTGTTAAATAAATACAACTCAGCAGGTTTTGGAAATAACGTCACCATTCTACCAGAAGTAGCATAACAGAGTTCTGCCCGCGTATTGGTGGTTTTTCCTTTGTGTGACGTGCGCATAATCATAGAAGCACTTACCTTACGGACATCCTGCGCATACCCAACACTAATAAACACAACCGCTAAAAACAATGATCTAAAAAAAGCAATTCCAGTAACATTCATTTTAATTCGAATCAAAAAATATCGGCAAATTACAGCGTTTCATGCATATACAAAAACCTTAACGCTAGACTTACTGATTAATATACTTAAGATTGGATAAATCATCCTAATTTAACTACGATGTCAAAATCGTTATGGCATAAAAAAGAAAATGGGGAGATTTACATCACCCCATTTTCTTTTTTAAATGCTTTTTTTATGCTGATAATTGCGCTTTTACAATACGGTCTTTGCCGTACATATCCTGAATTACTTCTACCTTTTTAAAGCCTTTTTCAAGAAACAATTGCTTTACTACCTCGCCAAAAAGCTCGTTTATTTCGAGATAACATGTTCCATCCGTCTTTAAATGTTTAGTACAGAAATCAGCAATGGCCCGATAAAACAAAAGTGGGTCTTCATCTTCAACAAACAATGCCAAATGCGGCTCAAAACGCAGCACATTCGGCTGCATACTTGTTTGTTCAGCATACGTGATGTAGGGCGGATTACTCACCACTACGTCGAACTGACCGTCAAACGAAGTATCTTTCAGAATATCATATTTCTCAAAGGTAACTTCCGATAAAAGTCGATGAGCATTTTCACGCGCAACAGTCAACGCTACGTCAGACACATCCCACCCCCACACTTTAGCAAATGACATAAAGCGGTCTAAGGCAATAGCAATGCAACCACTGCCAGTGCCAATATCAACGATTTTAACGGGATTTTCTTCCCAAAAACAGTCTTTTACAATCAACCGAACCAACTCTTCCGTCTCTGGGCGAGGAATCAATACCGAAGGAGAAACCTTAAATTCAAGACCACAGAAAAAAGTAGCCCCAATAATGTGCTGTATCGGTTCACTTTGGTTTAGTCGTTCAATGATTTTATCCCAGTTTGGTTGTGACTCATCAGCCGAAATGGGCTTGTCTACCATCACATCGACGCTTCGCAGGCGCAAATAATGCTCCAAAAGCATAAACGCCATTGCTTTTGTCTCTTTTGAAGAATAAGCAGTGACATTTTGGACGATGTAATCAAAAAGTGATTTGGCTGAAGTAAACATTGAACAAAAATTAGATTGGGAGCATTGGATTTGGGAAAAAAAGCCCTAAATCCGTAAAAACTATGCATAAACAAGAACGCTTTTTAGCCGTTTATTACACTGCGCAACCGCTGTTGAAGCGCCACACGCTCTGCCAAGGCTTTCTTGCTACTGCGATACCACAAATAGGCAATGACGCCAACGGTAAGGTATGGAAACACAAATAAATACGCAATACCAGCGTTGATACCATTTCCGATTACATTTCTTCCAGTGCTCATATTGGTTTCAACGGCTCCTTTGCACATCGCACACTGTGCCATTGCACTTTCAGAGAAAACAAGTGCCAACAAAAAAATCACTAACAAACTTATTAACTTTTTCATACTTATCTTCAATTATAGTAAGGACTAATCATTAAATAGACAATTACTCCAGTAACACTTACGTACAGCCAAATTGGGAACGCCCATTTCACTGCTTTTTTGTGAAGGTCAATCTGATTGCTCAACGCAAAATAAATGGCTCGCAACACAAACCAAACAACACCAATTGACAACGTTATGTGCGTTATTAACAGAAAATAATAAATAGGTCTTATCAGCCCCTCTCCCCCAAACGGAGTAGATTCGTTGGAAAGATGATACAAGACATAACTGACCAAAAACAAAGCGCCTAAGCTGAAAGAAACTGTCATCATTAAGCGGTGAGCTGCAATGTTCTTTTTTTTAATAAAGTAATATCCCGCCAATAATGTAAGCGAGGTTAAGGTATTAATGAGACCATTGACGTGAGGCAATACTTTACTCCACTCTCCAAGCTCAACTTTAGGAATGCGGGGATTGAGCAAAATAGCCACAACCAACGGAATAGCCACCGCTATAATGTTTATTACTTTATTAAATTTTTTGTCTTTGGGTAATGCAAGTGTTGCCATTATCGGGTTAATCTTTGCCTTTATTGT